>NZ_JBQQES010000036.1:0-504 GCF_052259005.1 Psychrobacter sp. 1Y10 | reverse complement strand
CCTCGGCGACATCGCCGTCGGCCACGATGACGTTGGCCGCGGCCGAGACGGCCGCCTGGAGGAAGACGGCATCGCCCGCATACGACATGATCGTGCGGCCGAACCGCAGGATGGCGTCCTGGAAAATGCTCATGCCGACCTCCCGTGCGGTCGGAGATGGCGGATATTGTGGCGGCCGAGTCAAGATCCGGCCGCGCTTGCACCGGGGACTGACCTCGCGCGCGCGCATTATGGTTTCGCGGGCGCGCGGCGCAGGGGTCACATCCGGTTTCCGGTTGCAGGCACGCAGCCGCCTTCTCCGTCCTTGCGAGCGCAGCGAAGCAACCCGCGGTAGCACGAGATCCCGAAACCGTGGCGCACCACTGGGCTGCTTCGCTACGCTCGCAATGACGGTGTGGGACGATTGATGAGACCGTGTCCAACGCGTGGGTTGCAGAAATCCCCGTCAATCCGACGTCGAGATTGGGAAAGATCTGTCACAGCATCCCGAATTCAGGCGCCTCG
>NZ_JBQQES010000035.1:0-508 GCF_052259005.1 Psychrobacter sp. 1Y10 | reverse complement strand
TCCTTTCTAAGGATTCTTCATTGGATATGGGGTCCGGCTCTGCCGGATCGCAGCGAACGTCAGTTCGTCCATCGAAGGTCATTGGATACAGGGTTCAGTCAGAACCCATTTTGCGGGACGGACGCCGTCCTCGTTTCTCTTTCTCGTTCCGGGCCACCGGGCTCCGCCACTCCTCATCGGGGTGCGCGTCGAGCCGGCCTGGAGAATGAGTTTGCCGCGGCAGACGATCAGCGAGGGCCGCAAGGTTCGGTTGGTTGTGCCGTTTGGCGAAGACATCAGTGACATCGTGAAGAGGGAATGTGGCCGTTGGGGGCGCGAAAGCGTCAGCCCTGGCGGTCATGTTCGGCAAGCATACGGTGACGGAATCGGAAACGGTTCTGTCACTGGTCTTTTTGTGACCGTGTCAGATTTTTGCTCTGGATCCTCTGGATCGAGTGGCAAAGAAACGGACATCGATCACGAGAGCGATCAAGTGCCTTAAGAGCATTCGGTGGATGCCTTGGCGCTG
>NZ_JBQQES010000034.1:0-520 GCF_052259005.1 Psychrobacter sp. 1Y10 | reverse complement strand
CCGCCGATATCGCCCGGGTCGCCGCGTCCGCCGGCATCGGCGGGGTGCTGGCCCGGATCGCGCCCGTAGGGGCCGGCGCCGCCGGACCGGTCGGCCTCGGGCCCCGGCTCACCTTGATGGCCGCGCCCGAAGATGTCGCCGAAACCGCCGCTGGCGCCCTTGGCGAGCAGCAGCATCAGCAGTGCCTTCACCAGGGGCGACATCCCGCCGGCCCCCTGCTTCTGGCCGCCGAACACCTGACCGAGCACGCCGCCGATCGCCGATTCGAGCAACCCCATGCGCTGACCTCCGGGGCGGGGTCCGCCCGGGCTGACAACGGCGTCGGAGGGGTGGGGGTTGCAGGCCGGACCGGATGTTGCGCTGGCATTCCCTCCCCCCTCTGCGGGGGAGGGTGGGCCGGCCGTCAGGCCGGGTGGGGAGAGGGGAACCCGGGTTCAGGAAGGGGCGCGACCGGCCTGACGGGCGACGCCCTGTCCTACATCGTCGCTCCCCTCTCCCGACCCGCTTTGCGGGCCACCCT
>NZ_JBQQES010000033.1:0-531 GCF_052259005.1 Psychrobacter sp. 1Y10 | reverse complement strand
GTACCGTGAGGGAAAGGTGAAAAGCACCCCGACGAGGGGAGTGAAACAGCACCTGAAACCGGATGCTTACAAACAGTGGGAGCTCAAGGTTCGTCCTGAGTGACCGCGTACCTTTTGTATAATGGGTCAGCGACTTAAAGTTACGAGCGAGCTTAAGCCGATAGGTGGAGGCGCAGCGAAAGCGAGTCTGAACAGGGCGTTCAGTTCGTGGCTTTAGACCCGAAACCGAGTGATCTAGCCATGTGCAGGATGAAGGTGGGGTAACACCCACTGGAGGTCCGAACCAGTGCCCGTTGAAAAGGTCTTGGATGACGTGTGGCTAGGGGTGAAAGGCCAATCAAACTCGGAAATAGCTGGTTCTCCGCGAAAGCTATTTAGGTAGCGCCTCGAGTGAATACCTCACGGGGTAGAGCACTGGATGGGCTAGGGCCGCCCACAGCGGTACCAAACCCAACCAAACTCCGAATACGTGAGAGTACTGCTCGGGAGACACACGGCGGGTGCTAACGTCCGTCGTGGAGAGGGAAACAA
>NZ_JBQQES010000032.1:0-545 GCF_052259005.1 Psychrobacter sp. 1Y10 | reverse complement strand
GAGGTGCGACCGCGCTGGTTCGGTCGTGGAGCCGGAAAGCCGCGCTGGCGCAACGCCCGGCTGATGGACTTCGCGGAGCCCGAATTGCGACCGCTGATGGCCATGGAGAAGCTCCACCGCACGGGGGGCGCCTCCGCCACCGTGCACACCCTCCGGCCGGTCCCCGATGCTTCGGCACGGAGCGCCGCCAACGGCTAGGACGGCTGCTGATTGCGGCCGCTCCGATCCCCATCTGGAGCCTACCGCTCTGCCGGAGCGGTCGACACCGGGGTTGAAGGTCATGCCGCGCTACTTCTTCCACACGCAGATCGGCGACGACGTGATCACCGATACGACCGGCGTCGCTCTGCGCGATCCGGATCAGGCCTGGGAGAAGGCCCAGGACACGATCCGTGCGGCCCTGGCCGAGGCCCGGGATCAGGCCAGGCTTCTGACCGCCTGCCTGGTGGTCACCGACGAAGCCGGCGACGTCGTTCTGGAATTCCCGTTCAGCGAGGTCGTATCGCTGCCGCCGGACGCGGATCCGACCCTGCATTGAGCGCCCC
>NZ_JBQQES010000031.1:0-559 GCF_052259005.1 Psychrobacter sp. 1Y10 | reverse complement strand
GGTGAAGTCCTGGGTCACGTCGAAGGGCTCGAACCAAGGGCCGACCCCGGTCTCCTTGTCGACGTGGCGGCCGAAGTGACTGTCCTTGCCGGGGGGCGCCACCGTGACCTTCAGGCGGTAGCGGCCGGGGCCGAACAGCTTGACGTTGTCGCCGTAATGCGGGCCGTCGTTGGCGACCATCGGCATGAGCGCGCCCGAGACCTTCTGGTCGGTGGGCTTGTCGCCGTCGAGCTTCACCGCCTCGAACCGGACTTCGAGGGCGGGCACCCAGTCGCCCTCCGCGAAGCCGTTCCGGTTGTCCTTTGCGGCGCGGATGTCGGTCTCGAGATGCAGGTCCGACTGCGCGGCGTCGCGCATCATGCCGGGCGGGTCCATCTCGATCGGCTGCAGGTAGACGGCGGCGACCTCGAGGCCGTTCTTGGTCACATGCGGACCGATCGGCACCTCCTTGGCCGCGGCGGCCCCCGCCGTCGCCAGGAGGGCACCCGCAGCCAGGCCGCGGAGAATCGGAAAGAGAGTCGAAGCGCGCATAGCGATGCACATAACGCTCCCGCGGGGA
>NZ_JBQQES010000030.1:0-561 GCF_052259005.1 Psychrobacter sp. 1Y10 | reverse complement strand
CGATGCGCGAGGTCCGCCGCGCCCTGCTGGAAGCCGACGTCGCCCTGGAGGTCGTGCGCGGCTTCACCGACCGGGTGAAGGAGAAGGCGGTCGGCGCCGTCGTGCTCAAGTCGGTCACCCCCGGCCAGATGGTCGTCAAGATCGTCAACGACGAGCTGGTGGCGATGCTCGGCACCGATGCCGAGGTGATCGACCTGAACGCCCCGGCACCGGTGCCGATCCTGATGGTCGGCCTCCAGGGCTCGGGCAAGACCACCACCACCGCCAAGATCGCCCGGCGCCTGTCGGAGCGCGAGAAGCGACGGGTGCTGCTCGCCTCCCTCGACACCCGCCGCCCGGCCGCCATGGAGCAGCTGGCGGTGCTGGCCAAGCAGGTCGGCGTCGAGAGCCTGCCGATCGTGGCCGGCCAGTCGGCGGTGCAGATCGCCAAGCGCGCCATGGAGGCGGCCCGGCTCGGCGGCTTCGACGTGGTGATGCTCGACACCGCTGGCCGCACCACGGTCGACGAGGCCCTGGTGGTCGGGGCGGCCGAGGGGAAGGCCGCGACCCGGCCCCACGAGG
>NZ_JBQQES010000029.1:0-571 GCF_052259005.1 Psychrobacter sp. 1Y10 | reverse complement strand
GCGACACCCTGGAATACGTGATGGCGAAGACGGCCGGCGAGACCCTCGCGTCGACGCTGGCGCGGACGATCCCGAACCTGCGGACCGTGATCGAGCGGCTGCCGCGGGTGAAGACTGATCAGACCGCAACGATTTTTCCTGTTCCGGCCGTGCCGCCCAGCGTGTTGATGCTGCCGATTATCCGGCGCCTGTCAGCGCCACCTTGAGACCGACCGGACACGCGGATCCCACAAGCCTCGGGGAAACCCGACTGATGACCGGCGAACGTGACCCCGCCACTCAGCGTGTCAAACAGCGTTGAACATTGGTTCATCCGCAATTTCGGTGCTGCGGGATGATTCGGGCGTTGGTTCACGTGGTGGCCCGAGGGCAGCGCTATGCCGATCTCGAACCCGTCGGTGCCGTCGGTCCCGGACGGCCTGCACGTCGATGGTCTGACGCTGGACACGTCCGTGTTGCTGATCACTGCCCGAACCACGGCAGCCCAAGCCTGCTGTCGGGTCTGCGGGCGTGCGTCAGTGCGGGTGCACAGCAGGTATTGGCGGACGTTCGACGACCTGCCCTGGCAGGA
>NZ_JBQQES010000028.1:0-586 GCF_052259005.1 Psychrobacter sp. 1Y10 | reverse complement strand
CGGCGGGCTGAGGAAGCGGCCCCGCTCGGGCTGGTCCTTGCGCATGTCGATGGCGGCGATGTCGGGCAGGCGTCGTCCGCCGAACCGCTCCGGCAGCAGCACGTGGCGGTAGCGCCCGCGCGCCGCGTTCACCCGGGTCTCGATCGACGGCGTCGCCGAGGCCAGCACCACCGGGCAGCCCTCCAAGCGCCCGCGCACCACCGCCATGTCGCGGGCGTGGTAGTGGACGCCGTCCTCCTGCTTGTAGGCGGCCTCGTGCTCCTCATCGACCACGATCAGGCCGAGGCGGGCGAACGGCAGGAACAGCGCCGAGCGGGCGCCGACAACCACCAGAGCCTCGCCGGCCGCCACCGCGGCCCGCAGGCGCTCGCGGCGCTTGCCGCCGATGCCGGAATGCCAGGCCGCCGGCCGGACCCCGAAGCGTTGGGCGAACCGGTCGAGGAACTGCGCCGTCAGGGCGATCTCGGGCATCAGGATCAGCGCCTGCCGCCCAGTTCGGATACAGGCCGCGACCGCCTCGAAATAGACCTCGGTCTTGCCCGAACCGGTGACCCCCTCAAGCAGGATCGGCCGGTTGTCGGCCGCC
>NZ_JBQQES010000027.1:0-603 GCF_052259005.1 Psychrobacter sp. 1Y10 | reverse complement strand
ATCGCGGCAGCCCGACGGTGCTGCAATACCTCGCGGTCGCGGCGGAGCCCTGGCCCGGGGAGGCGGCGGTGTGGCGGGCGGAAGGAACGGGGCCGCTCACCCTCCACGGCCTGGTCGATTACCCGGCCTGCCTCGGCCGGACCCTTTCGGACCTGCCCGCCGGGCCGCTCTGGCGGCTGCAGCGCGGCGCCCATCTCGACGTCACCCTGCGCCGGGGCGGGGCGCTCGGATCGATCGGCGAGGCCGCCATGCTGGCCGGCGGCAACCTGTTCGCCCTGGTCGGGCCGGACGGCATCGTCGAGCTGCTCTGCGCGGCCGACGCGGTGCTGACCGGCCCCGACACCTACCGGCTCTCCGGGTTCCTGCGCGGGCTCGCGGGCAGCGAACCGGCCGCCGGGCGTGCCACCCCGGCGGGCAGCCTGATCGTGCGCCTCGACGACGGCGCGGTGGTGCCGTTGGTCGAGCGCCTGGACGAGGCCGGCCGGGGCTTCCGCTATCGGGTCGGCCCGGCCTCCGCCGATCCGGGCGATCCGGCGGTCACGGAATTTGCCGCGACGGCCGGGCTGGGGTCGCTCCTCCCCCTGCGGCCGGTCCACCTCCGGG
>NZ_JBQQES010000026.1:0-749 GCF_052259005.1 Psychrobacter sp. 1Y10 | reverse complement strand
GCCGAACGGCGTGCGGGCGGCGAAGTGCTCGGACAGGTGGATCGGGTTGCGATCGCCGGTGATCTCGGCGAATCCGACGACGTCGGAGGACGCGATGGTCTTCGAGAGGGTTTCCGACAACCCGACCTCGAGATCCTCGAAATAGAGCACGCGCAATTCGGGCAGCATGGCTCGGCAGACCTCCGGTTCCGGCCGGTCGCAACTCTGGCGCGGCCGGCTCAACAAGACCGCGTCGCACGATCGCGCCGCCGAATCCACCCGGACGAAGGCGCAAGATCCGTGAACTTTCTTGAGGCGCGGACAGGGTTTTCTCAACAGCGGCTCGACAGGCGCGCCGCACTCGGCGATGACGCGCCCCGTGACCGCTGAACCCGCCGCCCGTCCCGAGCCGCCCGCCCTGCGCCCGGTCGTCGCCCGCGTGGCGGCGCTCAACCTCGGCTATTTCGGCATCGAGATCGCGGTGGCGCTCGCCATCGGATCCGTGGCGCTCATCGCCGACAGCCTCGATTTCCTGGAAGACGCGGCGATCAACCTGCTGATCTTCGCCGGCCTGTCCTGGAGCGCGCGCAACCGCGCGCGGCTCGGCACCGCGATGGCGTTCATCCTGCTCGTGCCGGCCCTGGCGACCGCCTACGCCGCCTATGAGAAATTCGCAGACTTCGTTCCCCCGGCGGCCCTGCCGCTGACGCTGACCGGCCTCGGCGCGCTCGCGGTGAACCTCACCTGCGCGCTGATGCTCGCCCGGCACC
>NZ_JBQQES010000025.1:0-800 GCF_052259005.1 Psychrobacter sp. 1Y10 | reverse complement strand
GACTATGTTAAAAACATGATCACTGGTGCCGCTCAAATGGACGGCGCAATCCTAGTCGTATCAGCAACTGATGGCCCAATGCCACAAACCCGTGAGCACATCTTGCTATCACGTCAGGTAGGCGTTCCATACATCATCGTCTTCATGAACAAATGCGACTTAGTCGACGACGAAGAGCTACTAGAACTGGTTGAAATGGAAGTTCGTGAACTTCTAAACGACTACGACTTCCCAGGTGACGACACCCCAATCATCAAAGGCAGTGCCACCCAAGCCCTAAAAGGCGACGAAGGCAAATACGGCCAACCAGCAGTCGTAGAACTACTAGAAGTTCTAGACAGCTACATCCCAGAGCCTGAGCGTGACGTCGACAAAGCATTCCTAATGCCAATCGAAGACGTATTCTCAATCTCAGGTCGTGGTACCGTCGTAACCGGCCGTGTTGAATCAGGCATCGTAAAAGTTGGTGACGAGATCGAAATCGTTGGTATCCGTGACACTCAAAAAACCACCTGTACTGGTGTCGAGATGTTCCGTAAACTACTAGACGAAGGTCGTGCTGGTGAAAACTGTGGCGTCCTACTACGTGGTACCAAGCGTGAAGACGTACAACGTGGCCAAGTACTAGCGAAGCCAGGTTCAATCACCCCGCATACCAAGTTTGACGCTGAAGTATACGTATTGTCAAAAGAAGAAGGTGGTCGTCATACGCCATTCCTAAACGGCTATCGTCCACAGTTCTACTTCCGTACCACTGACGTCACTGGCGCAATCCAGTTACAAGACGGTACTGAAATGGT
>NZ_JBQQES010000024.1:0-1278 GCF_052259005.1 Psychrobacter sp. 1Y10 | reverse complement strand
TGAGCTATGCTGAAGAAACCGTACAACTAAACTTGGTAAACTAAGCGTATTGACAGGAGTTTACCATGACCAAGAAAGTAAGAACCTACAGTGACGAATTTAAAGCAGAAGCCGTTAAGAAGATAGCAGACAATAACGGCAATATTTCAGCGACTGCAAAGCAGCTTGGCATTGCCATGCAAACGCTCTCAAATTGGCATAACAAAGCCAATCAAGGCAAACTTGTAGGAACAGCTCAATACGATCCTGATCTTATAAGTGCTCTTAAAGAGATAAAGCAGCTCAAGCGGCAGCTTAAAGTGGCTGAAGAGGAGCGCGAAATACTAAAAAAGGCGACGGCGTACTTCGCGAAAAACAGCTAGTCAAGTACGCCTTTATCAAAGACAACCAGCAAGTCTTTAGCATTAGTAGCATGTGCCGCGTACTACAGGTTAAACCCTCAAGCTACTATGACTGGCTAGGTCGTCATATCAGCTGTCAGCAGGTACATCGTAATCAGTGCGAGTTACTGGTTAAAGCCGCTCACAATGAAACGAAAGAACGTTATGGCGTAGATCGACTGCATGCTCATCTAAGCGAGCAAGGGCATGACATTAGCCTATATATGGTAAGAAGCATCAAAGAGGAACACGGCATTAAATGTCGTCGTCATAAGCGCTTTAAAGTCACCACTGACTCTAATCATCACAAACTGGTCTATCCAAACGTGCTCGATCAGAAGTTTGACACCAGTCGTCCTAACCAAGCATGGGTAAGCGATATTACTTATATCTGGACACATGAGGGCTGGTTGTACTTAGCGGGAGTCAAAGATTTATATACCAAAGAGCTGGTCGGCTATGCGATCAACAAACGCATGACCGCAGATTTGGTCTGTCGCGCATTGAACATGGCCATCAGGAATAAACGTCCAAACAAAGGGCTAATCGTTCACTCTGACAGAGGCAGCCAGTATTGCAGCCATGCCTACCACAAGATCGTTAAGCAGCATCAGTTTACAGGTTCAATGAGCGCTAAAGGTAATTGCTTCGACAACGCTCCAATAGAAAGCTTCTGGGGCACTTTAAAGAACGAGCTGGTATATCATCAGGATTATAAGACTAGATTTGCAGCGATCAACGATATTATTAGATACATCGAGCTTTACTACAATCAGACTAGAATTCAAAAGGGTTTGGGCTATAAATCACCAAGACAGGTGTGGTTTGATTATTATCGTCAGGCTGCGTAATTAAAATCTCCCAAGTTTATGTGTACGGATTTGACGGCAGGGGTCAT
>NZ_JBQQES010000023.1:0-1309 GCF_052259005.1 Psychrobacter sp. 1Y10 | reverse complement strand
TGAACCGCCCCGACTTTATCGGAGGCTGATTTACTTTAGTCAGGCAGCAATGCCTGACAGGATTAAATTATCATAATACCGCTTTTCAAATTCAAAAGGTGACACATATCCAATCGTGCTATGCAGTCGTGTTTTGTTAAACCAATCGACCCATTCAATGGTTGCTAGTTCAACATCGTTCACACCAGACCAGCTCTCTTTCAAATAATGAATGACCTCAGACTTATAAAGCCCATTGACCGTCTCAGCCAGTGCATTGTCGTATGAATCACCTGTAGTGCCAACAGAGGCAATCACACCGCAGTCAGCCATTTTATCAGTATAGCGAATGGATAAATACTGAACCCCTCGATCACTGTGATGAATCACATCTTTGGGATAGTTTCTATCTGCTATTGCTTGATTTAACGCCGCCATCACCATATCTGTGTTCATACGATTAGATACTTTCCAGCCCACAATAGCGCGAGCAAACACATCAATAATAAAAGCGGTATACACCCAGCCGCTTATCGTCTTGATATAAGTAAAGTCTGCCACCCAGAGCTGGTTAGGGCGATGAGCGCTAAAGTTACGATTAACTAGGTCATCAGCACGCTTTTGATCATCACGGCTGTGAGTTGTTATTTTACCCTTACCGCGCCAGACACCTTGTAGGCCATGCTGTCTCATTAAACGCTCTATGGTACAACGAGCAACCTTTAACCCGTCAGCTTTCATCTGCTGCCATACTTTACGCGCACCGTAACGGCATTTGCTGTCCTGCCAGATACGTTTAATCTCGCTGATGTAAAAGTCGTCATGTTGACTGCGCAGTGAGCGTTTTTCAGGGTAGCTCTCCAAGTCTTTAGCACGGTGATAGGTTGATGGGGCAATCGGTAATACTCTACAGATCAGCTCGACCCCATAATTATTCTTATGATCGTCGATGAATTGAATCATGATTTTAGTCAGCGGTCGAGCTCCGCCTGGGCGAAAAAAGCAGCAGCCTTACGTATAATCTCATTGGCTTGCTTGAGCTCTTTATTCTCGCGTTCAAGCTCTTTAATACGTTGCTCTTGGCTTTGGGCTTGCACTGAGGCAGGAATAGTTTGATCTATGTGCTTTTTATGCCATGACCGCAGGGTTTCAGGCGTACAGCCAATCTTAGGTGCAATTGCTTGAATAGCTGACCAGGTGGAGGGATAGTCGCTTAATGCTTCAATCAGCATGCGAACGGCGCGGTCTTTAATCTCGGGGGTGTAGTGTCGTGTTTTCATCGTTGTATTCTCTCAGAATGTTGAGTCTCCGACAATCCCGGGGCGGTTCA
>NZ_JBQQES010000022.1:0-1522 GCF_052259005.1 Psychrobacter sp. 1Y10 | reverse complement strand
CACAGCCTTGAGATGAGAGTGCTGAGGTTGACTAAAAATGCCATGGGAGATTGCCTTTAATAGGTTAGACTTTACAGGCAGCGCTGGCAGCTTTGGCTTTCTCATATACGCCATCGGCATCCAAACCTAAAGCATTGACGTCGGCCAAATATTTCTTAGTACCGTCTAATAGAGGACCTTTCCAGTCAGGGTCGTTTAGAGGATCGGGTATTTCAACGATTTCATCGCCTTTGTCTTTAGCTGCTTGTATGGCCATCTCATCATGCTTATCAAAAACTTCACCGACTTTGTTAGCAAGCGCCATACCTGAGTTATTGTCAAGTACCTGTTTTAAATCATCAGGTAAACTTTCATACTTATCTTTATTCATAGTAACCATAAGTGCTGAACTATAAAAAGGAATGTTAGTATGATACTTCGTTATTTCATCAATCTTAAAAGCTGTGACTGCTTCCCATGGGAAACTAAGTCCGTCCACAACACCTCTCTGTAAAGAAGTATACATGTCGTTAGCGGGTAAGCCGACAGGTGAAGCACCTGCGCTTTCAATAATGTCACCAGCGACTGCTGAAGGTCTGCGAATGCGCATGCCTTTCATATCTTCAGGTGTACGGATTAATTTATCAGTAGTATGTAGAGAACCAGGTCCAGCACCATACATGAATAACAGATGTGAATCTTCATATTCACCAGCAAGCGTACCATCATCATATAAAGTTTGTAGCATACAACCCATCTGAGTAGCCGAATTAGACAAACCAGGAAGCTCAGTAATTTGAGTTAAAGGAAAACGACCATTGGTATAACCATGTGCTTGAGAACCTATATCGATTGTACCCTTTGCAGCAGACTCATAAGTGACATCAGCTTTAGCAAGACCTGCTGAGGGGTAGAGCTCGACTTTTAATCGACCATCAGAATCAGTTTCAATCTGTTTGGCCCAAGGTTCAAATACTTCCTTGCTGATAGAAGAAGTGGCTGGCCAAAAATGCGAGAAGCGCAAAACAGTGGTTTCTTTGGAAGAAGCTGATGAAGCATCAGTACTTTCAGATGTTTGATTAGAACAGCCTATGATACTCATGGCCGCTAAGGCACCTATTGAAAAAAGAGGAGCTAACTTCATTATCAATTCCTTTTGATAATTATATGGAAAGAAAGAATTTCGAGTGAATAATTATATAAAACTTAAAATATAATAGATTTGAAGCTATATTTTAAGTATATACATAAACAATACTTTTTATCACATCGTAAAGCAATTATTACTTATAGATAAAGATTACATTTGAAATTATCAGCTATAATGATATAAGTCAAATCATTTTGAGTCAATATACTGATTATCTGATAAAATATAGTAACGTTAGTAACTACAAAATTTAATTATGATTAAATAGTGTTTGTGGAATACTACACATAGTAATTTTAGATAAAATGAAGCTAAAAAAAGCCCCCACAACGTTGTTGTGGGGGCTTTTTAGGAATAGAGAGCTGACGATGACCTACTCTCACATGGCCGGAG
>NZ_JBQQES010000021.1:0-1848 GCF_052259005.1 Psychrobacter sp. 1Y10 | reverse complement strand
CTGTAAAGTCTAACCTATTAAAGGCAATCTCCCATGGCATTTTTAGTCAACCTCAGCACTCTCATCTCAAGGCTGTGCCAGTTTATTGGCGGCATCAGCCTAATCATCATTGTCTTAACCACTATGCTTGATGTCATTGCCCGCTATGTCTTCAAGCTTACGGGCGGCGAGTTTGGTTTTACTGTCAAAGGTAGCGTCGAGATCGTCTCCTACTTCATGTTATTTGCGCTACTGGCCGCCTTTGCCGCCTTCGTCGAGCGCTCACAGATCATCGTCGACGTCTTCACCCAAAAGATGTCACAAGCCCTTAAAGGCTACATGATGGGCGTGTTCATGATAGGTTTTTTTGTCATCGGTCTCGTCTTTACTTGGGGACTGTATGAAAGCGCCATCGACGCCATCGAATTT
Source organism: Psychrobacter sp. 1Y10 (assembly GCF_052259005.1). Taxonomy (NCBI): domain Bacteria; kingdom Pseudomonadati; phylum Pseudomonadota; class Gammaproteobacteria; order Moraxellales; family Moraxellaceae; genus Psychrobacter; species Psychrobacter sp. 1Y10. The sequence continues at coordinate 1,440 of NZ_JBQQES010000021.1, read as the reverse complement.
GGCAAAGTCACCCAAGATTTGCGCATCTCCATGATGCCCATCTACGCCATCAGCGCCTTCTTAAGTTTACTGCTGGCCATACGCTCCCTAATCGAATCCATCAACATCTTTAAAACAGGCGAATTCTTTGACGCCGAGGAGACAGGCGCATGAGTCCAGAAATGATTGGCGCCATCGGCCTATTGGTCATGATTCTATTGGTTGTCATACGTGTCCCAGTTGCTCTTGCCATGCTTGGTGTTGGCCTGGTTGGCTTTGGCGCTGTTACCTCAGCCGGTGGCGCTTTGCAGATGCTCAAAGACATCCCCGTCGACGTCTTAGCAAAGTACGACTTTAGCGCCATACCTTTATTTATTTTAATGGGCGTCTTTGCCACTCACTCAGGGATGGCCGGCAAACTCTTTGAAGCTACCCGTACCATCTTTGGCGGTGTCAGAGGCAGTCTTGGTATCGCTGGTATCGGCTCCTCCGGCATCTTTGCCTCCATTTCAGGTTCTTCTTTAGCCACTGCCTCCACTATGACCAAAGTGGCCCTGCCGCAAATGGAGAAATACGGCTATCAGCCAGGCTTTGCTTGTGGCATCTTGGCTGCGGGCGGTACGCTTGGCATTATGATCCCGCCCAGTATCGCCTTACTGGTTTATGCCATCCTAACCCAGCAGTCCGTTGGTGACATGTTTATCGCAGGCTTCTTGCCCGGCATGCTTGGCATGCTCATGTACTCGATCACTGTCATGATCATGGTGCGCTGGAAACCGCACTTGGCTCAGCGCGGCGAGTCAACCTCTTGGAAGGCCAAGCTACTCTCATTGACAGGATTGATACCGTTCACCTTTATCTTTATTGTGATCATCGCCGGTATTTTCTTTGGTCTGTTCACCCCAACAGAGGGGGCTGCAGTTGGGGCGTTTGTTTCTTGGGCCTATGCTGCTGTCAAAGGCATGCGTATGGAGGGACTAAAGCAGTCATTGATTGAAACCTTGGCGTTGTCTGCGGTGGTGTTCTTTATGCTACTTGGGGCAGAGGCACTTGGCTACTTTGTCTCAGTCTCTCGCCTGTCTTATTCGTTAGCGACGTGGATTGGGGGACTTGCGGTCAGTCCGATGATTGTTTTAATCTGTATTTTGTTTATGTACTTTTTACTTGGGTTGTTTATGGATGCCCTTGCGATGCTGGTGATCACTATTCCCGTGGTGTTCCCAATTATCTTGGCCCTTGGGTTTGATCCGGTGTGGTTTGGGATTATTGCAGTGTTGACGGTGGAGCTTGGTCTTATCACGCCGCCCATGGGGATGAATATCTTTGTAATTAAGGCGATGGCCCCGCATATCAAACTATCTGATATGTTTCGTGGAGTGGCACCGTTTATTGTCTCTGATGTCATTCGCTTGGTTATTCTGGTTGCGTTCCCAGCGATCTCTTTGGTGCTGCTTGGTTAAA
>NZ_JBQQES010000020.1:0-2008 GCF_052259005.1 Psychrobacter sp. 1Y10 | reverse complement strand
TGGTTTGATTATTATCGTCAGGCTGCGTAATTAAAATCTCCCAAGTTTATGTGTACGGATTTGACGGCAGGGGTCATACGATTACCAACGACACCAGAAGTAATTGAGCCACTAACATTGACTAAAGTACGCATCATATCGATTAATGGTTCAATAGATATCAACAAACCAGCGAGCTCTAGCGGCATCCCCAAGGTTGATAACACGATAATAGCTGCAAATGTCGCTCCGCCACCAACTCCTGCAACACCAAAAGAGGCAATCATAGAGACGCCAATGACGGAAGCTATAAATCCTATCGACCAAGGGTTAAGTCCCATAGTCGGTGCAATCATCACAGCCAGCATGGCAGGATAAACGCCAGCACAACCATTTTGACCAATGGTCGCGCCAAACGATGCTGAAAAATTCGCAATAGGTTTAGCAATACCAAGCTTATTAATTTGCACATCAATATTTAAAGGAATAGACGCTGCTGAACTACGTGAGGTAAAAGCAAATGTAAGTACAGGCGCAATTTTTCTAAAGTGTTTGATGGGTGAGCGCCCGGTTAATAAAATGATAAGTGCATGCATAATCAATACAATGAATAGGGCAACGTAGGAGGCAAGGAGGAATTTTGCTAATTGCCAAACTGCACTGGCATCGGTAGTGACAATGACTTTAATCATTAAGGCAAAAACGCCATAAGGAGTCAAACGGATAATAAAACGTACCAGTGCCATCACCCAACTTTGCAATATGCCGATACCGCGAATGATTACCGCACCTTTTTCAGGTTCTTTTGCATTAACCGTTAAAGCGGCTATCCCTAATAAACTGGCAATGACCACAGCAGATATCATCGAAGTGCTTTGTAAGCCTGCAAATGTCGCGCCGATACTAGTGGGAATGAAGCTTAAAATTAATCCTGGAATGGTCAGGTCAGAGACTTGAGTGCTGCTCTCAACCATGCTTTGTCCACGCTCAATTTCTGCTTGACCAGCAACAATAGAGCTGGCATCAAGAGTAAATAAGTTGGCAATAATCGCGCCGTCTAAAGCAGCAAGCCCTGTCGTAATTAGTAAGGTGCCAATAATCCAGAAGCTCATAGAGCCAATCATGGACGCTTTTTCTAAACGAGCGATGGCTGCCAAGATTGAAATGAATACCAAGGGCATTGCAATCATCTTCAGCAAATTGACATAGCCATTCCCGACAATGTTTACCCAGGGTAAAAAATTACTGGTATCAATATTAAGCGCTGAAAGCGCCAAACCAAAACCTACGCCGACAAATAAACCTAGGAAAACACTACGACTTAACGAATCACTCTGACGGTGATAACGCCACAAGCCATATAGTAATGCGACAAAAACAGCCACTAGTAACAATAACTGCATTACAAACTCCTAAGAAATCAAAAAATGAATAACAAAGGAGTGATTATCCTGATTTTTGGAATAAGGTCTAACACCGAGTTATCATGTAGTTATTCCATTTAGGAATAAACGGTAGGGCTAATTGGACTCTTAAAAAACTTAGTTATTAGTCGTGCACATCGATAAGTAAAACTGCCGATAAACAATCGTATCAATAATGGAAGTCAGACTTTATTTATTAAGAGCATAAGCTTGTAGGTGGTATTAGTACGCTAGTATGATTTAATTAGTATTCGCTCTGTGCTCATAGGGCTTGGCGTCATTAAAAGGTGTATCTTTGGGTGAGAAGCCAAAGTGTTGTTTGTAAATACGTGAAAAGTAGCTTTGATCGGTAAAACCAACTTGATAAGCAACCTCAGCAACAGAGCTATAATTGGCTTTGGTTAATAGTTTGTTTGCAGCCAGTAACCTGGTCAGTTTGACCCATCCTGAAAACGAGTAAGGTAGGTCTTGAAACAACAGATGAATATAACGTTCAGAGATATGACAAGATTGTGAGACCAGTTTAGGTGAACCGCCCCGACTTTATCGGAGGCTGATTTACTTTAGTCAGGCAGCAATGCCTGACAGGATTAAATTATCATAAT
>NZ_JBQQES010000019.1:0-5306 GCF_052259005.1 Psychrobacter sp. 1Y10 | reverse complement strand
GAATAGAGAGCTGACGATGACCTACTCTCACATGGCCGGAGCCACACTACCATTGGCGCGATGATGTTTCACTTCTGAGTTCGGGAAGGGATCAGGTGGTGCCATCATGCTATTGTCGTCAGCAAAGGGGGTTAGATATGAGTCTGTGTTGTTTTACTTATTTGACTAAGTATCACTATCCTAACTGAATCAAGGATAAAGGTGATATCGATATAATGCTTGCTACAAACCACTTGGGTGTTGTATGGTCAAGCCAAACGAGCAATTAGTACAGGTTAGCTACACACATCGCTGTGCTTCCACACCCTGCCTATCAACGTCCTAGTCTTGAACGGCTCTTTAGGGAAATCTAATCTTGAGGTGGGCTTCCCGCTTAGATGCTTTCAGCGGTTATCCCATCCGAACGTAGCTACCGGGCAATGCCATTGGCATGACAACCCGAACACCAGTGGTTCGTCCACTCTGGTCCTCTCGTACTAGGAGCAGATCCTCTCAAATTTCCAACGCCCACGGTAGATAGGGACCGAACTGTCTCACGACGTTCTAAACCCAGCTCGCGTACCTCTTTAAATGGCGAACAGCCATACCCTTAGGACCTGCTTCAGCCCTAGGATGAGATGAGCCGACATCGAGGTGCCAAACACCGCCGTCGATATGAACTCTTGGGCGGTATCAGCCTGTTATCCCCAGAGTACCTTTTATCCGTTGAGCGATGGCCCTTCCATACAGAACCACCGGATCACTAAGACCTACTTTCGTACCTGCTCGACTTGTGGGTCTCGCAGTTAAGCGCGCTTTTGCCTTTATACTCTATGAACGATTTCCGACCGTTCTGAGCGCACCTTCGTACTCCTCCGTTACTCTTTAGGAGGAGACCGCCCCAGTCAAACTACCCACCATACATTGTCCTCGGTATTGTTATACCTGAGTTAGAACCCCAACATGACCAGGGTGGTATTTCAAGATTGGCTCCACCAAGACTAGCGTCTCGGTTTCAAAGCCTCCCACCTATCCTGCACAAGTCAGGTCAAAGTTCAATGTAAAGCTGTAGTAAAGGTTCACGGGGTCTTTCCGTCTAGCCGCGGGTACACAGCATCTTCACTGCGATTTCGATTTCACTGAGTCTCTGCTGGAGACAGCGCTGCCATCATTATGTCATTCGTGCAGGTCGGAACTTACCCGACAAGGAATTTCGCTACCTTAGGACCGTTATAGTTACGGCCGCCGTTTACTGGGGCTTCGATCAAGACCTTCGCTTACGCTAAGCCCATCAATTAACCTTCCAGCACCGGGCAGACATCACACCCTATACGTCCACTTTCGTGTTTGCAGAGTGCTGTGTTTTTAATAAACAGTTGCAGCAGCCTGGTATCTGCGACTGCCAACAGCTCAAGGAGCAAGTCCTATCACCATCAACAGCGTACCTTCTCCCGAAGTTACGGTACCATTTTGCCTAGTTCCTTCAGCAGAGTTCTCTCAAGCGCCTTGGTATTCTCTACCTGATCACCTGTGTCGGTTTAGGGTACGATTCGTTTATGACTATCGCTTAGAAGCTTTTCCTGGAAGCCTGGTATTTGCCACTTCGTCCTACAAGTAGGACTTGCTATCAGATCTCGGTATATAATAGCCCGGATTTACCTAAGCTATAAACCTACATCCTTTCACCTAGATAACCATCACTAGGCTGACATAACCTTCTCCGTCCCTCCATCGCATCATAAACAAGTATCGGAATATTAACCGATTTCCCATCGACTACGCCTTTCGGCCTCGCCTTAGGGGTCGACTCACCCAGCCCCGATTAACGTTGGACTGGAACCCTTGATCTTCCGGCGTGGATGCTTTTCACACCCATTATCGTTACTCACGTCAGCATTCGCTCTTGTGATACCTCCAGCACACTTTACAATGCACCTTCTCAGGCTTACACAACGCTCCCCTACCACTTGAAAACAAATTCAAATCCGCAGCTTCGGCTCCTAGTTTGAGCCCCGTTACATCTTCCGCGCGGGCCGACTCGACTAGTGAGCTATTACGCTTTCTTTAAAGGATGGCTGCTTCTAAGCCAACCTCCTAGCTGTCTATGCCTTCCCACCTCGTTTCCCACTTAACTAGGAATTTGGGGCCTTAGCTGGCGGTCTGGGTTGTTTCCCTCTCCACAATGGACGTTAGCACCCACTGTGTGTCTCCCGGATATCACTCATCGGTATTCGGAGTTTGCATCGGTTTGGTAAGTCGGTATGACCCCCTAGCCGAAACAGTGCTCTACCCCCAATGGTGTTCGTCCGAGGCGCTACCTAAATAGCTTTCGGGGAGAACCAGCTATCACCGAGTTTGATTAGCCTTTCACCCCTATCCACAAGTCATCCCCTGGCTTTTCAACGACAGTGGGTTCGGTCCTCCGGTGCCTGTTACGGCACTTTCAACCTGCTCATGGATAGATCACTCGGTTTCGGGTCTATACCCTGCAACTAGTCGCCCTATTAAGACTCGGTTTCCCTACGGCTCCCCAAAACGGTTAACCTCGCTACAGAATATAAGTCGCTGACCCATTATACAAAAGGTACGCGGTCACCATGCAAGATGGCTCCCACTGCTTGTACGCACACGGTTTCAGGTTCTATTTCACTCCCCTCACAGGGGTTCTTTTCGCCTTTCCCTCACGGTACTGGTTCACTATCGGTCAGTCAGGAGTATTTAGCCTTGGAGGATGGTCCCCCCATCTTCAAACAGGATTTCTCGTGTCCCGCTCTACTTAATATGTCAACACTAGAATTTAAAATACGGGGCTATCACCCACTATGGCCAGCTTTCCCACACTGTTCTTCTATTCTAATATCAATCGGCTTCTCCCCGTTCGCTCGCCGCTACTTGGGGAATCTCATTTGATGTCTTTTCCTAAGGGTACTGAGATGTTTCACTTCCCCTCGTTCGCTTCCTAATAAATTAGGATACCTACCTTATGGTAAGTGGGTTTCCCCATTCAGAAATCTCCGGATCACAGGATATTGCCGCCTCCCCGAAGCTTATCGCAGGCTGTCACGTCTTTCATCGCCTCTGACTGCCAAGGCATCCACCATGTGCGCTTAATTACTTGACCATACAACCCCAAAGGGTCTTTGTCAGCAATTATAACGATATCACCTATGTTTACGCTTGATTCAGTTCTCTTTACTTTTTTAATAATCAACCCTTGGGATAACAAACAATGTCGTTAAAAGGTTGATTATTAAGGTTAAAAGTGACACGTGAACATGTCACTCTTAACCCAGACTCATATCTATGTTTTTAAATAGTTCTTACTCTCTCGTCGAGTAGTAAGTTCTGTATAAAACAGAAAGAAATAATCAGTCTTACGCAAGGTAAGCGAATCATTCGTTTCTATTTAATACTTATTGCATCGCTGTCTACTGATGGTGGAGCCAAACGGAGTCGAACCGTTGACCTCCTGCGTGCAAGGCAGGCGCTCTACCAACTGAGCTATGGCCCCTGAGCGAGGATACAATCAAAGCATTGCTTTGATCCAAGCGCAAGAGTAATTTGCTTAAAGGCAAATTGCTAAGGGCTTTATCACCTACGTTAATAGTGGTAGGCCTGGGCAGACTTGAACTGCCGACCCCCGCGTTATCAACACGGTGCTCTAACCAGCTGAGCTACAGGCCTGTACGAGGCATATACCTCTAACTAGTAAACTAGCTTAAAACTAAAGAACAACTTGTTGTGAATTCTTGCCAAGTGAATGCCGTCTATAAGGAGGTGATCCAGCCGCAGGTTCCCCTACGGCTACCTTGTTACGACTTCACCCCAGTCATCAACCACACCGTGGTGAACGCCGTCCTAAAAGGTTCGGCTATCCACTTCTGGTGCAATCAACTCCCATGGTGTGACGGGCGGTGTGTACAAGGCCCGGGAACGTATTCACCGCGGCATTCTGATCCGCGATTACTAGCGATTCCTACTTCATGGAGTCGAGTTGCAGACTCCAATCTGGACTACGATAGGCTTTTTGAGATTCGCATCACATCGCTGTGTAGCTGCCCTCTGTACCTACCATTGTAGCACGTGTGTAGCCCTGGTCGTAAGGGCCATGATGACTTGACGTCGTCCCCGCCTTCCTCCAGTTTGTCACTGGCAGTATCCTTAGAGTTCCCGGCCAAACCGCTGGTAACTAAGGAAAAGGGTTGCGCTCGTTGCGGGACTTAACCCAACATCTCACGACACGAGCTGACGACAGCCATGCAGCACCTGTATTCTAATTCCCGAAGGCACTCCCGCATCTCTGCAGGATTCTAGATATGTCAAGACCAGGTAAGGTTCTTCGCGTTGCATCGAATTAAACCACATGCTCCACCGCTTGTGCGGGCCCCCGTCAATTCATTTGAGTTTTAACCTTGCGGCCGTACTCCCCAGGCGGTCTACTTATTGCGTTAGCTGCGTCACTAAGTCCTCAAGGGACCCAACGACTAGTAGACATCGTTTACGGCGTGGACTACCAGGGTATCTAATCCTGTTTGCTACCCACGCTTTCGAGCCTCAGTGTCAGTATGATGCCAGGAAGCTGCCTTCGCCATCGGTATTCCTTCAGATCTCTACGCATTTCACCGCTACACCTGAAATTCTACTTCCCTCTCACCTACTCTAGCTTAACAGTATCAGATGCAGTTCCCAGGTTAAGCCCGGGGATTTCACATCTGACTTATCAAGCCACCTACGCTCGCTTTACGCCCAGTAATTCCGATTAACGCTTGCACCCTCTGTATTACCGCGGCTGCTGGCACAGAGTTAGCCGGTGCTTATTCTGCAGCTAATGTCATCGTCTATGGGTATTAACCATAGAGTCTTCTTCACTGCTTAAAGTGCTTTACAACCAAAAGGCCTTCTTCACACACGCGGCATGGCTGGATCAGGGTTGCCCCCATTGTCCAATATTCCCCACTGCTGCCTCCCGTAGGAGTCCGGGCCGTGTCTCAGTCCCGGTGTGGCTGATCATCCTCTCAGACCAGCTACAGATCGTCGCCATGGTAGGCCTTTACCCCACCATCTAGCTAATCCGACTTAGGCTCATCTAATAGCGAGAGCAGTAAACTGCCCCCTTTCTCCCGTAGGTCGTATGCGGTATTAATTCGAGTTTCCCCGAGCTATCCCCCACTACTAGGTAGATTCCTAAGTGTTACTCACCCGTCCGCCGCTCGACGCCTACCAGCAAGCTGGTATCGTTTCCGCTCGACTTGCATGTGTTAAGCCTGCCGCCAGCGTTCAATCTGAGCCATGATCAAACTCTTCAGTTTAATCTTGCTTGAAGTCTT
>NZ_JBQQES010000018.1:0-5700 GCF_052259005.1 Psychrobacter sp. 1Y10 | reverse complement strand
GAGTAAGAGTAAGAGTAAGAGTAAGAGTAAGAGTAAGAGTAAGAGTAAGAATTAAGGTTCAGTGGACTGTAGAAATATAGAACTACTTAAAAAAAACCTATCAAAGATAGGTTTTTTTTAAGTAGTTACAGAAGATGTCATGAACTTTGTGCAGTGCAATGTAGAGACATCGAACCATCACCTATATCTCAGTGTTTACAGTATTCTTTTCCGCCTTAGCTATCGACCCATACTTGCAGATCGTGACCTTGTGGGCGCTCTAGCAAGCTCTTGCTCTTTGGCTTTGATTACGTCTCTAATTTGTCCCGCAACGTGTTTAATTCCTTCAATTCCGCTTGTATTGCCGTCTGCGATCCGGTTATTTTCGTTTGTGATTGCTCTATTTTGATCTGTGCGCTCACTAATTCCTTCAATTCGCTTTCTAACTTCACGGTATCGCTGTCTAGCTGCGTCGTATCGCTCTTGAGATAGTCGGGCGGTGTTATCGTACTCTGATACGTCTTTAACTGCTCTACGAGTTGAATTTGTACTTTTCCTAAAGCCAATAACTCGCTTATCAATAATGCTTGCGTTGTTACGTGCTCTTTCCGATATGCCACCCATCCATTGAATACCATCGTTTGTTCTGTCATTGAAGCTTGCAACTCCTTGAACAACGTCGGTAAGCGCTCTAATTCTTGCGTCTTCGTTCGTGCCAATCTGTTCAATGAGGCTGTCAATTCCGCTATATCTTGATCTTTCTTGTCGAGCATCTGCTCCATGTATCTCTCTTGGTCGTCTAGCATTTGCTCTTGGCGTTTGATCGTATCCTGCTGTGCTTGCATCGCTTGCTGCACTTGCTCTAGTAGTCTCTTGTCCATGAGTTATTTCTGTCCATAGTTGATGGGCTGCTGCGTCTGCGATAGCGTCTTCGGTTGTGGCATAGGCTGTGTCGGTTTTGAGAACGTGTTGAACAGCATTGTCCCTATGATTATTCCCAACACCAGCATCGCGAGTGCGCTCAAACCGGCTACTATCGCCCATTTTTTCATCTCTGACTTGATAACTTGCGCTATTCTGTCTTCTCGCTGCTCTATCAGATACGCTATGTGCTGTGTATAGGCTTCTATCGTCTTCTCTATGTCTTCTGCGAACTGGTTTAAATGCTCGGTGGTATGGGCTTGGACGCTGCTCATATAAGTTTCGAGGGCTGTAGACATATCGGTTTGATGCGTTACTAACATCGTGAGCAGCTGCTCGTTGCTCGTGTCTAGGTTTGTCATGCCTTGCTTGATGATAGTCTCGCTTTCTTGTAATTTCGCTGTCATAAAGCTGTTTAGCTGCGTCGTAGCGTTCTCTACTTCCTGCTCGATAGTCTTCGCTTGCTTCTCTGACTGTGTTCTGAACTTCTGGGCTAAACTTAAAATCTCGCTCATATAATCCGCCTGTTAGCCTGATATTTCGTTTTGCTTTGGGATCTGGGTTTTTGATACTGATTGCTTTGTCTGTCTCTCGTGCGATCTCAAAGCCACCATCAGTGAGGGCTTGAATAACGTCGTCACGACTGGTTATAACGCCTTCAACCACTAATACTTGTAGACCGTCAGTAATGGCTTGTCTCGCGTCTTTAACGTCTCTTGGTAAATTGTCACGCTGCGCCATTAATCGCTTGTTGGCGGGGTCATTGGGGTCGGTAAAACCATGTTCAATATTTTGCATGTCTTTCCATGCGTTGACGCGGCGCTTATCTTGGTAGTGGACATAGGGCTGAAACGCTCTGCCATGCTCTAAATCTACATTGGTAAAGACAAAGTTCAGCTCTAACCGTCCTTTATCTCGATGCTCAATCCAGCTCACGCTTACTCTATCAACGTCTAGCCCTGCTCGAATGGTTTCCTCAAAGCCGTCCATTAAAGCGTTTTTCTGTTCTGCAGTAACTTGGTCGGCTGTCTCGGTAAACGATAAGCAACCACTGGTGTATTTTTGCTTGAAGTCTAGGCTATCAATGAGCAAGGCTTGGTTGTCTACGTCGCCCCTCAATACTTCGGCATCGAGCCGTTTGCCCTCTGGCTGCTGGTTGTCTTTGAGCAAGTAATCAAACACGCCTTTACTGCTACCAGTGCCATGTGTGAAGAATTTAACGATCATCGGGCATACTCGATGCTAGTGCTTTATCTAGCGAGGTTTGCAAGTTGAGTAAGGCAATTAGTACTAAGTTACCGACTTCTTGCCCTGTGTTAATCTGCTTGGCGATTTGGTTGATGTTAATGCCAATACGATTAACGGCTCGCACCAATTCAGGATCGGCAGTGTGTACTATTTTTTTGGGCTCGGATTCAGGCGCGGCTATCGGTTGATCAAGTATCAATCTACGAATGTAGTTAGACATATCGTGTCTGCCTGCACGCTTTTTAATGTCTAAGACTTCATCATCAGAGACTCGTATTTTTAGCCATTTCGTCCTTGCCATTTGAACCTCGCTTTAGCAGTTATTTTTTACCCTCACGGCTTTTTGTGAGGGGTTGGGGTTAAGGGGTTTCCCCTTACCAGTATGCCTTGGGTCAATAGTAACGCAGTGAATATTGTACCCACGGTATATGCTGGCTATTAAATAATACAATAATTTAGAAAAGAATAATTATATTTATGATACTTTCCTTGTATACAAATAAAACAAATTACAGTTACGCAGTATTTAAGGAACAAATAGTGGAAGATAACAGTAAAAATGATAAGAGAAACGAGTTAGAAAAAACTCAGAATGTCAGTTTTATAGATAGTATTTCCGATAAAAATACTTGGATAAAGGGGTTAAATATAACTAAAGAAAATATTCCTTTTATTTTAATAATAATATCGGGAATGGGGGCAGCGATACAAACTATTGAATTGTCAAAAATAGATTTAACTTATTTGAGGTTTTTCTCTGTCTCGCAACTAGCTGCAGATGGAGCTTTAGTAACTCTCACTGTACTAGCTTCTTACATTATGTATAGATTTTACCTTACAACTTTGATGGCAATGCCACTAATAGGTGACTTAGAAAAGGCAGTCAAAAATAAAGATAAAGAATATACTCCAGAAAATGCTATTCCAGTACTAATATTTTCCTACTCAGTTTCAACAGCAGCCTTGTTTATGCATAGTGGACCATTCAAAGATGCGCTATTAGTCATGATCGCAATAAGTTCTATGATGTTAGCGGGGCTGGCATTTTCTCTAAAGTACTTGTGGCTCTTCAATAAACAATCGCGGGTACTAGAACCCGTAGAAATAACACCATTTAAGGTATTCAGAGAGATACTCATGATTGCAACGCCAGCTACAATGCTCATCTATACAGTATTGAATCTGGGGAACATATACCTAAACCTGTATAAGATACCGACACCAGAAAGACTTGCTAACTACGAGTACGTTGAGAGTAGAATTGAAGAAGATTACGGCAAAGATCAGGAATATAAGATTCGATACTTCAACGACAAATATACGTTCATCGAAATCACTGAAGATAGAAGCATAGCAATATACAAAACCGACGATGTACTGTTTAATGCACAGCACATAATTATCGAAAGTAACTAGACGGCGAATAGCCTAAGCAAGAACTATAAAAGACTTAACTACAATGCTATAGAAAAGCCAGCACTATGCATCAAAACTAAAAAAAGGCTGTTATCTGATTTAGGCTTGCACTTTCCGCTTTTTTTAAAAAAAATGAGCCCCATATTTATTACTCATTTAGCGTATAAAAAAGGAACTTGTTATGCTGTCATTCACAATGTTTGAACCTAAATTTATAGGTAACTGCAAGAGAATCGAAGAGTTTGCAGAGCGTGGACTAGAGAGAGCTGCTATTGTCTCTGAATTCCATAAACAGAATATAGATATCTCAATCAACATGGTTAATGCTGTTTTAGACGGAGATGTCGAAAGAATGAAGAAAAAGGCTTTGCCTAAACAAGCTATCAAGGACTTGGACGCAGATATTGCAAGAATATCTCAAGGAATCATAGCTTAAGCCAGTTTCTTATAGTCCTGTCTGATACGCCCAATTGTATCGCTATTTCTTTATTAGCAAGCTTTAGAGCTTTAAGTTCTAAAGCTTTAGTTCTTTTGTCTTGATATTTAAGCGAACGTGCTACACCACCTTTCGAAGAGTTGCTAATTTTACCGCCTTTACTTCCCTTAACTGATTGACGATAAACAAACTCGTGATAGTGGTATGCGTCATGCTTCCAGCAGTATTTTGCGATGCTTTTAGCAGTTGCTTTGATTTCTGAATAGGGTAATGGCCGTGAAAACATCATATTAACGTTTTGAGCATGTTTGAGCACTGAGTTATACCATTGCTCCCAAGTCTTCCCTCGATGCTCTCTAATCGCAGCATACGCCCAATGACGAACGGTATCGAACAGGGTGCAGTTCCTACCAAGTCCATATTCTTTCTCTCTAGTCGTTAAAGGTCTGAGATCAACAAATTCCGCTAGATAATTTAGCTCGTAGGCTTCTTTTGTCCATACCTCGGTACGCCAATGCTTGTGCATCGGGTTTTTAGTGATGAAATTGGTATAACCGACGTCTGCCCTCGTCTCTCTGACAAGCCCTGCTTGTATCTTAGCAAGATAATCTAAGGCTTTACGACTGCCATGCTCACTGGTGCAAACAGGCGTTTTTAGCTCATAGACAATATGAGCGTGTCCGTTTGAGGGGTTTTGGCTTGTCCACCGTGGCGGTGGCAAGTATTCTTCCGCCCAACGCATTGCACCATGCTCATGATCAATGTCTAAGCATATGAAGTGAGTCATGCAAGGTGGGTTATGCTGAATGTACCGCATTTTGACGGCAGTTTGCCTAGGACGAATGATCAGATTACCTAAATCATCGGTGCAATAGGGCTTATGGGGCAGGGTTTCGTATATTTCCGGTAGTATTAACATGACACACACTTGTGTTGGTGCGCCTGCTGATATAAAATATCCGTATCGAAAGATGGGTTTTATATCTGCTGACACAGATTAAAATTCACCTAACCCCTAGTGTTGGTAGCACTGGGGGTTAGTCGTTTCTAGCACTTGAGTTTACGCTTTCATTACCTTCGCGTCAATTAGCAACTTCTTCGCAAAGCCACGCCATTTAAGGTGTACATCGCTCTAAAAAAATACTACTCGTTTGTTATCCTTGGAATTTATCACAAAATGATAAAGTGAATTGTCCCGAAAGTAGATTTTAGATAACATGGTGAGAAAATATAAATATGCTTTAAATACTAACAATAGTGATAACATTAGTTTGGAGTAAATTAATATTATCGTATTTGTGGGGTTAACATGAATGTTTTTGAGTATAAAAAAAGATCCTCAATACCTAGAGGTGATGTAATAGAAGGATTGAAAGTTATATCAAGAAACTACGATAGCGATATGACTTCTGCAAACCAAAGAGTCAATAATGCTGAACATAGAGCTAGGCAAGCTGAAAATAGAGCTGAGTATGCTGAGAGAAAACATAAAAATGATTATAAAGGGAATAAACACTCAAACTCAGAAGATCAAGTGATTGAATTAATTTTTACGCTAGTTGGGGGAATAGTAGTAGTCGCAGGAACGGCGTTATTTGAAATAGTAAAAGACCGAATGAGTAAGAGTAAGAGTAAGAGTAAGAGTAAGAGTAAGAGTAAGAGTAAGAGTAAGAATTAAGGTTCAGTGGACTGTAGAAATA
>NZ_JBQQES010000017.1:0-8905 GCF_052259005.1 Psychrobacter sp. 1Y10 | reverse complement strand
ATTTAGTCGATGCGATAAAAATAGCCATTTCTATATGCTCTAGCTTTTGATTTTTAGCACTACGTCTTTTCGTAGTGCTGGGGGTGTGGGGGTCTTACCCCTGCCGATGTTTTGACTTCATAAATGTATAACCGTAGGGAATAAACATTTGTGAAGTCGAAAACTCGCACTTAGTCAGTGGGACTTAACCATCCGTCAATTAACTATATCATAAACTGTTGTTAGGTATTGGCGAAGTTGCTATAGTTGGGTGAATAGGTAGTTTGGTATTTAAGAGGAAGGTATGAGCTTACTTGGTGGTAATGATCTAAAGGAACAGCAAAAGATTAATGAGCTTGAGCTTAAAATAAATAGAGAGAAGCAGAAGTTAGATAAGAAGCTGACACGGCAAAAAATACTACTGGGTGCTTTTCTTGTAGATGCGTTAGAGAATGATTCAGTAGATGGTTTAAAGGATTATACAGCTAACCATCTATTAGATTTTTTGAGCAGACAGACGGATAAGGATTTAATGGCAGATTTGGTAAAGGAGCTTGGAAATAAAGTTAATGCCAATAATAACGATGAGACAAACTAATGCATAACTCAAAATCAAGTACCTGTTTAATAGCAACCGCCTTTGGATTTTTTTTACTTCCGGTTTTATTTGGCTGTACTACCTTAAAATCCTACCAAGTAACACCAATAGAAGAAAGAACTGCCCTTAACAATGAGAGCCCATCAGTGTTACCACAACGAGACTCTACTAAGTCACTGTCCGACATATTTAGTGGTCTATCTACGGGCGGTCAAATGCCAGGTATCGTAAGTGGCAAATTTGTTATTAAAGATAATTGTCTTATGTTGCAAGTCGCCAAAGATAAATATATGACGCCCTTATTTCCTCCGGATGATGTCGTTTATTTAGAAGAGGAAAAAACTATTGTACTGAAAGGCATAAAAATTAAATTGGGTGAGAAAATATTTACTGGGGGCGTAACAACACCAACGACAAATCTTGAGTTTGCGACACAAGGAGATGCCGCTTGTCTGACTGAAATAGGCATGGCTATCGATGCCGATATAATGGAAGTCTCTGAAGAGATTAAAAGGAAATTGGATACCTACTAAAAAATAAGTGAAGAAGCTATTTCCCCTGCTTATTCTCAAAATTGGTTCGGTACCCTAGTGAGGACTTAAATTTTCAGTTGTAGCTCATCTTTTTTTAGCCTCGCTATCAAGCCCCTTACTTTATATATAGAGATTGGTGGCTTTTATTTTATGCAGGATTAACGAGAGCAATCGACGATAGGGCTCATTACTGTAATCATCGAGATTATAATCAAAGACTCGCTGATCAAGATCGTCATAACTTTTAATTTTTTGATCTATATTTATTTACTAGTATAATTTGTCCACTTTTGCTATTTTGGCTGTCCAAGCAATTTACCATATTAAATACAGAAGAACTATCGAATCTCGATAACTTAAAGATATTCTTATATTCGTAAAAATATAAAAACAGAGGACTGTTGAAGTCAAATAATAATATGTTATTTAAAAGCTAAAAAGACTTTGGCATAACTTCAGGTTTAGTGATTCCAGCTTAATAAAATAATTGGCTGGTACACTTATCAACAAGGATTGTTATAATGTATACCTTTTTGGCTTTAGCGCCTATTCTCGTCGTTTTCTTGTTACTTGTAGTCCTGCGGCTACCGGCAAAAATATCTATGAGCGCAGCTTATCTTGCAACGGCATTGCTAGCTTTTTTCGTTTGGCATGCTAGTGGCGCTCAAGTCGCTGCTGCCACTGTTAACGGTATTATTGTAGCGCTCACGATTTTATTCATCGTATTTGCGGCTATCTTGTTACTTAATACCTTAAAAGAAAGTGGTGCCATCATCGCCATTCGTAAAGGTTTTATGGATATCTCGCCTGACAGACGCGTTCAAGCAATCATTGTGGCGTGGTTATTCTGCTCATTGGTGGAGGGCTCATCAGGATTTGGTACGCCATCTGCTATCGGTACTCCACTATTATTGGCGCTAGGTTTCCCAGCAATGGCTTCTGTTATGGTCATGTTGATTATCCAGTCTACGCCGGTGTCATTTGGTGCCGTTGGCACACCGATATTACTTGGCGTTTGGTCTGGTATCAGTGATAAACAAGATCTAGCTCAGTCTATTGCGCCGACCTCTGCTGAAAATTATCTCTTACAAATTACCGCTAATATCGGGCTGTTACATGCATTAGTAGGCTTTTTAATTCCGCTAATTTTAAGTGCATTTTTGACGCGATTTTTTGGCGAAAAACGCTCTTTTATCGAAGGGCTCAAAGTGTGGCCTTTTGCACTCTTTGCCGGTCTCAGCTTTACCATTCCCTACTTTTTGGTGGCTAAATACCTAGGTCCTGAGTTTCCATCATTAGTAGGCGGTTTTATCGGTTTACTGATTGTACTTCCTGCGGCAAAGCGCGGATTTTTAATGCCGAAAGATATCTTCGATTTTGCACCCCGAGACGACTGGGACAAAGATTGGCTAGGTACTTTGGACGAAGAACAATATGATGATTCAATAGCACCAAAGTTTACTTTAATAAGGGCATTTTCTCCTTATATTATTGTTATTGGGCTATTAATTGTATCTCGGGTTGTGACACCGCTGAAAAACTTTTTGGTAGGGGACTTCACAACGATTAACCTTGCCAATCTTTTTGGTACGACTATTTCTAGTAAAATACAACTCGCTTATTCTCCGGGTACTATTTTAATTATTACTTCATTACTGTGTATATTGCTGTTTAAAATGAACAGACAAGCGGTAAAACGTAGTTGGATTAATTCAGCAAAAACTATGATTGCGGCAGCGCCAGCTTTATTGTTTTCGGTGCCGATGGTACAAGTATTTATTAATTCAGGTTCAGCCGCCGATGTCGCCACTTCGCTACCAGCCATGCCGATATTATTGGCTGAAAGTGCGGCTGGGGCGTTTCAAAATGCATGGCCGCTAGTCTCGCCATGGATTGGCGCAATGGGTGCGTTCATTGCAGGTTCCAATACCATCAGTAATATGATGTTTTCTTATTTTCAGTGGTCAACTGCCAGCCAAATTGGCCTTAATAGCAGTCATGCGGCACAAGTGGTGGCACTTCAAGCGGTGGGCGGTGCGGCTGGTAATATGGTTTCAGTACATAACGTGGTTGCCGCGTGTGCAGTGGTCGGATTAATAGATAAAGAAGGTTACGTGATTCGAAAAACCTTGCTAGCAATGATTTACTATGTCATTCAAGCTGGATTAATTGGTATGGGTATCATTTTTGGTGATTTATGGTGGTGGATTTTGGCTATCATTTGGCCAATAGTATTTTTTGTACTAATGTCGCTGACCAGTAGAAAAAAGGCAATTAATTAATATTTAATAGCTACACTAAAAAATCCTATGAACTCATCATTCTGACGCCATTGTATTATCTATATTAGATTCAGAATGGTTAGTTACAGTGACTACATTACAATTACTAAATAGTTATCAAGGAAAACCCCGTGAAAGATTTAAGCAAAATTACAAATATTGAAGACTTGCGCCAAGTCGCTGAACGTAAAGTACCCCGTATGTTTTATGATTATGTCGACTCCGGTTCATGGACTGAGACCACCTATCATAATAATGAGACTGACTTTGACCGTATAAAGCTGCGCCAGCGTGTGATGATCAATATGGAAGGACGATCGCTTGCTACTGAAATGCTGGGGATGCCTGTCAATATGCCCGTAGCGATCGCGCCAACAGGCTTCACGGGTATGATGTGGGCAGATGGTGAGATTCATGCGGCGCGCGCGGCTGAGAAATTTGGTGTACCGTTTTCGCTATCGACTATGAGTATTTGTTCTATTGAAGATGTGGCGACGCATACTAGTGCACCGTTTTGGTTTCAGCTGTATATGATGCGCGATCAGGAATTTATAGCCAACCTAATTCGCCGTGCCAAAGAAGCCAATTGTTCAGCGCTTATCTTGACCGCCGATTTACAAGTATTAGGGCAACGTCATAAAGACATTAAAAATGGTCTTTCTGCACCCCCTAAACCAACGCTTGCCAATATTTTAAACTTAATGACCAAACCGCAATGGTGCATGAATATGCTGGGTACTAAACGGCGTACTTTTGGTAATATTGTCGGTCATGCTAAAAATGTCGAAGACATCTCTTCTTTATCAGCGTGGACGGCAGAGCAATTTGATCCTGCACTTAGCTGGGATGATGTCGCGCGCATCAAAGATATGTGGGGCGGTAAGCTCATTATAAAAGGCATTATGGAGCCTGAAGATGCGATCATGGCCGCACGTAGTGGGGCTGATGCACTGGTGGTTTCGAATCATGGTGGGCGTCAATTAGATGGTGCACCATCTTCTATTGCTGCGCTAAGTGATATTATACAAGCGGTTCATGCTGAGAATAGTGATATCGAAGTATGGTTAGACAGCGGTATCCGCTCTGGTCAAGATGTCTTAAAAGCAATCTCATTGGGTGCCAAAGGCACACTTATTGGCCGCGCGTTTCTTTACGGACTTGGTGCTTATGGCGAAGATGGTGTACGTCGTGCGCTTGAGATCATTTATAAAGAATGTGATATCAGCATGGCATTCTGTGGTCATACTAATATTCAGGAAGTAACAGATGATATTCTGGTAAATGGTACTTATGAGCAACTCAAATCTGCTCTGCCTTATATAGCACCTATGCGCTGGTGACTCTCGAATCATTGTTCTCATAAGAAATGTTATGAGAAATAACTTTGGATAGAAGAAATCAGTTTTCACTGGTTCTATTAAGGTATACCCCAAGGTAACCAGTTATTTTGCCCTTCAAACCTATTAACAGCCTACTTAAAACAGACTGGTATAATGGAACCACTTATAATAAACAGCTAGCCTTAATACTCTAAATAATCCCTTATTGGACGTTTTTTAAACTGAGAAGCGTCTTTTTTAAGGCGATTAATCATCTCAAACTCCCATCCCTGCTGCGACTGTCCAGCTGGGCTAGTAGGGCTAACTATATGATTATAGTCAGTCATAAACTGAGGGTTACGAGCAATACGTCCCAGCTGTTTATCATTTAGACCTTCTACCGTAAACATATCAGCAGTATCAACATCACGTAGCTGATTTTCTTTGTTAGCCTTAATTTTAGTTTTCTCATGAACTTTAAACTTAAAGCCTGTAATAGTCCTACCTTTTTTCACCTGAGAATAACTGACTTTAATATCTGATTTTTCATTAATTTCTTTAACAGCAAGGTCTAAAACCCTTAACTTAAAGTTACCCATACGCTTGTATTCGTGATCTTCTACACCTAACTGATTTCTGAAATTATCAAGATCAAACAAGGGCGTTTGCTTGGCAGCTAACCACTGTATGAGTAGCTCATACAACCTAACGGAGTAAATACTATCCATACTGGCGGTTTGCTCAAGCAAATATGAAGTGAAAAAATCTTCTGCACCATCAATACGACTAATGCCATTAACCACAGCAAGCGTAAATACCAACTCAATTGCACCTTCATCATCAAGATAGGTAACTTGCTGAATCCAACGAGATTTAACAAGCTTTCCTCTCTCGTCTACATAACTAAAACGCCTATTAAATAAGTTTTCCTCAGCATCCTTCATACGCTGATAACCATTCTGACGCGTTGTTTCAAAAATTTCTGCGTAGCGCAATGCATCAATGCGCAACGGCTTATCGGTACTTAATCCCGTATTCGTTTCTCTCGCATCTACTATTGCCAACTGAATGATACGAATTTCAGGCAGAGATAGGTTTTGTAATGCTGAATTGAGCTGATTCGTTTTAACAACCAAGTTACCTTTTGACATTTAATTCATCCATAAACTAAATAATGACTACGTTATCATATTGAAGTATATAAAACTACATAAAAAAATAAGTAGATTAATGGTAACTAGACGTAGTCATATGGGTAACTAGACGTAGTCATATGGGTAACTAGACGTAGTCATATGGGTAACTAGACGTAGTCATATGGTCTCTACAGCCCTCTATACGTAAGGCTTACAGCTTGTCTAAAAGCATTTAAAAGCATTTAAAAGCATTAAAAGCCTTTTTTTCTTTTTTTATTAATTAAAAAGATAAGGGCTTTGAGCTATCTAAATTTGCAGTATTGATACTTATCTGTACCTATAAAACATGATTTTGGCTTAATTCTCGCATAAAATTCACCATCCTGACCATTAACGACATTATGAGCAATTTTAGCTGCTGCTAAACTGTCATACTTAGTTTGACGTTCTGCAATGTCTGCTTTACTAGGTACAAGTAACCAAACAGAAAATAAAGTGATTGCAAATATGAAAGCACAGATACCACCTACTAAAGCAGAAGCCTTCCAGCTCAGTGATTTAGCAAACTCATCTGATAACTGCTTTGTGTACTGCTCAGCCCCTTTCTTTGCTTGAGTTCTAACACTCGTCAACGCAATATTTGCATCATTAGCCAATTTCTTGTTTTGATCTTCAAAAGACTCAGAAAAAAGCTTTAAGCTGCTAAAGTTAGTATCAAAAGTTCCTTTCATCTCAGTTGATAATTTAGACAGTTGGGTTATCTGTGTCTTCGCTATACCTATCGTTTTTTCTAGCTGCGTATTTGCTTGCTCAACGTGACCACCAACGCCTTGTGTTAGCTGGTTAGAGTAGTAATTAAGAAGATCAGCAACCTCTAGGCGAACCTCTTTAGCTGTACCGGCAACAATCGCTGATTTAATTTTATTTTCTCGTTCTTGATAATCTTTGAGCTGTGCGGTTAGTTCGTTGACAAGCTTTGCAGTGGCGGTGTCTCTCGCTGCCATCGCTTGATACTGTTCTTCTCTTTGCGTGAGCAATGCGGTGTTATGCTCGGTAAGCGTTGCAATAGCGGTAAGCAGGTCTTCAAGGTTGGGTATCTCTGACATTTTTATCTTCCTAATCCATAGCTATGGCTGCGATTGATCTCGTTACTGTAGTCTGCAACGGCTTTTTGTGCGCTCTCTAGGGCTTTTTCCTGCGTTTTATCGACGCTTTGCCCGTGATTGTCTGTAAATTCAGTTAAAACGCCTTGTAGAGCTGCTGTGTGCGTTTTACGCTCACTGGTATAGTGTAGATTTTTAATTTCATTCAATGCTTGCGTTGATTTGTCGATCACTAAGTCCGTTAACGCGCCACGCTCATTTAACGCAAGCTCGTGCTGTCTCTGTGTGGTATCTGGGTTATCCATATAGTGATTAAGGTTGTGCATGACCTCATTAGCGACTGAAATCGCTAAAATAGGTTTGCCTACCTTGTTGTTTGGATCAATCCCTTTCTGTGTATGCTGTTCTAACTGTGCCATTACGGCTGCATACAGCGCTTTTTTATCTACCATGAATTGCTGACTTTCACGCTTCAGCTGCTCGGCTACCGCTTGCTGCTGCCTTGCTCTGTCGACTCGTACCTGTTCAATGCGCTCACGTTCGGCTTGTTCACGTTTTTGTTGTTCGGCAAGCTCATGCTGTCGCTGCTGCTCCAGCGCCAACTCTTTTTGTTTTTGCTCGTCGGCTTTTCGAGTGGCAACCCCTTTCGCCATTGCCATTGCTTGTGCAACCGCGTCTAGCGTGGGTGCTTTAGGCTTTGGTGCGCTTGGCGGTTCAGAATTTTTAATAGGTTCATCTACTGCGGTTGCCCTGCTTGGCGTGGGCGAATCGTTACTGATCGCCTGTATTGGTGGCGGTGTGGTGTGCTCAATATCTTTGATTTTATGACCATTAAAGATAATTTGTTCAGCAGCATCATTTACTGTCTGATTTTTGGCAAGCGCTACGCCCCATACCAGCTCGTTGCGCTTGTGGATTATTTCGTTGATGGTGCCGAGCTGTGTTGCTGGCGTTTTATCAATCTCGTAAACCTCGCCTTTCTCCTTTGCTTGCGCCGCTTTTTTTAGCTCTTGCTCGTATTTGTCACGTTCCAGCTTGGTAGCGACTGACCCCATTTTGAGCTGTGGCTCAATATCAATACCTTGCGCGGCATAGCTGCGACTATCAATCAATCTATGGTCATGCTCGGCTAGTTTTTCGTTGGCGATCTGCTCCCATATTTGGCGAACGTCTGTAATCTCATGGCTCACACGTTCCATACCAAGCGAACGCCGCTTGTTATCGGACAGCTCAATAGTCGCTTTGTCGATCAGTATAATTTTGTTGTCTTGGTCGAGTGCTGCGGTGCGCGTGGTGAATAGGATATGGGCGTGGAAGTTACGAGGGTCTGCGCCTCGCTCAATCTCTTTGTCGGTAGGCTTGTGAATGGCGCAATCGGCAATCGTGCCGTAACGGTCTGCTAAGGTTTGGGCGAACTGGTGCGCCAGCTCTTTGCGGTCTTCTGCGCTTAATTCATGCGGTAGATTAACCAGCCATTCACGAGCCACACGCGCATCTTTTCTTTTTTCGGCAGCTTCCGCTTTGTTCCATAAATCACTACGATCAATATCAGCATTGGCAGCTGCCAATGCTGACGGCAAAATGATATCCGCACTCATTACCCCATGCTTTTTTGAGTAGTCGTGGGTCTTACCGTATCGCTTATCTCCCAATTCACAACCAGCACGATAGCTCGCAGAAGCAACGGCACTTTGTCCATTACCTCGTGATATAGATTTAGTCGATGCGATAAAAATAGCCATTTCTATATGCTCTAGCTTTTGATTTTTAGCACTACGTCTTTTCGTAGTGTTGGGGGTGTGGGGGCTTGCCCCTGCCGATGTTTTGACTTCATAAATTTATAACCGTAGGGAATAAACATTTGTGAAGTCGAAAACTCGCACTTAGTCAGTGAGACTCAACCATCCGCACTTAGTCAGTGAGACTCAACCATCCGCACTTAGTCAGTGAGACTC
>NZ_JBQQES010000016.1:0-13876 GCF_052259005.1 Psychrobacter sp. 1Y10 | reverse complement strand
TCAGTGAGACTCAACCATCCGCACTTAGTCAGTGAGACTCAACCATCCGCACTTAGTCAGTGAGACTCAACCATCCGCACTTAGTCAGTGAGACTCAACCATCCGTCAATTAACTATATCATAGTAGATTGTTAGATACTGGCGAAGTTGCTATAGTTAGATGGATAAATAATTTGATAATTTAAGGATATGGTATGAGCTTACTTGGTGGTAATGATTTGAAGGAACAGCAAAAGATTAATGAGCTTGAGCTGAAAATAAATAGAGAAAAACAGAAGTTAGATAAGAAGCTGACACGACAAAAGATACTACTGGGTGCTTTCTTAATAGAGACTTTAGAAAAAAACGAAGTTGAAAAATTACGTGAATATGTTGCTAATAATTTAGATGATTTTTTAACCAGAGAAAGTGATAGAGAGTTAATGTCTGATGTTATAGAAAAGCTAAAAAAAATCAGCAATAAAAATAATGAAATTGACTATAACGGCGATAAACATACATTAGTTGCCAATATTGCAGATACTGGCCTCCCTGTTGATGAAGATAATATGTTTGTAGAAGATTAATGCTAGTTTTTTAATGAGATTATGAAGCTTTCATTGTAGACGAGCAGAGAATATCAATCATATCATTGAGTGAAAATTAACCACCTGACACAAGCTGCCATAACTCGTCACCTACTAACAGATCTTGGCGGTCATAAAAGTTGCCCCAACGCTTATAATTATTATCCGTTCTCGACTCAGGGTTATAAGTAATGGCGATGTAGGTTTGAATTTTATTAGGTGTCCTAAATTAGTTAACCACTACAATTTTTTACTTACAACACGCAACCTTTTTAACACACGTTAATTATAAATCTCGATTTTCAAGGTGCTAATATAATTGAGTAATACTTAACTTAGTTAACATAAACCACTGATTCTAATAACTTTCATCTTGTATTATCACAGATTATTGTTTATCGAGATTCTGCAAGCTTTACTTAATTGGAGAAATTATGCGTGCTTTAACCTACCACGGTGCTAAAGATGTGCGAGTGGACAATGTCCCAGAGCCTAAACTGCAAGAAAAAGATGATGTTATTTTACGTGTGACTGCAACTGCAATTTGTGGCTCAGATTTACACTTATATCGTGGCAAAATACCTGCAACCGAGGAAGGCGATATCTTCGGTCATGAGTTTATGGGTGTGGTTGAAGAAGTAGGCTCTGAAGTCACAGCTGTTAAAAAAGGCGACAGAGTTGTTATTCCTTTTGTTATTGCATGTGGTAACTGCTTTTTCTGTCAGCATGACCTAATGTCCGCTTGTGAGACTACAAATACAGGCCCAGGCGCTGCTATTAATAAAAAAATAATTCCGCCACCGGCTGCTTTATTTGGTTTTAGCCATTTATATGGTGGGATTCCTGGTGGACAAGCAGAATTTGTACGGGTTCCTAAAGGTAATTTTAATCCGTTCAAAGTAAATGGCTCACTGTCAGATGAGAAGGTTTTATTTTTATCAGATATTTTACCAACTGCTTGGCAGGCCGTGACTAATGCCAATATTACTAAAGGTTCAACCGTAGCTATTTATGGTGCGGGTCCTGTGGGGTTGTTATCAGCAGCTTGTGCCAAAATGTTAGGCGCTGAGCAGATCTTCGTGGTAGATCATAATGACTACCGTTTGCAGTATGCCAAAGATACGTACGGGGCTATTCCGGTCAATTTCGATAAGGTAGATGCTGCTGAATTCATCATTGAACAGACCAAAGGACATCGCGGCGTTGACGGCGTTATTGATGCGATTGGCTTTGAAGCCAAAGGCAGTATGCTAGAAACAATAATGACCAATTTGAAAATTGAAGGGTCAAGTGGTGCAGCTTTACGTCAATGTATTGCAGCTGTGCGTCGTGGCGGGGTCGTTAGTGTTCCTGGTGTGTATGCAGGACCCATTCATGGTTTCTTATTTGGTGATGCTTTTGATAAGGGGCTTACTTTCAAAATGGGCCAAACCCATGTACACAAGTATTTACCACAATTATTAGAGTATATTGAAAATGGTGATTTATCACCTGAAGCTATTATTACTCACCGTATGAATTTGTCTGACGCTGCTAAAGGTTATGAAATTTTCGAAAAGCGTGAAGAAGAATGTCGTAAAGTCATTTTAACTCCTTAATTTTTCAAATTTACCCTTAACATTTAAGAGTTAAGTCATAGCTGCTTTAACGAGATTATCTTAAATAATGATTATCGCTAAAGCAGCTAGTAAAAAATCTTTAACTTATTTTTCTCTGCACACGACAAAAAAATCATCCCCAACCGATTTACATGGGTTTAGGGGTTAAAAAACTAGCTAACTGTCTTAGATGGTCTTAAAGCTTAGAAGTGTAAAGCACAATAAACTTTCTTATATTTATCAGGATCATCTTTATTAGCTACAAACCCTTTGCTAACCAACTTTACCGTTAAATGTTTCACCTTCATCATTCGTTATCATAACAATCAAGTTTTGATCCCCAAAACTTTGGAGTTCTTTAATCAGCTCTTTAATTGTCTTAGTTCTATCTTCCCATTGCACTATAATTTATTGTAAGTATACCTATGGCAAACCAGTCAGGCGCTTTCACTGGTTCGGTTCCCTAGTGAGGACTTGAATATTAAGCTATCCTCTATGTCCTATTCTCAATTGAGTTTTTATGTCTAATATACTAAGTAATGAACCTATAATACAATACGAACCACAGAGCCTACGTCCAATAGTAGCTACTATTGGAGTACTTTTTAAAGATGGAAAGGTGCTTTTAGTACGCCGTGCTAACCCACCCGATGCAGGTCGATGGGGTTTTCCCGGTGGTAAAATTGAACGTGGGGAAACTGTTAAAGATGCTGCCGTTCGTGAACTTTATGAAGAGACAAGCATTGTATCAAAAGCCTTTAAGACATTTAACGCTGTAGACGCGTTTGACTTTGATAGTAGTGGTAAGCTTCGTCACCATTTTGTTCTTGTAGCCGTACTTTGTATTTGGGTTTCTGGTGATCCTCTAGCAGGTGATGATGCCCTAGAAGCTAGATTTTTCGATATTGAAGATTTGATCAATGCAGATTTAGCCCTTAGCTTAGATGTTAAAGAAATAGCATTACAAGCAGCTGAGTTACTCTAAAAAGTAAGAAAGTTCGATGAGAGCATCCTATATTCTGTGTAACAGCTGTGTGGCTTTCATCAATAATTACACAAAATGTAGGATGCTCTCAGCTTTTCATGCTACCAGCCATCTGTTGGGCCAGTTTTTTAATGTCGTTTTGGTTAGTCATTGCTTATTCTCCAGTTAGTGGATTATAAGCAGTTACACAAAGTTTGGGAAACTCCCATTATCTGATTATGGCTATTTTCCCTTTTTTATTTTTCTGAAGGCGTTTATAATTTTTGACAGTTTTGCAATAACGCGTAGCCACCTTTAGATTTTTTTAAATCTAACAAAGAGTAGACCATTGAGTCTCCAAACACGCCATCATTAATAGTTCCTACGCTCAGTAAGTAGTTATTATTGGAGAATACTGGATTATTTTTTTTACTATATTGATCATCAAAGTTTAGCTGTTGTGAAATATTATCGTAAGTCACTGTCGCACTAGTTTTTTGGTTATTAAAGTGGTAGGTTACGCTTAGATTTTCGTTGCTATCACACTTGTAGTTGACGACATAATTTTGCTGGTTAGATGGTTGCTGCTGGTCAGTGATAAAGGCTTTCAAATTAAAGTTTTTTGCGGTGTTTGCATGCTTACGGGCATCATTGCGTGTTTGGCTTACGATAAGCTTATAATCCCCTGTATAAGGCAGGACTTGGAAATCACCAGAGAGTTCACTAGTTTTATTGTTATTTCCAAGATACAGTAACTTTAATACCACATCGTCTGATGTGTTTTGTCTTACTACTCTTAATACTTGATTAGCTTGTGCATGGAATATATATTCCTTTGTATCATAGCCAGTAATACTGCCCTTGATATCCAAAACTTGGGGGTTAGCAATATTACTGTGACTATTTTTATGAGAAGTCTCTACTGCATTAGTATACTGACTACTGTTATCAGGTGTTGTGTTACAGCCTGCTAAAGCAGCTATACACGACATCACAAATGCAAGGGCGAGTATTTTCTTTGATTTCATCTTAAAACCTTTCGTATTAAAAAATAATTGATTATTTTAACATCCAAAATAGTTGAGTTTATTGGTGTCGGACAAACTATATATTACATCCATATCTTCGAGTAGATTTTAGCTAGTACACAATAGACCAAAGCAAATCCAATGAAAAAACATAACAGATTAACACTCCACCCCAGTGAATGATATGTTCAAGCTAGTAAAATACGGCAAATATTCAAATATTATCCAATCAAGAATCCAAATAATCACGCACGGGGCGTTTATTAAATTGGCTAGCGTCTTTAATTTAGTTGACACAGAGTTTTGAACGCCCTCTTCTCTTATTATATTTAAAGGAAAAATTATGCGTTCTTTGCTTCTAACGACAATGTGCTTAACGGGCAGCTTAGCTCTAGTGGCTTGTAGTAACCATCGTGCCGACACCACGGATCTGAGTAAGCAGCCTACAATAGAAGCGCCGGTAGCGTCAGGGGCATTTACTGCTTTTGGAAACAAAGGGAAAATTTGGCGAATAGTGATTGAAGGAAATGAGCTAAGTATAGAGGCAAATTTCTTAAAGCCAACGACAGCAACAGTTACCGTGGTGGGTTCTGGTTCTGTCAATACTGAAGGTGTCGAATACGCGAGTACTGTCAATGGACAGCCTATTGTTGTGAATATAAAAAATAACCTTTGTATCGATGACAATGGCTATCAAAATGAATTTACTGCAATATTAACTTACGCAGGCAAAGCATATCAGGGTTGTGCCGTTGCCGGTGCAATAGAAATTGCGCCCACATAGCAGATAAGCCCAAGCGGTAGCCAATGTATACTTATAGCGAGCCACTCAAGCTCTTTTCTTGGTTCGGTACCCTAGTGAGGACTTGAATCTTTGGCTGTGAGCTAATGGTATTAAGGTTTCAACTTGCTGAGATAGCCACAGTGTACTTCATGATGTACTTACCATAGATATTCTATCTATGATCGGTGCGCTAGTGAGGACTTGAAGAGACCATCCCAGATTCTGTGTAACTGACGTTTAGATTAAATACTTACACAAAATTTAGGAAGGTCTCCCAGATTCTTATCAAAGACTTCATCATCTATTATTCGCCAAACGGCAACTTGCTGATGGTCTTTGGTGGTGACTAGATTTAAAGTTTGTTCAATCATTGCTTGAGGTCTCATATCCTTATGATGTTTATTTGCTTCAAACCCAGTTACTTTACACTTAGCGGTTTAATTAAGCTACTTACTTGAGCTATTTGCTTCAGTTATTAGGCTTGGCTACTTACTCAACTTCAATATTCTAAAGGCGCCCTGAATAACTAAAGCAAATACGATGCTACCAATAATCAAATCAGGCGTACTAGAGTGTAACCAATTAACCAAAATCCCTGCAACAATTACCCCTAAATTGATAATCACATCGTTTGAAGTGAAAATCATACTGGCTTGCATATGGGCTTCTTCTTCTTTGCTTTTCGATTTTTGTAGTAAATAGAGGCAAATCAAGTTTGCAATTAGCGCAAGAATCGATATGACTATCATGGTAGAAAAGTCAGGTAACTGCTCATTGCCAAAGAAACGTCTTAGTACTTCTAAAAAACCAAGAATCGCTAGCGTAATTTGAAAATATCCGGCAATTCTAGCAATCCGTTTTTTCTTAATGACCGTTCCACCGACCGCAAATAAGCTAATTCCGTACACGAAGCTATCTGCTAACATATCTAAGCTGTCGGCGACCAACCCCATCGAACGAGAAATCAGTCCCGTGCTCATTTCAATAATAAAGAAAGCAAAGTTAATGACCAGCACTATCCATAGTAGCTTTCTTTGCTCAGCATCTTTTTTGTGACTAGAGTCAGCATCAATTTTAAAATTATTGTTGGGATCAGAGGGGTCAATGGTTTCGGTCGAGAGTAGGGTGTCTCCTAATTTTAGGTCATGAATAGCAGTCTCTATCCCTTCTATATTGTCATGATGAAACACAGTTAATTGACGGTTAGGAATGTCGAACTCAAGATGTTCAATATTCGAGTGGCCCTCTAATTTCATTCGGATTAGGTTTTCCTCCGAAGGGCAGTCCATCTTCGATATTTTAAAAGTTGTTTTATTCATAGCTACATTTATATCCGGGTGGTGGTTCAAAAAGTAGGCTGTCTAAGTGACAATATAAAGAAAAATGGTTTCAAAAGCCATACCCCAAGGGAACCAGATATTTCATCCTTCAAACCTATTAACAGACTACTTAAAACAGACTGGTATAATGGAACCACTTATAACAGACTATTTTAGGTATTTATGTTTATTAGAGCGTATCTACGAGCGTCAACCAAAGAACAAGACGCTAAGCGTGCCAAGAGCGAGCTTATAGCATTTGCCGACGATCATGACCACAAGATTGCAGCGTTCTATGTCGAGAATGAATCAGGAGCAACACTGGTACGCCCAAAGCTGATGCAGCTGATCGAAGATGCTCATAAGGGCGATGTCATCTTAGTTGAGCAGATTGATCGCTTGGCGCGTTTGAACCAAGCTGATTGGGACACTCTCAAAAGAATGCTATCAGAAAAGAAGCTATCTATCGTATCAAAAGAGCTACCCACCTCATATATGGCGCTTCAACCTGAAAGCAGCACTGAATTTATGAGCAGTGTATTGCAGGCCATTAACTCGATGATGCTAGATATGCTTGCAGCTATTGCTCGAAAAGATTATGAAGATCGCCGTAACCGTCAAATGCAAGGTATTGCTCGAGCTAAAGCAGAAGGTAAGTATTCAGGACGTAGAAAAGATACCGAAAAGCGCAAGATTATCGCTAGTCTGCTCAAATCAGGTCATAGCTATTCTGATATTCAAAAAATGGCGAAGTGCTCACGGCATCTGATCGCTGATGTGGCTAAGAAAATATCTAAAAAGGCTTATTAATCCACTATAAGTAGATCAATAAGCCTTTTTAGATGGTTCCCTTGGGACATACTGTTTTAAACTGGCTAATAAACTGTTTTAAGGTGAAGCCCTCACTTAATGGACTATTATTATTGACTTGCTCAGGTGTTAAATTATCAATAAAAGGTTGCTCATTTTTTGAAGCGCCTCTACGAACAACCTCGAACCTCATAGGAATTTCACCTGATTTATTAGCACGTCTAAGTGTCAGATTTTTAGACTTAGCCAAACTGAGTAGTTCATTATAGTTATCTCCACGAGTAGTGGTTTTCTTAGTTAACATATTTATCTATAACCTAATTTTATGAGTTTTTAATGAAAGCCACTGTGTGAAATCTCTCTAATTGTTAATCACCACCAGAGCCATTTAAACTCTTTAGATTCAGCATCCCATTCAAAGTTACTACCAAAATACTCTCTTCCATCGTACTTTATATGTTTGACTATGTCCGTATCTATATACTCATGATAATAAATTTCTAACTTTGTTGGGTCAAAATCACTACTAGATATAATCTGATTTTCTTCAAACTGTAGCCCTTCAGTAGTTTCCTTAGCCATGAATATAGCAGTACCTGAAGGTAAATCCATTATCATCCTAGTAGATGAACTAATACATTTTGTCTTAATTCCAAGTTTTTCTAAGGTACCTAAATCAAGGGCACATTCCCAATCATCACCTCCATTCTCTAAATCTACACTTAAAATACAATCACTAGTTAATTCTGCGCCTGATATACGCCACAAATTATCCACATCATACAGACGACCACCATTAACAAAATCGTGCTCTTTAGGTATTTGTAGATTACTTGATCCAGGGTCGTCTAAATATTCAGCATATTCCTGTAAGTCAATGTCTTCATTTTCGAAATACTCATAAGTATCATTTGCTACTGTACCGGCGTAAATAAATGCACCGTAACCTCTTAGTGCAATAATCATTACTATCTCCTCAATTAAATAGTGTGCACATACGTTTGTTTTTTACCTTTTATTGAGACTACCAAAATAATTTTCTAATGCATAGTATGTAGATCTTCTTTACGACATTATACGTCGTGTCCGACATAATTCTACTATTTAAGAGGCTTTGATAGGTTATATAGCTCGCTGCATTTTTTTCCATATTCACCCATGTTGATACCCATCTGTGCAAAAGACTGAGCTATCCCAGCTGAAAATCTCTTATTATTAAATTCTAGAGTTACGTTAGAAAATCTAGAATAGTTAACAGCTATCCCACCCTTTACTTTTGGCAGCTTGAATGCATGATCCTCTTTAAAAACTATATAAGGCTGTAAGAGTGTTTCAAACACTTTGCCACAAAATACAACGTAATCTCTTTCTTGGCTCGTTATTGTGTCTAGCAAGATTTCAACATAAGGTTGCAATGATTCTTTTGCAGATTCAACCTTATTAGTTTCGAAACTATTCGATCCGAAAGGCAAAAGTTCAAGCTGTAGCTTGTCATCTATTACTTTTTCTAGGTTCGAAAAATTACCATTAGCATCATTAAAATTGATAACATTGAATGGTTTTATAAACTTCACTTGCTTAGCGTCAAAAGAAGACTTAAGTTTTATCGTAGTGTCTTCACCATAATGAATTTTTCCATAGTATCTATGAAACCCAAAATATTCATCAAAGTCAGTGAACTTAAAGCTCTCTTCATGTACATCTGAATAATTGTCTACTTGTTTAGGTTTAAGATGTACTAATACAAACTTTGCTTCAGGGTTACCGAAAAAATATGATGGATACTCATTATGATTGACATGCATTTTGATATCTTTCGATAATTTCTCTGCACGGCTTATTTTACGAGTTGAGTGAAACTCCTCGAAATCGCTCTTCATAATGCTGATTAGTCTTTCCATAATAAAACCTTTTAAAGTAAATGCTTAATTGATTTGCCATAGGCATGATCGAGACTATCTTAGATACTGTCCAGAAAGGACACTGTGAAATATATTCTCATCATTTAGATGATTCAAGTCCTGATTAGGGAACCGTACCTATTTAATATGATTAGAATCTCTCAAGAATTAAAAATCAAATTTTTCCTATAAATGGCAATAAAACATGATATTTGTTCAATAAAATTGACAATATATATCTGAACCCTCTAACTTTCGTATAAAGTATTTATGATTTGCCTCGTAGGTAGGTTAATGCGATAGTTGTCCACTGAACGTTCTGAACAGTCGTATTGTACAGAGCTTAAAAACGTACTTGGACACTAGGTGAACAATGAACATATCAGTGACAAAAGCAGCAAAAGAATGGGGTGTATCGAGAACCACAATATACCAAAAAGTCAATGATGGCGAGCTTTCCAGAACAGCAGACAAGAAAATTGACACTGCAGAGATGCTTCGAGTATTTGGAGAGCCTTTGTCCAAAAAACGTACTGAACAATCACTGAACGTTCCTGATAGTACGCACTTGAACAGTCAAGCTGAACAGTCTTATACAGAGCTTGAACATCAATTAGAGTTAGAGAAGTTAAGGAATAAGCACCTACAGCAACAGGTCAGCGATCAAAAACAGTTGATAGAGAATTATCAACAACAAATTGGTCAGCTGAATAAGACACTGGATAAAGCCAATGCTAGTATTCAGGATTTTGCTCAAGTGAAGTTGCTAGAATTTAAGCAAGCTGAGCTAGGCTATGAGCCACCACTTGAACAAGAGAAAGAAAAAACAAACGACTCAACCGTGGCACCAGATCGGAAGAGAAAAAGATGGTGGGCGTTTTAGGAGAGTGTTGAAATGGCAGTTACACAAAGTTTGGGAAAGTCTCCTAAGTCAAAAACCCTTTTCAGAAATGATTAGGGGTTTTTGTTATCTGACTATAACTTGTTAGAGTTATCAACTAAATCTGTATTATAAGTAATAAATAGCCAGCTTGACCCATAGTTATCTATCAAAGTTATATCAACACCGTCATGATGCCAATTTGCAGCATTACCAAGCACTGTAGATATGTTTTTAGATGGTTCACCATATTTCAAACTCAATGCGTTAAGCGCTTTTGAATATAAATGATCATACTTTGTGAAGTGTGTTTTTAATTTCACTACTTTAAGCTTATCCTCATCCATTCTAAATTCTACAGTAAAATTCTTTCCAAAAATCATGTAATCCTTCATGATCAATGTGTTATAACGATCTTCCTTAGCACTTGGAAATTTTTTTATTATTTCTTGAGAAGTAGCACCAGAATTTAAACCTTGCCATAATTCTGCACCAAAAACGTTATTAGAAAAAATGGATAATATAATTACGAACAGTATTTTTTTCATTAATATTTGCCTTATCTAAGTAATAACTAACGTGCTTCGCTTGTTTGCTCATTTTTGAGTGTAAGCAAAAGGGCGTATCCTGGATTCTGTGTAAGTATTGATTAGAGACAAACAGCAGTTATGCAAACTTTGGGAAAGTCTTCTTTATTAACGGTTATCATAAGTTTAGAAGCCTTGCTTAGCTTTCGGTAAATAGCTTTCTAAGCCTTTATTGGGTTTGTTAAAACTTTCAGGCTCTCGCTGTATGATATTAATCATTTCACGCTTAAATGCATCAGTATGCATTCTGCCGTCATAACTTAGGCTTGAGTGGTTGTTATAGTCATTCATAAATTGCACATTATCGACGATGGCCTGAATGGCGGACGGTGACAAGGTATCATCTTTATTGGTTAATTTGTCTAATGTTTTTTTATGGAACTTGAGTATTAAGCCTTTATACCCCTTACCTCTAGCTTTCTTTTTATACTCCACACTAACTCTATAGTTTGTATTTTCGTTGATATCATTTATTGCTTTTTCAATCACGTTATCTTTTAGCTGTCCGAACTGTTTATATTTGTTCTTGACGTTCATTACGTACTTTAGCTCTTCTAAGCTAAACTCTTTGCTGTATTGAAACTGATTAACCCACATGACTATCAATTCATACATTCTGATTGAGTGAATGCTCGATAATTCACCTATTTCCAATAGCCTATACTTAGTAAAGTTAGCTTTAAGTTGCGTTAAATATGGCAGTATTTTACTTGCAAATGATAATACAACTTCTCCGTTGTCAGGATCATAGACAATACTACTGACAAGCCTTGTTTGAAGCGTCTTATTTTCAGGCAAGCTCATTACAATATCAACGTCATACAAACGCTTGCTTGCACTCTCTATGTCACGATAAATATTCTGCTCATTCTTGGACTTCTTACCAAAGAAGAGCGATTTCATATCATCAACTGACACTTTGTATTCTGTGTCTTGTGTGACCTGTGGCGCATCAGGTCTGCTGTCAATTTGACTGATACAAGCGAGTATTAGCTCTTTGTCTGTCTTTTGCATGGTATACGTTGCTAAGATTAGATCATTTGACTGGACAACTAAGTTATTTTCCATTTTCTCGTCCTGCTCATTTACTATTTTTATAAATGTATGAGGTATATTAGCATCAATAGTATATAATAAAAACAGCACTTTCTATATAACTGTTTTTTCTGCTCATTTACTGTTTTTTCTGCTCATTTACTGTTTTTTCTGCTCATTTACTGTTTTTTCTGCTCATTTACTGTTTTTTCTCTCTGTAACATATTGATTTAAAAAGGTAAAAAAGCCTCTTAAACAGGAGTAAACAGGAGTAAACAGGAGTAAATAAAAACCCTTAAAGAAACGGGGAAGTAAAAAAGTTGTGGATAAGATTAAAAAGGAGAAGGATAAGGTCGATTAATAGGTTTAGAAATCTCTAATTTCTGACTAAGGACTTCCAATCCATTATTAATGCTCTTGATATCGCTTTCAGTCAACTTATCAGCATATTTAGTATTAAACCTACTTAAACTAGATTCAAGCGTTCTAGCATGCTTCTGGACGCTTTCGTTACTATCCAATGTTCTTAATCCTTGATAGGCAAGTTCATACTGTGTAGAGGTTCTTCTTAGAGTCTCGCTGATATGCTCCTGAGCTAATACTTTGCATTCGTTAGCAGTGGTTTCTTTGCTTATGTACTGCTCAATGTTATCTAAATAATTGAACGCTGTTAGCGTTTCTGCCGTCATTCGGCTAATATCACTACGACCCAACGAGCCTTGCAACTCATTGTTTTTGGCTGTTCTGCTAGCATCTAAGCTAGTAATGAATGCATCAAAATCGGCTATGACTTCGTGATAGTTTTTACGTTCTTTTTGTCTGTTAATCAATATATCCATGGCATTCAGGTTGTTTTGCATCACGTCAAACGTAAACAACAAGTCCGCAATGCGCCGCTGTTCCTCTCTGAAGCTATTAAAATCGTTGGTTAAACCCAATTCATTAGCGAAGCGATCAAGGACTTTGACTTGCCGATAGTCAAATTTTTCAGGGTAGTCAGCAGGATTATCGCGAAAGCCTGGGCGCAAGCTGAACTTTTCATGGTGTCGAGTCATTAATCGATGAGCAAAAGCGCTTAACGTCGCTCTAAGATCATTATTGTCTTTCTCATCCGCGTAACTTTCTCTTTTAGCTTGTCTATCGTACTCTCTAAGCTCTCGATCAATTCGTCTTTTTCGCTCATAAAAGGCTCGTCTGTAGTTATCATCAAAGGGGTTTGGAGCTGGTCTGGCGCTTTGTTCAACTGCGCTGTTAATTTCAATATCTGATCTTCCGATAGCTTTAGTGATGCTGTTAATTGATTGTTTTGTGTTGTTAATTCTTTGTGTGAGTTTTTCATTTGCTCGTGCTGTGTTTGAACTTTTTCTTGTGTTGCTCTCAATTGCTTTGTGGTTTCCATCAATCCAGTTTGGTAGGTTTTTGCATCGCTTACTTGACCACTCAATGTCTTGTTCTGTTCGCTCAATTTGTCGTTTTGTGTTTCTAATTCTTTGATTCGCTCGATCAATATATCGTTTTGTTGTTTCAAGTCGTTCATCGTAATCTCGCTGCTCAAAAATAATTCTATTGGACGTTTCTAGCACTAAGCTATTACGCTCCGCGATCATGGCGTTGATTTCACCCCTAATCGTCACTGGCGCAATGCCGTTAAATACCTCGCCTTTTTCCATTGCTACCAATTTAGCTGTCTCATATGCGTCACGCTCCAGCTTAGTCGCAACGCTGCCCATCTTAAGTTGTGGTTCAATATCTTTGCCTTGATCTGCATAGCTACGGCAATCTATCAAATCGTGCTTATGCTCGGCTAATTTTTCATTAGCAAGCTGCTCCCATAGTTGGCGAACCTCTTTAATCTCAACACTGACTCGTTCCATGCCAAGCTTATGACGCTTCGTGTCGGACAGCTCAATATCAGCTTTTTCAGTCAATATGATCTCGTTGCTGTTGCCAAGTGCTGCGGTACGCGTGGTGAACATAATATGAGCATGAAAGTTACGAGGATCGGCACCACGATCAATTTCTCTTTGAGTTGGTTTGTGAATGGCACAATCGGCAATCGTGCCGTAACGATCCGCTAGGGTTTGGGCGAACTTGTGTGCCAATGTCTTACGATCTTTCGCACTTAACTCATACGGTAGATTAATCAGCCATTCGCGAGCCACTCTTGCATCTTTGCGTTTCTCGGCAGCTTCCGCTTTGTTCCATAAATCACTACGATCAATATCAGCATTGGCAGCAGCCAACGCTGACGGCAAAATGATATCCGCACTCATCACCCCATGCTTTTTTGAGTAGTCGTGGGTCTTACCGTATCGCTTATCTTCCAGTTCACAACCAGCACGATAGCTCGCAGAAGCAACGGCACTTTGTCCATTACCTCGTGATATAGATTTAGTCGATGCGA
>NZ_JBQQES010000015.1:0-28025 GCF_052259005.1 Psychrobacter sp. 1Y10 | reverse complement strand
CAGAAGTGAAACATCATCGCGCCAATGGTAGTGTGGCTCCGGCCATGTGAGAGTAGGTCATCGTCAGCTCTCTATTCCTAAAAAGCCCCCACAACAACGTTGTGGGGGCTTTTCTTTGGTTTCAGTTATTGTACTACTCTAAATTTCATGTATTTTTTGCATATTTTCAATAAAGATATATGATGGTATAAGATTTTTATCTTAAATTGTAAACTAGGAGTGGTAATGTCTTGGGCTGATTACACTAGAGCTAAACATTTTGGTAATGGCATCTTCTTGCCCTATTCTAACTTGTTAGCTGATATTGCTTTTAACCTTGACAATCTACTCTCTACAAACCCTATTTTAGCTCATAACATAACACCTATTTCAAATAGAGATATATTATTAGTTAAAGGAAAGAGAGTATCGTTATTAGCTTTATCGTCTAACACATATAGACATTTACCATTATTTCAAACTTATGAGTGGGAGGATTTTCTTAGCATAGATGAAGAGGTGTTTATCAAGGATTATCCAATTATAATTAAAGAGTCTTTAGTTCTAACTGCTGATAATTTATATGATTTTTTAACAAAAAACTATTCAATGTTAGATCCAATTTTAATTGTTTTTCCTTCTGTTTTTCAAGCATCTAAAGATAGTGTAGAAGAAAAAATCAAGAATGACATTACTTACAAAATAGCTAAATCTATTCTAAATAAAGAAATTAAAAATTATGAGGAAAAGAAGAAAATGGAAAACAATACGGAAGTGTTTTTAAGTCACAAATCAAACGACAAATCTCTAGTTAGAGAAATAGCTTCAACATTATCATCTCTTGGATACAGCCCATGGTTAGACGAGGATAAGATGAAGGCTGGTGCAAATTTAGAACGTTCTATACGTAGTGGGTTTGAAAGTTCTTGTGCTGCAGTCTTTTTTATAACTCCAAACTTTAAAGACGAAGGTTATCTTGCTTCAGAAATAGATTACGCAATTGCTGAGAAAAGAGATAAGGGAGACAAGTTTGTTATTATAACCCTACTTATTCCTGATCATAAAGGTAATTACGGAGAAGTTCCGAAATTATTAAAATCGTACGTATGGAAAGAGATTGAACCTGTACAAGCTATACGAACTATTGTAGAAGCTTTACCTATAAAGCTTAGTAAAATTAGTTGGAAAAGTGATTTATAAAAAACAAAGTATAATATTGATTGGGATTTTTAGGAGAAAAGCAAAGTATAATATCTTTATTAAAAAAATTTTAACTATAATTATTTTATATGAAGTAAGAATATGACAATCTCAAAGTAACTTATTAAGGCGATCTACGCACTAGCGCCATTCATTTGTAGTCAACAAATGAAATTATCACTGATGTGCCGACTGATAATTAAGCAAAGCACTGTTCATTACTTTGGCATACACAAGTAGTAACACTTAAATAGACTGCAAAAGAAGCTGTTTATACTTGATATAGATGAGACCCTTACTTTTTCTTATCAAAAAAGCCCATATTAGCGAACTAATACGGGCTTTAACATGCAGTAGAGTATTTAACTAATTAGTCTAACGATCAAGCGCCTTCACCAAATTTACCACTTTGGAAATCAGTGACGGCTTGCATGATTTCTTGCTGACTGTTCATTACAAACGGACCATACTGAACAATAGGCTCGCGTAGTGGGCGACCCGTAATTAAGATCACTTTGGTATCCTCACTACTATCGGCGGTAATGGTAACACCATCCGTATTGTCATCATTTTTCAAGATAGCCATGTTCTTAGTCGGTACAGTATCGCCTTCGATATCTATCGTACCGCGATATACAAAGGCAAAGGCATTGTGATCGGCTGGAATCGCTTGGCTAAAGCTCGTGCCTGCTGGTAAATGAATATCCAAATAAGTTGGCTCAGTCATATCGCGTGTGACTGCGCCTTCTACGCCGTGCGAGGTACCTGCAATCACCGTAACGTCAACGCCATCTTCTGTAGTGTATTTAGGTAAATCATCACTTTGGAAGTCTTTATACCAAGGATCATTCATCTTGTCTTTGGCTGGCAAATTAAGCCACAGCTGGAAGCCTTCCATCGCGCCGTCTTCTTGTTCCGGTAGCTCTGAATGAATGACACCGCTCGCTGCCGTCATCCACTGTACGCCGCCGTTTTGTAATAGCCCTTCGTTACCCGCGCTGTCACGGTGACGCATACGACCTGTGATCATATAAGTAATAGTCTCAAAACCGCGATGCGGATGGTTCGGGAACCCAGCGACATAATCATCTGGATTGTCGCTTTTAAAGTTATCGAGCATTAAGTAAGGGTCGAGACGCTCTTGTAATTGCTGCGTAAGCACGCGAGTCAATTTAACGCCTGCACCATCTTGGGTATCGACCCCAGCAAAAAGCTGTTCAATTTGACGTGACTGGGTGACGGTATCTTTTACGCTATTTACTATAGTGTTATCCATTATTTTCTCCTGCTTTTTTAGTAACGGTTGATAAGCATTAAGTTTTATCAATCTTCACTTATGTATTTTGAGGTTAGCAGGACAAAATTCAATATTACTATGTAGAATTATTATATTGATAATATTTATTATTAAGATAATTTTAATAGTTATATTTTCTAATTAAAATAACTCACCCACCTCAATGACTTCTTCAAAATTAAAGCCCAATTGCTGACCTTTACGCTGCCGCATTTGTTCGATACGCTGACGACGTCCTACGATTAACCTTAATACTTCACGACGCTGTTCCGTGTTCATACTTAACCATAACTGGCGTTCAGGACGGCTACGCAGGCAGCCGAAGCAATAGCCTTTTTTGTTACTTGTGCAAACTCCAATACAAGGATTGTCAATATCAAACAGTTCAATCTGCTCACTCATGACGTCTCCTTGTCTCTTTTTTGATTTGAATAACCTATTTTAAGTCAGTATTCATGCTAATTTGATTTGACTATAGATTCGCGTTTTTAGCACTATTAACGCTATATGACTGGTGTTATGCTCACTATCTATCAATTTTTATAGTATAACCAATTACAAAGATGAGATTGCATATGAATATTGTGTACGTGCATGGCCTAGATAGCGATGCCAATTCTACTAAAGGGTTTTTATTAGAGCAATATTGTCAACAGCATTACCCTGATATCAAAGTACATCGTCCTGATTTAAATCAGTCGCCAGAGCAAGTGTTTAGTTACTTAACGGATCTAGTCAGTAAACTTAGCAAGGACGCCAAAACCGTCTTGGTAGGAAGCTCATTGGGTGGATATTTTTCAACGCTCGTCAGCAATCATACTGGCTGTCCTATTTTATTATTAAACCCTAGCACACAGCCACATATTACTTTACAACGTTTTGAAGACAATAAAAACGCTGATACTTTAAAAATGGATGACAATAAGGATGAGACGCTTTATACCACTCCTGGTGGCTGGGCAATGACGAAAGCAGACTTACAGTGGTTTGCTCATCATCAATTATTGTCGGTTGCCAATCCAAGTCAGGTTACTGTCATGCTCAAAAAAGACGATGAATTACTGGATGCCAATCTATCAGCAGCGTTTTACCAGCAGCAAGGTGCGACTGTCACCATACAAGAAGGCGGCGATCATAGGTTTAGTGATTTTGCTAAGCATTTGCCCAAAGTCATTGAAATGGTACAACAGTTAGTCTGAGTTAGGTTGGCTTATAGAGACGACATTATCTGACGTAAGCTACTGACGTTTGACGTAAAGAGCGCCATTTTTGGTTATAATGGTTAGATAGAAACAATGATATGTGAATAATAAAGGAAGGCATTTTGAGTCAATATAATGCGCAATCGTTAGAAGTATTAGAAGGTCTTGAGCCGGTACGTCGTCGTCCGGGTATGTATACCGACACCACACGTCCCAATCATCTAGCACAAGAAGTCATCGATAATTCCGTTGATGAAGCGTTGGCTGGTTATACTAAGATCATAAAAGTTCAATTGCATAATGATGGCTCGTTGTCCGTTGAGGATGATGGTCGCGGTATGCCAACTGATATTCATCCTGAGTTTGGACAATCAGGTATAGAGCTTATCTTGACGCGTCTGCATGCTGGCGGTAAATTTTCGACCTCTAATTATGAAGTATCAGGCGGTTTGCATGGCGTTGGCATCTCTGTCGTCAATGCGCTATCAACGCGAGTTGAGGTAACCGTATGGCGAGACAGTACCCAGTTTGATATGGCGTTTGAAAATGGTGCGCCAGTAACAAAGCTTACTGAGTCTGTCAGTTCCAATAAACGCAAACGTGGTACTCGAGTGCGTTTTTGGGCAGATGGGAGTTTTTTTGATACGCCCAAATTCAATGTCAAACAGCTTAAGCACAATCTAAAAGCCAAAGCTGTGTTGGCCGCTGGTCTGACGATTGAATTCGTTGATGATATCAATAACGAAAAAGTCGTTTGGCAGTTTACCGATGGGGTGGTGGAGTACCTCAGTGAGCAGCTAGATGGACTGGAGACGTTACCACCCGCGCCATTTTATTAT
Organism: Psychrobacter sp. 1Y10; assembly: GCF_052259005.1. Classification (NCBI taxonomy): domain Bacteria; kingdom Pseudomonadati; phylum Pseudomonadota; class Gammaproteobacteria; order Moraxellales; family Moraxellaceae; genus Psychrobacter; species Psychrobacter sp. 1Y10. Next base: position 23,508 of record NZ_JBQQES010000015.1, on the reverse strand, counting down.
AATCACGAGGCAAAAGCAGGTGAACGCGCAGGCATTACCTTTGCGCTGTCTTGGTTGCCTGAAGGTGGGACGCCGATTCAAGAAAGTTACGTGAACTTGATTCCAACCGCGCAAGGCGGCACCCATGTTAACGGACTGCGTACTGGTATTTTGGAAGCCCTGCGCGAGTTTTGTGACATTCACAATTTACTACCACGCAGTGTGAAACTTACGGCAGAAGACGTATGGGATGGGGTCAACTACATCCTATCACTCAAATTCTCAGAGCCGCAGTTCTCCGGGCAAACCAAAGAGCGACTCTCTAGCCGCGAAGCCGCTGGTGCGGTGCAGACGCTTGCAAAAGATGCTTTTAGTTTATGGCTCAATCAGCATGCTGATATGGGTACGCAAATTGCGGAATTAGCCATCAATAAAGCAGGTCGGCGCTTAAAGTCTGCTAAAAAAGTCGCTCGTAAAAAAATCACTCAAGGTCCAGCACTACCTGGCAAGTTAGCAGATTGTCGTGGAGATTTGCGTGATGGTGCTGAGCTATTCTTGGTAGAAGGGGATTCGGCTGGCGGCTCAGCTAAGCAAGCGCGCGATCGTCATTATCAAGCGATATTGCCGCTGCGAGGTAAGATTTTGAACACGTGGGAGGTGTCATCAGATACGGTACTCTCGAGTCAAGAGATTCATGATATCGCTATTGCTATCGGTGTCGATCCTGCCTCTGATGATCTCTCTGAGCTACGATATGACAAAATATGCATTTTAGCCGATGCAGACTCTGATGGCCTACATATTGCAACGTTGATTTGTGCTTTGTTTGTCAAACATTTCCCTGCGCTCGTTGATGCAGGACATTTATTTGTCGCGATGCCACCTTTATACCGAGTCGATGTGGGTAAAGAAGTCCATTATGCACTAGATGAACCTGAACTTGCTCATATCTTGGCCAATGTGCCTGGCAATAAAAAAGCGCAGATCACACGTTTTAAGGGGCTTGGTGAGATGAGTGCAGAGCAATTGCGTGAAACCACGATGAACCGTGATACTCGGCGTTTGGTTCAGTTGGATATGGATGACATCGTACTAACCAGTAGTATGATGGATATGCTACTCGCCAAAAAACGAGCGGCTGACCGTAAGTCATGGCTTGAGGACAAAGGTAACCTAGCTGATATTTCAGTATAGCGCCATAGAGAGAGTCACAGTCCTTGAGGAGAGGAGTCGTTTGGTTTGAATAGTATTTTATGGTTTTCTAATTTATAAAATGCTGAAATTTTGCAAAAGACGATTTAGTCGTATTTATTTAAGGCTAGTATTCGTTTTTACTTTATAGGCCTTAATACATTGTCAAAATTCCCTAAACTTAGTAAAAAACACTTAGGTCATCTGGTTCCAAGACGCGGTAATAAAGTTGCGCCAATCATCGCATCAGCGATGTTAAAAGCAGCTGGCTGGCGAACGGTCGGGGAGATTCCAAATATTCCGCAAGCAGTGGTATTGGCGCTTCCGCATACATCTAATATCGACGGTGTCTATGCAATACCCAGTTTATTTGCTCTAGATCTAAAAATTAGTATCATGGGCAAGCATACTTTGTTTAAGGTACCAGTCCTTGCTCAGCTGCTACGTTGGATGGGTATTATCCCTATTGATCGTGGTAATAAAGGGTCAGTATTGCAGGCAAGTATTGATAAGTTTAAAACTGGAGAACCCTTATTTTTGGGGTTATCTCCAGAGGGGACACGTCAATATACCAAAGAGTGGAAAACAGGGTTTTATTATTTGGCAGTAGGGGCCAATGTGCCAATCTTACCAGTAGCGCTGGATTATAAAACCAAAGAGATACGATTTATGTCTTTGGTTTATCCTACTGGAGATATTTCAGGGGATTTGCAAAAGATTTATAACCAATATCAAGGAGTGGTTCCAATGTATCCTGAGCGCTTGTCTCAACCACTACAAGACGTTAATAGCGCGGATGACTGACAGTTTTATTAAAGCAGGTCGTTGTTAAATATGGATATCCAAAAAGCCTCCGATATTTCAATATCGAAGGCTTTTTTATCTTGAACCGTAGTGATCTAAGCTTGTCGTTGAGGCTGACAATAATATGATCAATATTTAACGGAGATGAGGGTCCTGCTATTGATATTTAGAAGTTTGGTTGACCGTTAGAAGCATTCACACCGCCGTCAACAGGCAGATTGACACCAGTAATCATCGAGGCGTCATCACTTGCTAAAAAGGTGATCGCTGCTGCAATATCCTCAGGAGTGGCAAGACGTCCTAGTGGGCAACGGGCCAAAAATTTATCAGTTTTAGCCTTGTTGTTTTGAATAGCACTGGTCATATTGGTCTCCGTCACGCTGGGATTAACGGCATTGACACGTACCCCATCTGGACCGTGATCGAGAGCCAACGTACGAGTTAGATTGGTAATGCCAGCTTTAGCCGCATTGTAGGCCGCCATGTTCCAATCGCCTCCGATACCTGAAAGCGATGAGACATTGATGATATTGCCTTTCGTCTTGATCAGATATGGCATCGCAGCTTGACAGACATAAAACGTACCATTCAAGTTGACATCGATTGCAGATTTCCACTCTTCAGCTGACATCTCAGTGATTTTACCTTGTGTTGCTTTGCCAGCGTTATTCACCAATACATCAATCTTTTCAAACTTTTCTATGACTCTTTTCATCATTTCTTGTACTTGGTCTTGTACACTAATATCACAGGTAACTGTAAGATAATTGTCGCTATGAATCCATGTACGATCTAAGGGAAACTCTTTTGCGGTTTCTTCTAAAGTTTCAGCAGTACGACCTACTAAGACCACACTGGCACCTTCTTGAGCAAATCGAATAGCAGTTGCACGACCAATACCTGACCCTGCTCCTGTAACGATAACTGTCTTTTCTTTAAAACGTTTCATGGCCTTTAATCCTTGTTATTATAAGAGAGTGACTATATAAGCAAAACCGGCAAAGGGAGTTTCGATCAGTTTATCATCCATGAATCGACCCTCAAATGGTATTGCTTTATTATTATCATAACAAGTCACTGCTTTGAAAGCGACAACAAAGCGGGGATGTATAACAGTCTTCTTGTATAGGAGTGTTACGATGGTTAAGGTTTTTTATATGGGTATTTATCACGCTGTTATTTTTTACTTTACGTATTAGGTCACAGTTATACTTGTTCAAAAGAATGCTATTTTTCAACCATAAGAGTGATGCATTGTGCCAGACGCTATCAAACCTTTATCTGAACGTCTTCTTGCTCTAGAAGCGCTAAACTGTTATCTGCAGTTGTCACCTTCTACTATGAGCTTGTCTATACCACATACAGCAGATGTACAGTATTCTGCCTGTCAATATGTCTATAAGTTGCCAAAAGGAGCGCTACGTATACTAGAAGTGTCGTTGCCCCTACCTATCATTAGTAGTACGGCTGATATTGAAACGGCACGCCTCGCTATTGTCAAAGCTGCAATGATATGGCAAAAGCAAAGCTTGCAGCGTGATGAAGATAGTAATACTGTGACTCACAAGGTGTTAGTACTGGATGTTCAACTTGTAGATCATCAAATATCAGATAATGATGGCATTAAAGAAGACAAGAGATTATCGGTGACGACGTCTATCAATCATAGTTTTGGGGCACGTTACTTTATGGAGCATCTGATATCAGATGTTAGTAAAGACGAGCAATTGTTACAAGTATTTAGTCGTCAGGATTGGTATCTAGCTATCGAGAGAGTTATGACACCTTGTGATCTATGGCAATTTTTGGATTTTCACTTAACGCATCTTAATCAATCGCTCATAAGCGGGGTAGCGAGCTTTGAATCTGAAACAGCGCTTATCTCCCAATTTATGCACAGCGATGCTTTATTATCGCATGCTATAAGTGTAGACAATGAGCTTATCAAAAATGGATTACAAGATGAGCCAAATTCGGCTTTGGTTGCGATGAGTCTGGCACAAAAACAACAAGACGTGAGTTTACAGCAGGCCTATCAGCAGCACCGAAAACAGGCGTCTATATTATGGTCACAGCTTAGCAGTCAAATTATCAGCTTGGCTAGCGAGCCGTCTATTACAACTAATAAAAAGGTGGTAGACGCACAGACTATATGGAAACGACAGCTATTAGATGAGTCCTTGTTTTCACGTCATGAGCTTATACGTACCCTATATAAACATCCTGAGCGCGCACTTACTATGAGGGAGAATGGGTATGTTATTCATCAGCACTCTTATACAATTTTGGGCCGTCATTATGTGATGATATTTTATGGAAAAGGCAAAGACACCGCGCAGAGCAGAGCGGCTATCCAACCAAGGCTACAAGCAATTGCGCAAGATGTTGCACTGCGTTTACCACTTGTTGAGCTACACCATATTATTGTACTGGGCATCGAGTTTGTCTTAGAGAAAGACGACACTTATTTGGATATAGATGCATGGATTCAGCCAGTTGAGTCTATGACTCAAAGGGAGCGTCAATTAACCAAGCAGTTACAGCACTTAAATCAGCAAAACAAAGCGCAAGTACAAAACAGTCAGTCAGTAGACAATGGTCCATCAACACGAATGCAGTTGAATTTAAATGTGCCTGCACGACCTATTAAGTTATAAACATAAAATCTGAGCCATAAAAAAAGACAGCCTAAGCTGTCTTTTTTATATTGGAACAATAGCTATCGTTAACCTTTATTTCAGATTATCGTTGTCATCGATATCAGTAAAGTCTGTACCTGAACCTAAGTTTGAACCTGTGTCTGTATCGCTATCACGTGTCTCTACATGAGTGATATCTACATGATCACTGCCAAGCTTAGTGGTGTCAACTACGTCTGTGTGCAATTCGCTAGTCGATGGGCTAGTAGAAGCAGTAGGCGTATTATCACGAACTGAGTCAGCAACTTTTTCCTGAGTCGACGAGCTGGTATGAACAGTAGACTTCGCTTCTGCTTTGTCCTGTTCTTTATCCATTTTGTCTTGCATTTTACGTAGGAAACGAGCAGCGGCTTCTTGGCCACCAAGACCAAACGATAGAGCGAAAGCAACGGCTACAGCACCTAATGTTAAGCCAAATGCCAGGTTCACAATAGAGTCAGCGATACCCATCGCTTTTAGGCCCATTGCTAACACTAAGCCCATGATCAATACGCGTACAATATTGGCTAAAAATTGTGAGCCTTTCTCAGAACGCTCAACGACACCAGCAATGATATTGGCAAGCCAAAAACCGATGAATAGAATGATCGCACCTAAGATGATGTTTGCACCGAAGGCGATAAACATCGTGATGATAGCTGAAATAGGTTCAAAACCAAGCAAATCAGCTGCCGCGATTGCAGCAAACAACATAGCAAAGAAGATAATGGCATAGCCGACTAGATCAGAGATCTTTTTGTCGCCCATGGTTTCTTGCAGGCCAACTTTAGCAGGTAATTGGTTGACCTGAGTATTCTCGATCAAGCCTTTGATAATGTCTGCTACCATACGTATGACATAATAAGTCACAACAAGGATCGCTATAGCCATGAAAATGTTAGGCAATGCTTCCATAATCTTATTAAGCATATTAGTCGCTGGACGAGCGATCACTTCAATTTTTAGAGCATTTAATGCAGCGATTACAGTTGGGATGATAACAACCAAAAACGCTAAAGAACCAGCAATATTAGGTAAGCTGTTTTCTTCACTCAAACCTGCTTTTGTAGCCAATGCTTGTACATTAAAGGTAGATACAAGGTTGGTCACGATACCGCGTACGACTTTGGCGATGATATAACCCACCACAAAAACCACAATAGCGATAAGAATATTAGGAATAAAGCTAAAGATTTTGTCAACCATATTGGTCAATGGAGCAAACAAACCATCAAGCTCTAATTGGCCAAGTACCATTGTCAATACAACCAACAAAATAAACCAATAAACCATATCAGCAATAGTGCTGCTCATTGGTTTAACGCCAGCTTGAGCACTTAAACGCTCGTCCATAGTCGTCTTTGACAAAGCAGTGTTAAGCGCCGTACGCACAACAGTTGCAATAACCCAACCAATGATACCAACAGCAATAGCGCCAATAAGATTTGGAATAAAGGCGAGTACTTGATTAACCATATTTGCAAACGGTGCTGAAATTGAATTTAAGTTTAACTGAGTCAATGCGCCTGAAATAGCAATAACGAAGATAAACCAGAAAACGACTTTAGAGATAATACCTTCTAAATCGTAGGTTTTGCCTGTAGAAGAATTCATACGCTGATTTAAATTGACCTTAGCCAATACATTGCGTACCAAAGCTGCGATGCCAAGGGCAACGAGCCAACCGATCACGAAGATCAAAATAGCACCAATGATGGAGCCAATAGGTCCACCAAGATAACCATTAAAAGATGCAAACATTGGGTTCATCCTGTCCTCCTTTAATCACTATATAGTAAGTCATAAAACAATCATTGATTATATTATCGACGGATACACAGTAGTTTAAAAATAGTATTGTTGTATTTAACGTTGTTGACTAATTTAATGTTTTCTTATAAAAGTTTTGCCTAAACCATTACAAAGAAAAATAGTATTAAAAAATTACTTTAATTGACTTATCAATTTAGCTGATTAAGCTTAGCTGATATAATGATGCAGTTAAAGTTAGAATGCTTTACCTGACGCTATAATTGTGTGATAAGTTGTTATTTTTGGGGCAAGAATTAACAAAGACTGTACATTGTTATGTTAATTTTATCGGAAACATAGCTCATAAAACTAAGATTTGCTATGATAGCTGGCAAATAATATTTTAGTGTTCTTCCTAATTGATTTAACAAATTGAGAGTAATATATGAAAAAAATTACCACTTTAACTATCACTACGCTGGCCAGTGCGATGTTATTGGTTACAGGCTGTAGTACCAACAATGGCAACCAAGAAAGCGCTACTCCAAGTGTTTCTATTACTGAGCAAAGTACAGCGAAAGAAAAAGTAGGCTATAGCTTGGGCTTTATGATGGCAGAAGGTAATAAAGAAGCGGTACAAGATTTAGACCTTGATACTTTTGAGCAAGGCTTTCGTGATGGCTATGAAGGTGAAGAGTCTGCTCTGACCCAAGAGCAGATGGAAGAAGTACTAATGACGTACCAAAAAGAACAAGAAGAGAAGTTTGTTGCAGATATGCAGAACAAAGCAGAAGAGAATAAAACAAAAGGTGCTGCGTTCTTAGCAGAAAATGCTAAAAAAGAGGGCGTAAAAGAGACGGATTCTGGTCTGCAATATAAAGTACTAACAGCAGGTACGGGCAAATCACCAAAAGCGACTGACGTGGTTGAAGTAAACTACGAGGGCAAATTGATCGATGGTACTGTATTTGATAGCTCTTATGAGCGCGGCGAGCCGATCGAATTCCCATTGAACCAAGTCATCGCTGGCTGGACTGAAGGTTTACAGCTGATGAAAGAAGGCGGCAAATATGAGTTCTATATTCCATCAGATATCGCTTATGGCGAAGCTGGAAATTCAGGTATTGAACCTAATAGCACACTCATATTCACTGTTGAGCTATTAAAAGTAAAATAGCAGAAAAGTGAAATAATGCTGCGTTAAGCATATAATACTAGATAATTGAAAAAGCCCTCATATTGGATATGAGGGCTTTTTTAGTCACGGGATTTTTGTATTGTAAAATAAAGTGCCGTATTTAAAGGGTCTTTTGAAATACTTTAGAGTTGCGACCGTTATGGTACTTTTCTTGGCGAGCTTCTGGTAATGCACTAGCATTGACTTCAGCGAAGCCTTGTTCTACAAACCAGTGCGCCGTACGTGTGGTTAATACAAACAACTTATGTAGGCCATGACTGCGCGCTTGCTGTTCTAAAAATGCCAGCAAGTCTGCACCGCGGCTACCATTGCGATATTCTGGGTGCACAGCCACACAAGCAACTTCTGCTGAATCATCATTAAGTGGATATAGGGCCGCACAGCCTAAAATCATACCATCGCGCTCAATCACACTATAGTTGTCGATCTCTTGTTCTAGGCGTTCGCGTGAGCGGCTGACCAAGATACCTTGCTCTTCTAATGGTGTTAGCAGCTCAATAAGACCGACCACATCATCTATATTGGCATGACGAATCTCTTCGTATGGGTCGTGACTAATTAGCGTACCGGAGCCATCACGTGTAAACAGCTCTTCAAGTAGCGCGCCATCTTTGGCATATGAGATGATATGTGTACGATGAACACCTTGGCGACAAGCCAAACTGGCACAATGCAAGAAGTAATTAATTTCATTGTTCAAATCACGTTCTCGCAAAAAACGATCCACTTCATTTGGAATCATTTCGTGCAATAAGCGGCCGTTATCATTGATGTCAGCCTCTTCACCTAAAAAGATAAGCTTGTCTGCGCTAAGCGCCACTGCCGCACTAAGCGCCACATCTTCACTCAACAAGTTGAAAACTTCACCAGTTGCTGAGTAGCCCATTGAGCCTAAAATTACAATATGATCGTGTAGTAGGTTGTTCTTAATCGCCTCAATATCGATGGAGCGTACTTCACCTGTCATCTGATGATCGACGCCATTTCGAATACCATAAGGACGCGCAGTCACAAAGTTACCAGAAACCGCATCAATACGTGAGCCGTACATGGGCGAGTTGGCAAGCCCCATTGATAATTGGGCTTCGATCTGTAGACGAATAGCACCGACCGCTTGTAAGATAGATGGCATGGCGTTACGTGGCGTAATGCGAACGTCGTGATGTAGGGGAGAGTTGATACCAGCTTCTTGTAGATTTTTTTCTATTTGCGGACGCGCACCATGTACCAATACTAGCTTAATTCCTAAGCTATGCAACAATGCAAAGTCATGAATAAGGGTGTTAAAATTGGGATGATTGACTGCCTCACCACCAAACATAATCACGAAAGTCTTGCCGCGATGCGTGTTGATATAAGGCGCAGAGTTACGGAACCAATGGACGTATTCAGGTTTAATCTGGGGCATGGCGCTAATAGTCATAGTAGGAGCAATAATAGTAGGTATGGTAAAAGATAAGAGACATTAAAGATTTAACGAATATCAAAGATTTACCATAGCAAAAAACGTCGGTATGAGCTATCTTTTTATTTTGACGATCGCTGTTTGAATTTGGTCAGTTGTCTATATACACAACCTAAACACGGGGTTAGTATACCTATAAAAGCTTTTTGCTATGCTAAGCCCTATCACATGATCGATGACACGCATAAATTGTATTTTCAATGCATAATATAGAGTACATAACCTGTGTTTGAAAAATATGTAGGAAGAAATGCGAAGAAAGATTATAGCTTTGTCTCACAAAGAAACCTTGAGTAGTACTGTTTTACCGATACATTAACTAGGAATAACGAATATCATGAAGAAAATAAACCATTTAGCCAGTCCTTTTACTGCTTGGAGCGGTCATCGCTTATTTCAAGTCGTCGCCGGTACCCTTATCGGTGCGATGGTAGTCACAACCCAAGCGTCAGCTATGCTGCCAACACCAGAGCCTGCACTTGATGGCTCTGCTGCTGTAAAGACAGTTGCAAATGCTAATGGTAGCAACTCAAACATGCAAGCCGTTGATACCAAGATTACAGCTTCTCTTATAAGCGTGGATGCGAATGGACAAGAGACATTGGTGCCTGTAGATGCCAATACGCGCTTGCAGCCAGGTAACGTTCTAGAGTATCAAGGGTATTTTACCAATACCAACCCAGATCGGGTGCGTAAGATGACGGTTACATTGACGATTCCTGAGCAAGTGGAGCTGTTACGCGCGGTGTCTCCTGATTTTCCATACGGTAGTGTCGATGGTGATACTTTTGCTCGGATGCCGTTACGTACGCGAGTGGATAACCAACTGCAAGAGGTTGATCTCAAACATTACAAAGCAGTACGCTGGGATATCGAAGGTGTCGGTCTCAACGATACTGTCATGGTTAAATATCGTGCAAAAGTAAAATAATAGCCACAGTCGATATACTTGGTAAAATAAAAAAGCACGGCAATTAATAATTGCGGTGCTTTTTTTTGGTGACATTAAAGCGTAGCGTACTTGCTACTAGATTTTTCTTTAATAAGTTGTTTAATGCCGTTGACCTGCGGGGTAGTGGCTTGCACGCCAGCCATGATAAGTGCGCTACGCTGATTGGTATCTAACGAGCTGATATGGCCGACATCAGGGGCAATCACAATATCAGCGCGCTCGTGCTCATTACTTACAAGTGAGCGGTGACTAGTGGTTGAATAGCGAGTATTAGAGGATAGATTGTTTTCAAGTAATCCCCAAAAGCTACTTAAAGAGGTGACAGCGGGTAGTAAATTACTAGTCATATTTTTTTTACTTGATGTGGGTACAGTCACATCGACAGCGATGATAATATCAGCGCCCAAATCTCGAGCACTATCGACAGGGACTAAGCTGATCACTCCGCCATCGATATATTTTTTGCCAGTTTTTTCGGGTATGCGCGGCGCAATAAAAATATTAGGCACGCTACAAGATGCTTGAACAGCAAGGCCTGCATCTCCTGTGGTAAAGACCGCCTTTTTTAGCGTATGCTTCTCAGCAGCGATTGCGGCAAAGCGGATCGGAAAGTCTTCTATTGCGCGACCACCAACTTTAGCATTGATAAAGTTTTTGAGCTTGATGCCTTCAATAAAGCCTTGATTGGATAACACAAAGTCTGTTAACTCGCTATCAGGTGTGTTCAATGCTAATTGTTCAAGCCGCTGTGGAGTATAGCCACTGGCATATAGGCTCCCAACCAAGCTACCAACGCTGGTTCCTACCACGAGTGTCGGCGTGATACCGCTTTCTTCTAACGCCTTAATGACACCAACGTGGGCAAAACCTTTGGCTCCGCCGCCGCCTAACACTAAAGCGACGGTTGGTGCTTTTACGACTGGGTGAGATTGTGTGATCGAAGTGGATGGTCCAATGCTGTTACAAGCACTGACGACGACGCCTAGAGTCGTCAGTAGGCTTGTGCGTACGACTCTTTTATAGAAGGTTTGAGAATCTCGATTGTTGATAGGCTGAACGGACATAGAAAGGCCTTAAAAGCATTTTGAAAGCAAAAAGTATTGGTCAGATGAATGGTTGATTAAGGGTTGAGTCTATAGACGCACGATTACCAAATAGCTTAGTCTCATCAATAGTATTGTCAGCTATAATGATTAAAGTACACTTTATAGCGTATTGATTGTCGTCATAGTTAGGTATACTTTCATCATCAGTGTCATACAATAATCAAGTATAAAACATTTAAGTATGTAGAATTTAAAATAATATCTTTAAGGTTTTTGATGCCAATATCTAGCCATTCCATAGCCGACTTATCAAACATTGTGTTGCCCAAACAGTCGGCTTCAGCATTAGATATGCCAGTGACGGCGCTGGCGGGTGTTGGACCAAAAGTCTCAGAGCAATTAACGCAACTGGGTATTACACGGATTTTTGATTTATTGCTCCATTTGCCGCGAGATTATGAAGACCGTAGCCGACTCGTATCTATCGCAGATGTAGGACATGGGCAAGCGGCATTAATCACGGGGCGGGTGGTACATGTCGAGACCAAACGCAGCGGTATGACGGTGATTGTAGATGATGATACTGGCACAATCTCTCTACGCTTCTTCAAGGTTTATCGTGGTCTTGCCCAGACCATGAGTGTGGGCACGCGACTACAGCTGTTTGGGGAAGTAAAAGTCAGCCGTTACGGCAAGCAGATGCATCATCCTGAATATCAGATTTTGACTGATAGTGTCGCCATTACCAACACGGGCCTACAGCCCATCTATCCGAGCATCAAAGGCCTGCATCAAAATAAATTACGTACTTTGATTAAGCTGGCCCTACAAACCGTACGCGGCCAAGGTCTACCAATGACGCTATTTACGCCAGAGGATTTTGCTGTAGTAGCAGATTTGCCATTAGCGCCCTTTGAGCCGACTAAACTACTGGTTACAGAGACGGATTATTCAGAAGACATATTCTCCGCATTGGCGCGTAGTGTGCCAGACAACGCTGCTACTGACCACGTTAACAAAGCTGGTGTGACTACTTATGACGCAAGTAACAAAGGCAATTCGATCGCCGTTAGTGGCGCTCATAACAATGCTCACAGCAATGTTTACAACTTAACAATATTTGAAGCGTTGGTGCTACTGCATACACCGCCTACTTATACCGACGCTGGGCAACAATATAAATTGCTAACCCAGCTAAGTGCCCGTACGCATGCGGCTTGTCAGCGCCTTATTATCGAAGAGCTAACCGCGCATCAACTCAGTCTGTTATATCGCCGTCAGCAGCTGCACCAGTATAAAGCGCCCAAATGCACCACTCAAAGCCCATTGGCTAATAAGTTATTTGCAGCATTACCCTTTGATCTAACCGGTGCGCAGCAGCGTGTGATGAAAGATATTACCACTGATATGGCGACTTCTATTCCAATGCTGCGATTGGTGCAGGGTGATGTAGGTGCAGGTAAAACTTTAGTCGCAGCAGGCGCAGCGGGCTACGCGCTTGATAGCGGCTGGCAGGTGGCGGTCATGGCACCGACTGAGATTTTAGCAGAACAGCACTTGTTAAACTTTAAACAGTGGTTTGAGCCGTTGGGTATCCAAGTCGGTTGGCTGGCTGGCAAACAAACCGCAAAGCAGCGCCGCGAAGCGTTAGAAGCCGTGAGCGAAAATACGGTGCAAGTGGTGGTCGGTACTCATGCCTTATTTCAAGAGCAGGTACAATTTGCCAAATTGGGCTTAGTCATTATTGATGAGCAGCATCGTTTTGGGGTTGAGCAGCGCATGGCCTTGACCAATAAAGGTGTGGCGAATAGTACGCCGCATCAGCTTATTATGACCGCAACGCCTATTCCGCGTACGCTCGCGATGAGTGTCTATGGCGACATGGACACCTCAATTATCGATGAGCTACCACCCGGGCGTACACCGATTACGACCGTGACCATTGATCGCAACCGCCGCGATGAAGTGATCGAACGCATCGCGATTAATTGTGAGGCAGGTAGGCAAGCGTACTGGGTGTGCTCCTTGGTAGAAGAGTCGAGCGTACTCGATGCGCAAGCCGCTGAAGCGACTTTCGAGGACTTAAATGAGCGTTTGGATATTCGTATTGGCCTTGTACATGGCAAGATGAAGTCCGCTGATAAACAAGCCATCATGCAAGAGTTTAAAGCGGGCAGCCTTGATTTGTTGATTGCTACAACGGTCATCGAAGTCGGCGTTGATGTACCGAACGCGTCGTTGATGGTCATCGAAAACGCCGAGCGTTTGGGTCTGTCGCAACTCCATCAATTGCGTGGTCGCGTTGGGCGTGGCTCGACCAAGAGTTTCTGCGTATTGCTATACCAAAAGCCATTGTCGGATACAGGTACAGAACGTCTTAATGTATTACGCGATAGCACCGATGGTTTTGTGATTGCGCAAAAAGATCTTGAGCTACGCGGGCCGGGTGAGCTACTTGGCAAACGCCAAACGGGTAATGTAGGCTATTATCTGGCGGATTTGATTCGTGATGAGCAGTTATTTGCCATTGCTCAGCGTTTGGCCAAGCATTTAATTGCAGACCCCACGCGTAAAGCTGATGTCAGCCAGCTGATACATCGCTGGATGCCTGAGGCCAGCCGCTATACTAATGCTTAAGAAGGCGTATAAGATAGTTTGGTAAGTAGGACTTTAACCATGTATAAACTATAGATGCAAAAACAATAGTCAGTGCTATCCTTTTCTATGTATCTGACCAATTTGTATATTTTAAAAGAAGTTTTATTTAGAGATTTCTTCACTCTTATATTTTCTTGTTCTTATATTTTTTAGCCTTTTTTTGTGAGTCATGAAAGGCTCTTTAGTTAATCATACAATTCCCCACTCATAGACTCCTACATCTATATTCTTATTACTGCACGTTTACTTCATATTCTAACGATAGTTCTTAGTGAGTTATTGATAAAAAAGGATAAACGACAGTTGACCTGTTAGTACGATAGACTACAATGCAAAAAGCGTTCAATAATATAAACTGTCTATATCACCCCGCTAAAAATTAACGTTTATCCTCTTTTTTATCAATGTGCTTGTTTATAGAGACCAACTATGAGTGACCTTCAAGACCCTAATGATAAGCAAGTGTCTAATTCTACACCTGAGTCTGAGTTGCCGCCTTATCTCAACCCTGATATGCCCAAGCATGAACCTTCGTCAAAGCTACCAGTGTGGCTATTGCCTGTACTGGTAACAGTGCTGGTCATTGGTGTGCTGTTAGGAAAATATTGGGGTGGCAATGACTCGACTACGGATGAGTCGACCGTTGTCTCTGGGACACAAAGTGATAAGGTGCTTATTGATACCGATAGCGATCAAGCAGTTTTAACGGTCGAAACCGTACAGCCGAGTCAAGATAGTGTCGGCAATACGCTAACAGCTGACGGTACGATTAGTGCCAAGGATATTGCCACCGTCAGTGCCAAGGTCAATGGGGTGGCGATTGAACGAGTATTGGTCGAAGAGGGAACACGCGTTAAAGCTGGTCAAGTTTTGGCAATATTCGATACCGACGCGATGGAGCAGCAGGTCTTGCAAGCAGAAGCAGACGTGGCCGAAGCCGAAGCCACGCTTGCCAATGCGAGTGCAGATGCGGCACGTGTGCTACCGCTACTTGATATCGATGCTATCAGTAAACAAGAGGCGGACCGTTACCGTACTTCTGAGATTCGTGCTAGAGCATCCTTGCAAGCCTCAAAAGCGCGCTTAAGCAATCAGCGCCTAAATCTTGAGAATGCCAACGTCGTCGCGCCAGTGAGTGGGGTAATCAGTGACAAGATGGCTGAGGTCGGCATGGTCGCAGGTGGCGAGCCATTATTTACGATTATTAAGGGGGGCATTTTAGAGTGGCGTGCTGATATCGACCCTAAGCTTATTGGTGATGTAAACGTGGGTACGCCTGTTAAAGTCAGCTTGCCAAGAGATCAAGCAGTAATGGGACAAGTCAGTCGTATCGCGCCGACAGCGGATAATAATCGTCAAATTACTATTTATGCAAGCTTAAATGACAATTCTGCAGCGCGTGCAGGTATGTACCAAACCGGTGAGTTTTTGCTCGGTAGCGAGAGCATGCAAACGGTGCTCAATAGCGCTATTGTCAGCAACGATGGCTATGATTATGTGATGCTAGTGACGGATATCAAAACCCAGAATGACAAAACGGTTGGACGTATTCAACAGCAGCGTGTGACCCTAGGAAATCGTATTGGCGACAGCGCCATACTTGCAGAGCCCTTAGCGAGCGATACTAGAGTAGTCAAGCAAGGCGGTAGTTTTTTAAATGATGGTGACTTAGTACGCATTGTGGAAAATAGAGCTGTGCAGGCAACATCATGAATATGAATGTATCTACCTATTCAATTAAAAACCCGCTTGTTGCGATTTTATTATTTGTCTTGCTAACACTCGGTGGTTTGTTTGGCTTTCAACAAATGAAAGTGCAGCAGTTCCCTGATATTGATTTACCAGCGGTCGTAGTGACGGTTACTTTGCCGGGAGCCGCACCGTCACAGCTCGAAAATGATGTGGCTAAAAAGATTGAAAACAGGCTAACCAGTATTGAGGGTATTAAGCACATTCGTACTACCTTACAAACTGGCGCAGCTACTATCGCTACTGAATTTGTGTTAGAAAAAGATATTCAAGAAGCTATGGACGATGTGCGTTCAGCTGTCGGTGAGGTACGTGGAGACTTACCAGCAGCTGCTAATGATCCTATTATTACCAAGGTGTCGACAGCAGGATTTCCAGTAGTCACCTATTCTGTGACTGGGAATAATATGAGTGTTGAGGACTTATCATGGTTCGTTGATGACACCATTACCAAGCGCTTATCTGATATTCAAGGGGTAAGCGCTATTAGTCGGATTGGTGGTCTTGAGCGTGAGATTACCGTTGCCGCTGACCCTATCATGCTTAGTGGTTTGCAACTCTCCATCCCTCAATTGTCTCAGCAGATCGCTGGTATTCAGCAAGACAGCGCAGGCGGGGAAGCTGAAGTTGGTACTACGACTCAAACCATTCGGGTGTTGGGTGCAGTAGAACGCGCTCGCGAGCTTAACGATTTACAGATTGCCGTCCCTACTGGAGGCACGCAAGCGTTAGGCCGTATGGCTGAAGTGATGGATGGCGCGGCTGATCCTAGCTCTGTTGCCAAATTAGATGGCGAAACCGTGGTTGCCTTTAACATCACTCGTTCACGCGGTGCCAGTGAAGTTGAAGTTACCAAAAGAGTGGATGCGGCACTGGCGCAGTTAAGTGCTGAGATGACTAATATCGAGGTCGAAAAAGTCTACGACCGTGCGACCCCAGTAGAAGAGGACTATAAGTCTTCATTACGTATGTTGATTGAAGGCGGTATTCTAGCAGTCGTCGTCGTGTTCTTATTTTTACGCAATATTCGTGCAACGATTGTCGCCGCTGTAGCCTTGCCATTGTCGGTCATTCCTACCTTTTTGGGTATGTATCTATTTGATTTTAGCCTTAATATTATCTCGTTATTGGCGTTATCACTTGTCATCGGTGTGTTGGTCGATGATGCTATCGTTGAGGTCGAAAACATTATCCGCCATTTACGGATGGGTAAAACGCCTTATGAAGCGGCAATGGAAGCCGCTGATGAAATTGGGCTTGCAGTCATTGCCACTACCTTTACCTTAATTGCGGTGTTTTTACCTACAGCCTTTATGGGCGGTGTGGTTGGGCAGTTCTTCCGCCAGTTTGGTTGGACAGCGGCGATGGCTATTTTTGCTTCGCTATTGGTCGCACGCTTGATTACCCCTATGATGGCAGCCTACATTTTGCGACCAGAAAAACACCGGGTCGAAAAACAAAGCGCCTTGATGACCTGGTATCTAAAGATAGTATCCTGGACACTTCATCATCGCTGGTTAACTATGGGGGCTACCTTATTATTATTTGTAGGGTCATTAGCCCTAGTGCAGCTACTACCGACTTCATTTATTCCTGATAATGACATTGATCAAACGCGAGTAGGGATTGAGCTGACGCCTGATGTTGAGCTTGAAGATACCGAGCAGGTGACCGCATTGGCACGTGAGCGTATTTTAGCATTGCCTGAAGTTGCCCATGTTTTTTCTTCAGTTGGACAAGCACAAGAGGCGATGGGGCCAAACAGCTCTAGTGGTAGTGGTGGCGCAAAAAACATCGCCAGTTTAGATATTGTTTTGACACCGCGTGCCGAACGGATACCCAAAAAGGAGATTGAACAACATATTAGCGCCATATTAACAGAAGTGCCCAGTGCACGCTTTACAGTAGGGCTATCAAGTGGCGGCGAGACAGGGTATAGCTTTTCGTTGACCAGTACCAATCCGCAAGTGTTGGAGCAGACTGCGCAGCAAATTATGACAGATATCCGCGCATTACCAATTGCAGGCGCGGTCACCAGTGATCGCAGCTTACCGCAACAAGAGCTGACTGTAACCCCTAATCGGCTAGCAATGGCAGATAAAGGCGTCACTACACAAGATATCGCAACCACCTTACGAATCGCGACAGTGGGTGATTATGAGCAGCGCCTATCCAAGCTGAATTTGGATACGCGGCAGATTCCTATTGTGGTGCGCTTGCCTGATGTAGCCAAACAAAACGTCAATCAGTTAGAAGGCTTGTATGTACCTAGTACAAACCCAACCGGACAAGGTGTGCGTGTCGGCGAAGTGGCTGACCTCAATTTTGGTACAGGGCCTGCAAAGATCAGCCGTCTTGACCGTGAACGTTCAATCACGATTACGGTGCAGCCTGGTACAGGTGAGCTTGGTGAATTGGTAGATGCAGTCAAAAACACCCCTACCATGCAGCAACTCCCAGCCTCTATTACGATGATTGCACAGGGCCAAGCGGAAAACATGGCTGAGCTATTTAGCGGTTTTGTCATTGCCATGTCGGTGGGTATTATTTGTATCTTAGGCGTCTTAATTCTACTTTTTGGGAAGCTTTTACAACCCTTTACTATCTTAATGGCGCTGCCGTTATCGATAGGCGGTGCATTCGTGGGTTTGGTCATTACAGGCAGTAGTCTATCGATGCCGTCGATGATCGGTTTTATTATGCTGATGGGTATCGCCACCAAAAATTCTATTTTATTAGTCGATTATGCCATTATTGCGCAAAACAGAGGCTTAGCACGTTTTGAGGCTATCATCGATGCCTGTCGCAAGCGCGCCCGTCCTATCATTATGACCACTATTGCAATGGGTGCTGGCATGTTGCCGCTCGTGTTTGGCTGGGGTGATGCTGATCCTACCTTTAGGCGTCCGATGGCGGCTGCTGTGTTAGGCGGTCTAGTAACCTCAACGCTATTAAGTTTGGTCGTAATTCCAGTCGTATATACTTTGATGGATGACTTGTCAGGGTGGTTTGCTAAATGGTTGATCCCGCATGGTAAAGATAATAATCCGGTCGTTGAAAAATCATAGTATGAAAGCGTGTTATAAGTCATAAATGAGAGTAGGCTAGAAGCTAGGTAGTAAAACTAATCAGCTATTATCAATAAAGGACTATAGAGATGAGCCGATTTGCACTTTCTAAAATGAAATGTTCTAAAACGACATGCAGGTACGTCAAATTTTTAGGAGCGTTATCATTAATTATAGGTAGTATGACTGGTAGTCATGCTGCTAGCTATTTGCTAGAACCTGCAAATAGCAATGTACGCTTCGCTATCGATCATTTTAATACCTCAACTAATACGGGTGGCTTTTATAATCTGACCGGACAGCTAGAATACGACCAAAAGGCGTACACTGGCAATGTCTCTTTAGTCATTCCCATTAACACTTTAAATACAGGTAATAAAGCCTTTGATATCATCCTTAGAAGCGATGAATTTTTTGATATGAACAAGTATCCGCTAGCTTACTTTAAGTCTACTAAGTGGCATTTCGCTGATGACAATACGGGCGATGTGACCCGAGTCGATGGGGAGTTGACTATTCGCGATATTACTCATCCAGTAACGCTAACCGCTACTAAGTTCAATTGTTATTTTAGTTTTATAGCGAAAGGCTCAGTATGTGGTGGTGATTTTACGACAACCATTGACCGCAGAGAGTGGGATATCAGTAAGTATACGCGGCTAGGTATTACTGAACAGGTGGATTTAAATATTCAGATTGAGGCGGCTAAGCAGTAGTTTTTTGACTACCACTCTTTTAGTATAATAACTAATCGATAAAGGCCAAGACTTATTAGATAAGTTTTGGTTTTTTTTATGTCATTGAACCATCATTTGCCATACTATCGTTGCTCTCTTCTTTTATGTTCTAACCTTACTAAGATGAATAATATTCATCTTAAATTTAAATAGTATCGTTTTTATTCATGTCAGAGTTTGGGTATGATCTACCTCATACACAAATTTGGTTTTATCTTGAATAAAGGCAATCTATCATGAGTAAACAATTTACATATTCCATCTCGAGCATTCGTTTTGATGAAAACTATCAGCCTGCAGATAGCACACGTCTGACGACTAACTTTGCGAATTTGGCACGTGGCGAGAGTCGTCAAGAGAACTTACGCAAAACACTGACTATGATAAATAACCGTTTTAATGATCTCGCGCATTGGGATAACCCAACCGCCGACCGTTATTCTGTTGAAGTTGATATCATCTCTGCAGACTTAGATATCGAAGGCAATGGCCATACGTTCCCAGTCATTGAGACGCTGAAAACAACGATTATCGACCATAAAGAAAACAAGCGTATTGATGGCATGATTGGCAACAGCTTCTCATCTTACGTGCGTGATTATGACTTTAGCATCGTACTGCCAGCACATTTTGAGAAAAACCCAAAATCGCCACCAGCAGACGATTTTGGTGATTTGCACGGCAAACTGTTTCAACATTTATTGAACTCAGAAGCCTATCAAACCAACTTTAACAAACAACCTGTTATTTGCCTGAGTGTGTCAAGCAGTAAAGTCTATCAGCGTACAGGCAATCAGCATCCTGTATTAGGGGTTGAATACAAGCAAGATGAGTACTCCTTAACCGATGACTATTTCCATAAAATGGGCTTAACGGTGCGCTATTTCATGCCTGAAGGTAGTGTGGCGCCTTTAGCGTTTTACTTCGCCGGCGACTTGTTGAGTGATTACACCGATTTGGAACTTATCAGTGCTATCAGTACGATGGAGACCTTCCAAAAGATTTACCGCCCTGAAATTTATAATGCTAACTCAACCGCGGGTCACGTATATCAGCCAAGTTTAAAGTATCAAGATTATTCACTGACTCAAATTGTCTATGACCGCGAAGAGCGCAGCCAGATGGCAGTGACGCAAGGTAAATTTACCGAAGATGAGTTTATTAAGCCCTATCAAGCCATTCTTGGTGAGTGGGCGACAAGCTATAACACGCAACAACCTATCACAAAAAAGTGTGCTGCGTAATGGTATGTCGTTCGCCAAGATATGAAGCGAGTTCGGTGTAGAAACCATTTAGTGAGACTGTTATACATTTTTCTTGCTTGCTGTGTCTACGCTGACAGAGGCTACAAAAAATATATAACAGTCACTTCTCGAAGCACCATACATTTACTTAGTATTTACTATAAAAACCAAAATATAAAAGATAAATTAATATGACAACATTATCATCAAAAGTATTATTACCAACCTCAACCGCGGGCAGCTTACCAAAACCTTCTTGGTTGGCAGAACCTGAGAAAATCTGGTCACCTTGGGCATTAGAAGGGGAGCAATTGAGTGAAGCCAAAGAAGATGCACTACGTTTGACATTGCAAGAACAGAGACATGCAGGGATAGATATCGTTAGTGATGGCGAGCAGACCCGCCAGCATTTTGTGACCACCTTTATTGAACATCTAGATGGTGTGGATTTTGAAAATCGTAAAACGGTCAAAATCCGTGATCGTTATGAGGCGAGTGTGCCGTCAGTCGTGGGTGCGGTGAGCCGTCAAAGACCAGTATTTGTGGACGATGCTAAATTTCTACGTCAGCAAACCAATCAACCAATCAAATGGGCGCTGCCTGGCCCAATGACGATGATTGATACGCTGTATGATAGCCATTATAAAAGCCGTGAAAAACTGGCTTGGGAATTTGCCAAAATTCTCAATCAAGAAGCCAAAGAGTTAGAGGCAGCTGGGGTGGATATCATCCAGTTCGATGAACCTGCCTTTAATGTGTTCTTTGATGACGTCAATAACTGGGGTATTGCCACGTTAGAGCGTGCAATAGAAGGTCTAAAGTGTGAAACGGCGGTGCATATTTGCTACGGCTATGGCATCAAAGCTAATAATGACTGGAAAAAGACACTGGGCTCCGAGTGGCGTCAATATGAGCAAGCATTTCCTAAACTGCAACAATCTAATATCGATATTGTCTCTTTAGAGTGTCAAAACTCACATGTGCCGATGGATTTGATTGAATTGATTCGCGGTAAAAAAGTGATGATCGGTGCCATTGATGTGGCAACCAATACCATTGAGACACCTGAAGAAGTTGCCGATACGCTACGCAAAGCCCTGCAATTCGTCGATGCAGATAAGCTCTATCCTTCGACCAATTGCGGCATGGCACCTTTATCTCGCCAAGTGGCAAGCGGCAAATTGCAAGCGTTAAGTGCAGGCGCGGCAATCGTACGAAAAGAGCTGACGGATCAGTTAAAAGGTCACTAGTTTTTGTAGGCTGGTTTTTTAACCCAGTATGATAATCTTGCAAAATATATAAGCAATAACCAAATTTAAGAGATACATGATGATAGAAGCGAGCGACTTTAAAAATGCTATGGCGCTATTAACGACAGCGGTGAATGTGATCACGACTAAAGGCGTGTCCGGCAGTCATGGTTTTACTGCATCCGCTGTTTGTAGCGTCAGCGATACGCCGCCAACTTTGCTGGTCTGTATGAATACAGCGGCACGCTCGCACGCGCATTTTGTAGAGAATAAAATCTTAACGGTTAATGTGCTAGGCGCGCAGCATGAGTATTTATCCAATGCCTTTGCCTCTAGGTTAAGTGCAAAGGAGCGCTTTGCGCAGGGCGCTTGGACTGAGCTAGTCACTGGCGCGCCTGTTTTACAAGATGCGTTGGTGAGCTTTGATTGCGTCATTGAGGACATTCAGCAAGTGGGCACCCATAGTGTGTTTATGTGCCGAGTAGTCGCTATCAACCAATCTGAGCAAGACTCTGAGAGTGGCGAGAGTTTGGTCTATTTTAATCGCGCTTATCATCACGTTAGTCAAATACAAATGGCTTAAGTGATTCACCATTCAACTTCATTCAACTAAAAAGTACTCACCTGTGGAATTATTCATTTTTTTAATCATTGGCGCGCTAGCAGGGTTTGCAGCAGGGCTTTTTGGCGTAGGTGGCGGTACTATCATTGTACCGCTGCTATTTATTGTCTTTACCCAAATGGATTTCCCTGCTGATAACGTCATGCATCTGGCATTGGGTACCTCCCTTGCGACTATTATTATCACCTCTATCAGCTCGCTGATGGCGCACCATAAAAAAGGCGGCGTCATGTGGCCGGTCTTTAAAAACCTCGCCCCCGGTTTGGTGCTTGGTTGTTTTTTGGGCGCAGGAATTGCGGGACAGATATCTGGGTTATATCTTCAGCTTATCGTTGGCGTGTTTTTACTGTGGGTCGCCTATAAGATGTTTTTAGGTGGTAAAAAACAGGTCGCTAGTCATGCTAATGATGTCAGTAATACCAACCATAACAATATAGTACTACCCTCAAAACCTAAACAATTGGCGGCAGGTGGGGTAATTGGCATCGCTTCTGCTATCTTTGGTATTGGTGGCGGCAGCTTAACGGTGCCTTATCTCACCCGTTATAATGTGGTCATGCAAAAGGCGGTTGGCACCTCGGCGGCGTGTGGTCTACCTATTGCCATAGCAGGCGCGTTAGGGTTTATGTTTTTTGGTATGCAACAAGAAGTGAGTGTACCTAACACCATTGGTTTTGTGCATGTTTATGCCTTTTTGGGTGTCAGTATTATGAGCTTTTTTACGGCCAAAGTCGGCGCAAAAGTCGCTCATATGCTTTCACCGCAATTATTGAAAAAGTGTTTTTCAGTATTGTTATTCGTAGTTGGGCTTTATTTTCTTTATAAGGCGTTGGTTTGAGTATTTATATTGGTGTATTTAAAATTACGAATTTCTATTATGCGACTTAGTCTAATAAGAGTAGTTCTACTATAACAGTCTATTTTAAGTGGTCTGTTAATCGATTTTTGATGCCTTTTAGATGGTTCCTCTAGGGTACGCCTATAAAAGACTACAACCAGATTAAAACTACAAGAAATCTTGATCTGATCGAATGTAGTGAGACTTCATAGTAGGGTACTTAGAATTCGTTAACTACAAATTGACGAGAAGCTTCCCCATCTTTCATATCATACTA
>NZ_JBQQES010000014.1:0-35253 GCF_052259005.1 Psychrobacter sp. 1Y10 | reverse complement strand
TCAAACTGCTTGACGACTCTAGTCAGTACGACCTAGCAGTACCTTCTACTTATTATGTCGAAAAAATGGCCAATGAAGGTCTTTTACAAGAGATTGATCAGTCAAAACTTAGTAACTTTAGTAACCTAGATACCTCATTTACCAACACTAAGGTCGATCCTGAAAACAAGTACTCTATCCCTTATATGTGGGGTAGCACTGGGCTTGCCATCAATGGCGATAGCGTCGATCCTGCGACCGTTAATAGCTGGAATGATCTGTGGAATCCTGAGTATAAAGGTCAGGTGATGCTGACTAATGATGTGCGTGAAGTGTTTGGCATGGCACTACTCACGCTTGGTTACTCAGGCAATAGTAGCAATCCTGATGAGATTAAAGCGGCTTATGATAAGCTCACCACTTTGATGCCTAACGTCAAAACCTTTAATTCAGATGCGACGCGCATGCCCTATATCGAAGGCGAAACTGCCCTTGGTATGACATGGAATGGCGAAGCGGTCATGGCCAATGATGAAGGTCTGACCAGCTTGGTTTATAAATACCCATCTGAGGGTGCAATACTTTGGATGGACAACTTTGTTATTCCAAAAAACGCCAAGCAGGTTGATGCGGCACACAAGTTTATTGATTACTTATTGCGTCCTGAAAATGCCAAGATTGTTAGTGAAGAGATTGGTTATGCTTCACCAAACATGGCGGCGCGTGAACTGATGGACAAAAGCGTCCAAAACAATCCAGCCATTTATCCAAGTAAGGAAGTACTGGCGCAAGCTGAGTTCCAAGAAGATGTGGGCGATGAAGCGCTGCAAGTCTATCAGCAATATTGGGATAAGCTCAAAACTGGTCGTTGATACAATTTCGTTCTATTTAACGATTAACCCAAGCCTCTAATCGGTTACATACGCATATAAAAACGCTGACTCTAAAGGGTCAGCGTTTTTTTATAGATGTAGATCAGTCTTGCCGCCTTTATTCTCAATTCGGCGTTGTTCGCGGCGCTGGTAACGAAGACCGGAGGCTGCAAACCATTGCGGTTTGGTGGTCTGTAATAAATCGCTAAGCCGCTGTAATTGCACTTGCAAAGTTTGGGTCAACCAAAAATAACCTTGCCATTCAAACCCTAAGTTTTGCACACTTGGATAATCTGATACGGTAATACGTGTGATCGGCCGAAACACCTCATCACTTGGGCTACGCAGCACTGCTGCCATGTGTAGCATAGCTTGGGTCAGCTCATGCTGATAATGAATCAATAGGGTATGATTCTCATCATCTATCTCAATATTAGCCAAGCGCGGTGCGGCGCTTAATAATAAATCAATCGTTCCGATGATATTTCGATGCGTACGCTGAATCGTCTCTAAAGTCTCTTTATCAATGCCCGACTCTCTTTCTGTCGCAGCAATGTGCGGGCGTACTGCTAATAGTCGCTTATTGATTTTTTGTAGCGCCTTAACCAATGCTTTGTTGACTGGGATATCAGGGACAGAGCTACTAGTAGGATAAATCAAACTTGCTGAGCTGGTGCTCTTAGTGTATTTGAATGGTTTGGGCACTAGAATGTCAGCATCAATATGGTTGCCGACTCCGGCATATAGATTACCGCAGGTCTCAAGATTGCTTGCCAGCAAAAAACGCCACATCAAAGTAGACTTGAGGGGTAAAACTAAGGTCGCCGCCACCGCCACGCCAGCGCCCAGCAAAATATTAAAGGCACGGTACAGACCATCTTGACCGATACTGCTTTGGTCAGGACTTGAAACAATCATCAGCATGGTAATACCCGTTAATAGACCAATATAACCCAACTGTTTAACCGCAACATACCCAATGATACCGCTGATGATGCCGATAAGTAGATAGTATATCCACATCCACGTACCGATGTCTTGACTTAACCACAAAAACCCAAGCCCGACGCCCACACCAAGCAAGGTACCCAATATGCGCTCTTTGGCTTTGGTATAAATTGCACCTTGGTATTGTAATAAACCCAAAATGACAAACACCGTAATGGTGGTCCACTCTCCATGTGGCAGATTGGTGACCTCATTCAATAATAGCGCAGTCAGCACCGCTGTGCCCAAACGTATCGCGTGCAATACGTCAGCATGTTGATAACGCGCATAAGGCTCAACAAGTGGGGCGGTAAATCGTTGCCAAAAGGTCGGTTTCACTTGGAATCACTCTTTTTATAAAATAGAAAATATAACAATAATGAAAAACATCAATAGACAGCACTTATTAGATGATGATTGACTACGTAGCCATTAATCGGACAGCTACTATTTAATATAGCCAATACTAACTAAAAGTGTCATGTATTTTATCTGTAGGCAAAGCCGTTAGAAATTTTCTTGCTTGCTGTGCCTGCGCAGACAGAGGCTACAAAAATTTATATCAGCTTTGCCATAACATTTTTGGAGTGAATTAACTATAACTATTCACTCACCAGCAAAAAATAACGCCTTTCATCTATTAAAAGACAAAAGACGTTAAAGGTCAAAGCGCGCGAGTACAAAATAGACAAAACTGATGTACTCACTCTTCAATACTTATCGCATTTTTAAAGAGAGCACTTGCTTTAAACACTATACTTCTAAGTAGTCCAAAATACCTTCAGCCGCTTGGCGACCATCCCAGATGGCGGTCACGACCAAATCAGAACCGCGTACCATATCACCTCCAGCAAAAATCTTAGGATTTTGCGTTTGGTACTTATAGGTTTGCTCTTCTAAAGCGACGACGCGTCCTGTAGGGTCTAGCGCCACTTGCTGCGTCTCAAACCACTCCATAGGACTAGGACGGAAGCCAAAGGCCATGATGACCGCATCGCAAGGAATAATCTCTTCAGAGTTAGGAATCGGCTCTGGGCGACGGCGACCACGATTGTCTGGTGCACCCAGATGCGTAGTGACAACTTTTACCGCGTTCACTTTACCATTTAAGCCGATGATTTCGGTTGGTTGGCGGTTAAACAAAAACTCAACCCCTTCTTCACGCGCATTAACGACCTCACGACGCGAGCCGGGCATGTTTTCTTCATCGCGGCGATAGGCACAGACGACCTGCTCTGCACCCTGACGGATACTGGTGCGATTACAGTCCATAGCCGTATCACCGCCGCCTAATATGACGACTTTTTTGCCTTTTAGGTCGATATATTCGTCGGCATCTTTTTCCCAGTCGTTACAACGGTTGACGTTGGCAATGAGATAATCTAGTGCATCATAGACACCGTCCAGCTCCTCACCAGCGAAGCCGCCACGCATATAAGTGTATGTACCCATACCCATAAATACCGCATCATAATCACTCAACAGCTCATCAATACTGACATCAGTTCCGATTTCTGTCTCAAGGCGAAACTCGATACCCATACCTTCAAAAATAACACGGCGGTTGCGCATGACGTCTTTTTCCATCTTAAACTCTGGAATACCAAAGGTCAGTAAGCCGCCAATCTCAGGGCGTTTGTCAAAGACGACTGGTTTGACACCATTTCTTACCAAAATGTCGGCACAGCCAAGACCAGCAGGGCCTGCACCAATAATGGCAACCTTTTTATCTGTCCAGACGACATCTGACATATCTGGACGCCAGCCAAGCGCAAAGGCGGTATCGTTAATGTACTTTTCGACATTACCGATAGTCACAGCGCCAAAACCATCATTCAATGTACAGGCACCTTCGCATAAGCGGTCTTGTGGACAGACGCGCCCGCAGACCTCTGGCAAAGTGTTAGTACGATGACACAATTCTGCCGCTTGGAATATCTGCCCTTCGGTGGCAAGTTTAAGCCAATTAGGGATGTAATTGTGTACTGGACATTTCCACTCACAGTAGGGGTTGCCGCATTCAAGACAACGATGGGACTGCTCGGCCACCGACTCACTCTCAAATGGTTTGTAAATTTCGACAAACTCTGTTGAGCGCGTCGCAATGTCTTTTTTATTCGGCTCAACCCGTGGTACTTCTAAAAACTGAAAACTATTATCTAAGCGTTTTGCCATAATGACTTACTCTTCTATATGGGGCTCTTCTATAGTGGGTAGTGACAGTTGGCATATACCATTTATATTAGGTCAAGAGACCTAGCGATACTGTCACTTACCTACCTACAATATTAGCGCAGTGAGAGGTAATCTCTTAAATGTTTACTTAAACCTTAGCAGATCAATAAACAGCAAATTACTGTGGATCGGCTGTGGTGGTTTTAAGCAGTGTTGCAATATTCGCCGCTTTGGGTTTAACCAAATACACCTTACGAACATAGTGTTCAAAGTCAGCCAATATTGTCTGACCCCACGCACTACCTGTCTTCTCCACGTGTACTTCAATAACCTGCTGCAAATGGATACGATGTTCTTCAGTCTGTTCACTTGAGATACGGTTTAGGTCAATCAGCTCATGATTGCAGCGATCAAAAAAGTCGCCATCCATATCAAGTACATAAGCAAACCCGCCTGTCATACCCGCTCCGAAATTAAGTCCTGTACGACCAAGAATCGTGACGATACCGCCTGTCATATATTCGCAGCAATGATCGCCCGTGCCTTCGATGACGGCATGAGCGCCAGAGTTACGTACCCCAAAACGCTCACCTGCTGTGCCTGCTGCATAGAGCTTGCCACCTGTCGCACCATACAGACACGTATTGCCGATAATAGCGGTTTCTTGTGCGCTAAAGTTTGAGTCTTTTGGCGGATAAATCACAATCTCGCCGCCTGCCATGCCTTTACCGACGTAATCGTTGGCATCACCTTCAAGCTCAATATGCAAGCCGCCTGCATTCCAAACGCCTAAGCTTTGCCCTGCAGTACCTGTTAGATGCAGCTTAATAGGCATGTCACTCATGCCAAGATTGCCCCAGACTTGTGCAATCTCACCGGAGATACGGGCGCCAATAGAGCGATCACAGTTGCCGACATAATAGCTATAATCACCACCACTACCTTTACGGATATTAATCAGCATATCACTAATCATCTGCTCAGCCAGTAAGCCTTTATCGAACGGCTCATTACGCTCAACCTGACAAGTTTGCGCTTTGCCACTACTGGCAGGATGACTAAATAGTAACGGCGTCAAGTCAAGATGACGCTGTTTGTCAGTATTGCCCTCTAATACGTCAAGCAAATCTGTACGCCCGACCAGCTCTTCCATGCTACGTACGCCAAGAGCGGCGAGCCATTCGCGCGTTTCAGTGGCCACAAATTTGAAAAAATTGATAAGCATCTCAGCTTCACCAATAAAGTGCTCGTCACGCAGCTTAGCTTTTTGCGTGGCAACCCCTGTCGGACAGTTATTAAGATGACAAATTCGCAAGTACTTACAGCCAACTGCAATCATCGGTGTGGTACCAAAACCAAAGCTTTCTGCTCCAAGAATAGCGGCTTTGACCACATCAAGGCCTGTTTTGAGGCCACCATCAGTTTGCACGCGTACTTTATCGCGCAGACCATTGACGCGTAGCGACTGATGCGTCTCAGCTAACCCTAGCTCCCATGGCGAGCCTGCATGGTGAATAGAGGACAGTGGCGAGGCTGCGGTACCGCCATCATACCCTGAGATGGTAATCAAATCGGCATAAGCTTTTGCTACACCTGTCGCAATGGTACCAACGCCTGGACGCGAAACTAATTTAACTGAGACTAAGGCATCTGGATTGACTTGTTTTAAATCAAAAATAAGCTGGGCAAGATCTTCGATAGAATAAATATCATGATGCGGCGGCGGTGAGATGAGTGTCACTCCAGGCACAGAGTAACGCAGGCGGGCAATCAAAGCATTGACCTTTCCGCCTGGCAGCTGACCACCCTCGCCAGGTTTTGCACCTTGCGCAACTTTAATTTGCATGACTTCTGCTGAACGCAAATAGGCAGGCGTGACCCCAAAACGACCAGAGGCGACTTGTTTGATTTTTGAGTTGCGTAGGGTACCATAACGAGTAGGATCTTCACCGCCCTCCCCTGAATTTGAGCGTCCGCCAATGGTATTCATCGCCATAGCGATTGATTCATGCGCCTCGGGTGATAGCGCGCCAAGCGACATACCAGCCGAGTCAAAACGCGCCAAAATCTTTGCTGTATCTTCAACTTTATTGACATCGATACTGTTATCCGTTTTAAGTTGCAACAAATCACGTAAGGTTGCAACCGGACGGCTATTGACCAAATCGGCATAATTACGATAATTGTCATAATCGCCCGTACGTACGGCCGTATGTAAGCTATTAATCACATCAGGATTAAAGGCGTGATATTCTTTATTGAAGACGAATTTTAGTAAACCCCCTTGATCCAGTGGCGCGCGACGTTTAAAAGCATTGGCCGCCAATTGCGCTTGGTCTGCTGCCAGATCGGTAAAGGTAGCTCCCTTAATACGGCTTTGTACGCCTTTAAAGCATAAGCCCACTACCTCCTCTGAAAGACCAACGGCTTCAAATAATTGTGCGCCGCGATAAGAGACAATGGTAGAGATGCCCATTTTTGATAATATTTTTAGTAAACCTTTATCCAAGCCTTTTCGAAAGTTAACCCGTGCTTGAATCGGATCGCCAAGCAACTCCCCTGTTGCGACCAAATCATCAATGACATCATAGGCTAGGTATGGATAAACGCAGGTTGCCCCAAAGCCTATCAATACTGCTACTTGATGTGAGTCACGTGCCAGACCAGTCTCGATGATTAAGTTGGCATCAGTACGGATACCTTGAGCAATCAAGTAATGATGCACCGCACCAGTTACCATAATGGCGTTCGCTGGTACTTTATCTGCAGCGATATTTTTATCGGACAATACAATCAAGGTATGACCAGCACGGATAGCGCGTGCCACTTCTTCGCAAATAGCTTTGATAGCCTCAGACAGCTCTAGCGTACGATCATAGTTTAGATCAATACGTGCCATCTGAAACGCTAGATCATCCAAGGTTTCAAGCTGCCGCATTTTGCTGGCTGATAATACTGGCGACGATAAGATAATGCGATGCGCGTCTTTTTCTGATGGCGCAAATACGTTGGTTTGAGCACCAAGACACGTTTGCAGCGACATGACGATTGACTCACGCAGGGGATCAATCGGCGGGTTGGTTACTTGTGCAAACTGCTGACGAAAGAAATCTCCAACATGGCGAATTTGCTGCGATAACACCGCCATTGGCGTATCATCACCCATCGAACCGACTGGCTCTTGACCATTTTCGGCATTGGGACGAATGATTTCAGTACGCTCTTCATTGGTAATGTGATACATTTTTTGCAGAGCTTTTAACTTATCACCGCGGCATGCTTGCGCTGCTAGCTCTTCTTCTAAACGCTCATCATCGCGGATACGTTTCGCTTCTTCACGCAGCCACTTGCGATAAGGATGAGCCTTTTTAAGTAAGGTGGCAATGGCTTTAGTATCTAAGATTTGACCAGTCAATGTATCGATAACCAGCATCTGACCTGGGCCTACGCGTCCTTTTGCTAATACATCTTTAGGATCATAATCCCAAACGCCCACTTCAGAGGCCACCGTGATATAGCCATTCTTAGTCGTCACCCAACGTGAGGGTCGCAGACCATTACGATCGAGCATACAGACCGCATAGCGCCCATCTTGAATCACCAGACCTGCTGGCCCATCCCACGCTTCCATATGCTGCGAATAAAACTCATAAAATGCACGCAAGTCCATATCCATGCTATCGACATTTTGCCAAGCTGGTGGCACAAGTATCGACATGGCATGAAACAGATTCATACCGCCTGACATCAGCACCTCAAGCATATTGTCTAAGCTTGATGAGTCTGAACCTGTACGGTTGACTAATGGCGACAACTCATTCAGGTTCGGCAACTTTTCTGATTTTAGCTTTGGCGTACGTGCTTCTGACCAATTACGGTTACCCGTAATGGTGTTAAGCTCGCCATTGTGGGCAAGATAGCGAAATGGCTGCGCGAGTGGCCAACGCGGCAGGGTGTTGGTTGAAAAGCGCTGATGGAAAACGACAATATGGGACGCCAAACGCTCATCTTGTAAGTCTAGAAAGAACGCTGGCAGATCTGAGGGCATTACCAACCCTTTATAAATGATAGTTTGGCAACTTAATGAGCACACATAAAACAGCTCGTCATCAGCCAAGCGCTGCTCTGCTTTTTTACGAGCGACAAACAACTTACGGTTAAAATCATCTGCGACCAGATCATCAGGTGCATTGACAAACACTTGCTTAAAATCAGGTAATGTCTCACGGCCAATCTCACCGACGATACTTAAGTCGAGTGGTACATCACGCCAGCCTACTACATCTAGGCCTTGCGCAGTGATCTCTTCGGAGAGTATTTGTTGACTATACTGAGCTTTATCATTATCTACGTTAACAAAGACCATACCGACAGCAAAATTGTCATTAAGTACAAGCTGCTGCTCAGTGGCAATCTGCTGAAAGAACTCCGTAGGCGTTGCTAACAATAGACCACAACCATCACCAGTTCTACCATCGGCAGCAACACCACCGCGATGGGTCATACAACTTAAGCTATGAATAGCAGTCTTTACCAGATTGTGGCTGGCTTGACCCTCAATATGAGCAATCAAACCAAAACCACAGTTATCAGAGAAGTCATCTGGCGTGGCCAAATGCGTATGGGAGGAAATCATTGACATGGCTAGTCCTTTTAAGTGAACGGGCAGCCTATGTATCCAATGCAGAACATAGGCAAAATGCCGTAGGCAGAACGGGTTAATGATAAATACTCATATTTCCGGATAAATAAATGATGCGATTAACAATAGGTTTTAGCGCGTTGAAAGTGACAAAATACTCATCACTGTCGCATTTATTTAAGACAGACCACTAAATAGACGGCTGCTAAGCATTAATAGAAGCAAGATAAGAGCGTCGATAAAAAGCTAATCGTTAAAGTATTAGCACGTTGTTCTTTGCTTGGCAGCTATTTAAAGCTTTTAGTTATAAGCATCAATATGACACATATATCGATCAACAACTGACTGAAAGCCTGATAACACGGTTTTCAATTGAGTTTGAATATCAGACACTTTACATTCAAGCGTCTTAACAACCCTAGGAAGGAAGAGGATAAGAGGATTTGTACTACCATTCTTAATAAACTTAATGCAAATGGTCAGTCAATACGCTTGAAGCGACGACGCTACCATAAAAGCTTGCAACAACAGCATGAAACAGAGGCCAACCGAAATAGCTGCTTTACAGTAACTCTACAAAGTGTCACCCATATTCATATTAGTTAATGATTATAGAAAAATCTAGTCTTTTTTATTAATTCATTTAATTATGGTATCGAGAGTTTTTTCAAACTTTTAGTATTAGAACACGTAATTAGCTATATTAAAATCTTCATAAAATACTGCTGAGTTATTTTTTCTTTTCTTTAAACTCTTATGATTTTAAAAGGGCTTATACTCATGATTGAACGATTACTGGTAACCAGTTTTCAAAAGCATAGCGGCTCTCCGATGCTACTTAGTAAACCATTTAGTAAATCGGCATGAAAAAGCCTGCAAAACTTACGTCTTGCAGGCACAGCAACTAGCGATAAAGGCAGCGCTAATCAGCTGGTAAAGTGCTAGTCAGTTTTTTCTTCGATGAGCTCTTTGATGCTATCGTCTTTGTTTTTAGCTACTCCAGCGCTATCGTTTTTTGCCGACCCAGCATTTGGGTTTTTCACGGTTTCGTTACTGGCGCTTTTATTAGCTGAGGCTGAACTTGAGCTGTTTTTCTCACTGCTGTCTGGCGCAGTTGGCGGTTTTGGCGTAGGAACCACTGGTAAGCTTTTGTCTTCCGACCCAGAACTACGCGCATTATCTTCTTTTTTAGCGGTGGTTGATGAGGCACGGCCTTCATCTTCGGTAATCACAGTACGCTCTTCGTTCACTGCCAACGTTGCAGAGGTATCCTCTGATTGACGAATGCTCTCAACAGTGCCATTGTTTGCCGTTTGATTACCATTCCCAGCTTCATTGCTTGCCAAGCCTTCATCTGCCTTGCGAGCTGGTACCTCACGTTCAGTCGGCTGCAATCTGACAGATCTTGAACGTCTCGTACTTAAGTCTTTGATGGATCCAGGACGCTCATAATTGTCGACGATACCGACATAACGGCTGATCTCTTCTGGCAGCACACGTACGTCAGCTGGTAATCCAAAATCAACCAATTTAGCTGCGCCTACTGCTTCTTGCGGACTACTCATTAGTCCATAAGTCAGCATATAACGCAGTTGATTATTATCATCACGGTAACGAAAGTATGAAAACCTCTTACGATCATCACGGCCTTCCAGATAACTGGTAATGACTTCGTTCTCTGCTACGTTCATGACTTGTACAGTCCATTTACCTTTATTGGCTAGCAAATAACGCTTGTCTTTAAACTCATCAGGATAGTTGCGCAAATCACGGATGGTATCTTCAAAGTTGATCGGTTGAACGTCATTATCAAGCTCATGTAACGCTTCAACAGACAAGGGTTGTGCCAGCTCAGTACTGAGGGCTTCTGGCGCTGCTATTGGCGCGTTTTCAATTTTGGCACCGATAGCGGGAGTCTGACTAAACATCCAAAGCAGGGCGGTCAAGACCCCTAAAAGCAAAGTCATCATCAGCCACATTAAAGCCTGCCTGCGATATGACGTATGTTTTGAACGAGTCGTTGAGCTCGATGAGACCATGGGTGTTTCCTTGGGGAAAATAGGGTGAAGCATGTTAGTAAACTATAGCGACTCAGCTATCTAACGACTCATGTTATAGTGATAAGTATAGTCTATGATAAAACATCGTTAAGTAGCTGCGTATCAAAATCATCTGTTAACACCGCTTGTCCTATTGATTTTAACAAAATTAGACGAATTTGTCCGCCTTTCACCTTTTTATCATGCCCCATAAGCTCTAAAGCCGTATCGACATTGATAGGTGGTGGGTCAATTGGTAAGTTAGCAAGTATCAATACACGCTTGATCCGCGCCACATCAGCTTCACCTAGCCAGCCCATCATTTGTGATAGCTGAGCCGCTTGCACCATACCAGCGGCAACAGCTTCGCCATGGAGCCAACTACCGTAACCTTCGTGAGTCTCAATCACATGGCCGAAAGTATGACCAAAATTGAGCAACGCTCGCATACCAGCTTCTCTTTCATCTTGCGCCACTACGGCCGCTTTATACTCACAACAACGCTTTACAGCCGCTCCAAGTACTGCCAGATCCAGTTGCATCATGGCAGGTAGATTTGTTTCAAGCCACTCTAAAAACTCAATATCCATGATCAACGCATATTTGATGACTTCAGCCAATCCTGCCGATAGTTCACGCGCAGGTAAAGTTTTGAGGGTGCTCATATCAGCCAGCACCATTTTCGGCTGCCAAAAAGCGCCAATCATGTTTTTACCTTGCGCATGATTGATACCAGTTTTGCCGCCAACACTTGAATCTACTTGCGACAATAAGGTGGTCGGGATTTGAATAAAATCCACGCCGCGCATAAAACTTGCTGCTGCAAACCCAGTCATATCACCGATGACACCGCCCCCAAGAGCAACTAAGGTTACATCACGATTAAAATGCTGAGCCATCAAGGCATCATAAATTTGATTGATGCTATCTTGGTTTTTATATTGCTCACCATCAGGAAGTACGCAGACAGCGACGGTAAATGATTCTGCTAACTGCTCTTGCAACCGCTGCAAATATAAAGGCGCAACGGTATCATTAGTCACAATCAATACTTGCTGACCATTAATATAAGGCACAATGCTTGTGGCCATATCGCACTGCTCGACAATAGCTATCGGATAATCATGGCTTTGAGTATGAACGGTCAACTTTGCGTTAAATAGTGGCGCTGCCATAAAATTTCCTATATTTGATATGTCCATTTGTGGCTCATTACCAGATGGCATAAAGCATTTTTAATCTATAAGCGGCTTTGGCGTTGAAGACGTTTGTATTTTGTCGTCTGTGTCTTGTGTTTGGATATCGGTTGTTACCTGCTCTTTTAGTGTTGTTGACTCTAAATCTGTGCTTGCAGCCACCAAAAAAGTCTTCAACTGCTGTAATAACTGATTAACCATATGACGAGGATAGGTATGACCAGTTGGCAATACAATGTGTGCCACTTGTCGATACAATGGATCGCGAGTGCTATACAAATCTTGTAGTATTTTTCTGGGATTGGGTTGTTGCAATAATGGGCGCGACTTGTCTTTAGCAGTGCGAGCCATTTGTACCTCTACGGGTGCGTTCAAATAAACCACGATACCGCGCTGATGCAGAAACTTTCGATTGTCAGCGCTCATGACAGCGCCGCCACCTGTTGCAAGGACGATATGCTGACGCTGAGTCAACTCGTCAATTGCTCGTGTCTCACGTGCTCGAAACCCCACCTCGCCTTCTTTTGCAAATATCCAAGCAATATCGGCACCTGTTTGTGACTCGATATACCAGTCACTGTCCATAAACTCTCGTCCTAGCTGCTTAGCAAGCAACCGGCCAATAGTGGTCTTACCCGCTCCCATCGGCCCAACTAAGAATACCGATGGCAATTCCTCCAACATAGCACTCACTCAGATAAATTAACTATCATACAACGTCATCGTTATTCTGGCTAGTAATGAGCTGAGTTTATTATCAGTAAAATTAGATTTTATTAAATGATAGACCATAAAAAAGCAAGCACTTGGGCTCGCTTTTTTATGGCTTGTGACCTATGAACAAAACAGATTTAATCCAAACGGCTAATACCGTCGTTAATGAGTTTTGGTGTGACAAAAATAAGCAGCTCTTCTTTTGCGTTGCTACGGACATCTTTACGGAATGCGCGACCAATATAAGGCAGATCACCTAAGAATGGCACTTTATCCACGCCATTAGAGACACGGTTTTTGAAAACACCACCAAGTACGATGGTTTGTCCATCTTCTACAATCACGTTGGTCGAGATAGAGTCTTCTGCAATAGCAACTTGATTATTGATGATAGTTGGCGTGCCATTGGTAATCATTAACTGTAGGCCAATCTTACCATCAGGTGTAATATTTGGGGTTGCCTCCAAGCTCAACGCTGCTTCTTTAAAGCTGGTAGAGGTGGCTCCACTAGCTGATGCTTCTTGATAAGGAATTTGTGTACCAGATGAAACCTTGGCGGTTTGTTTATCAGCGGTTAAGATCTTAGGAGTAGAAATAACTTCACCGCGATTGTCTGCTTGTAATGCTGACAGCTCTAGATCTAGCATGATATCTGACATAGCCAGTAGACCAAAAGCAATACTTCCCGCAGGATTCGCCACTCCCAAATCAACGTTTAGATTGTCAGGGCGACTGATATCGTAGGAAGGATAAGAGACGGTCTGTCCATTGACTGTTGTTGTCTCAACATCAAAATCTTTTAAATCCCACAAGGTTTGATTACTACCACCGACCAGTAGGTTGCGGTTATTGGCTGCGCCATTGGATAAGATACCCCAGCGTACACCGATTTCTTTACTAAAACTATCAGAGGCACTCACAATACGCGCTTCGATCATCACTTGACGTACTGGAATATCGATTTTACTAATAAGCCTATGAATATTTTCAATACTATCAGCCACATCTTTGACGATTAACATATTGGTACGTTCATCAATCGTTACCGTACCGCGATTGGACAATAGGCTATTGCTATCTTCTACGCGACTACTGTTTGAACTACCGCCAGACGGACCACTCCCCTGAGAGATAAGGTTGAACACATCTTGTGCTTTAGCATAGCTCAAACGTATATACTCAGTACGTAATGGCGCATAGGATTCGACGGCTTGCTGAGCTTCAAGCTCTTGCGCTTCTTGTGCTGCAAGCTCAATTGAAGGTGCAATCAGTATAACGTTACCATTTTCACGCTTATCTAAGTTTTTGCTTTTTAGAATAATATCTAGGGCTTGATCCCAAGGCACATTGATAAGACGGAGTGTAATATTGCCACTAACAGAGTCACTAGCAACAATGTTCATATCAGTAAACTGCGCTAAGATATCTAGTACGCTACGAATCTCAACGTCTTGAAACTCCATAGATAGTGCTTCACCACTATAGACCTTTTCTTCAAGCGTCGGTTCACGCAATAATTCAGGTTTGCTAATACTGATATTTAGCTGATTGCCTGACTGATACGCTTGATACTCATAGTCACCTGTCATGTTAATCGTAATAACACCGCTTTGACCTTGATTTTTGGTATCAACACTATCTACAAGACCACTGTTAATATTTAAACGACGTAATAAATTTCGAGGCACGGTGCTACCAGTCATACGTACTAATAGCTTGTTACCTTGGCGCTGTACATCAACTGGAATGGCCTCATTGGCGAGCACAATACTGACATTACCGCCACCATTACTCTCCGCCGTAAAATTCAAGGCACTCAGACCGTCGTAACTATATTGCTGGCTTACTTGCGAGGACGCCAGCCTAGGATCTAATAATGGGTTAACGCGAACAACCATCGTGTCAGTAGGCGC
Organism: Psychrobacter sp. 1Y10; assembly: GCF_052259005.1. Classification (NCBI taxonomy): domain Bacteria; kingdom Pseudomonadati; phylum Pseudomonadota; class Gammaproteobacteria; order Moraxellales; family Moraxellaceae; genus Psychrobacter; species Psychrobacter sp. 1Y10. Next base: position 20,736 of record NZ_JBQQES010000014.1, on the reverse strand, counting down.
TTGTACCTTAATGGCTTCTGAGCCGGTAACGACAGGGGTAACCCCAGCACTACTGGTCTCGACGATAGGCGTCACAATCGCTGTCGTGGTCAGCGCATCGTCATTAACAATAGTAGTATTTGGTTTTGATAAAGCTCTAGAGGCTGTAGTAACAGGTACAGTCGTTACGGTTTGACTATTAGGAACTATACGATTTGGATCAGTAATAGTCAGGAGTAAATCATTGCCATCAACAGCAGTCGTATAGTCCCCACTCTGCTTTAATCCCACAATCAAACGTGTGGTACTATCGTTACTCAATGTTGTGACATCATTGACCATACCAATATTGTAATTGCTAAATCGGCTGACCAAACCATTTTGCACTTGTTCAAAATCTAGAACTAAGCGACTAGGATCATCAAGCTGATAAGCGGCAGGCAGTACTGGCGCGCCATTAAATCCTAAACGCAGCTGGGTTACCGCAGGTGCGGTCTGTACCACAGAGACATTGTCGATGCGTTCCACTGCATAAGCTGTACTACTAATAGCAATCATACTAATCGCCAACGCAGGTATTGCAAAGGCAGAAGACATACGGTTACTCATTGCCATTACCCTATTATTGCGTACTGTCATTACTTATTCCTCAAAAAATCTGCCAACTTAATTTATAGGTGAGACCAACGACTGAGGTCTTTCAATGAACCCAGCGCGGCTATCTGGCACAATTTCAATCAAATTAATCTGGGTCGGCGTGATTTCAACAATACGGCCGTCGTTTGGTCCAAGATAATCACCTACTTTAACGTTAGCGACCGAACCATCTGGACGTTGAACCAATGCATACTGTTGACCTTCAGGAGAGATCAATATGCCACGAAAAGTAAGCTGTGCAATATCGTACTGCTCAAGTGGCTGTTTGATTCGTGTAATATCAGGACGCACACCATCCGATGGTATATTTGGCCCCTGCACGTTGATGAGACTTGGCGGCAGGAACGGGCTACGCACTAAACTTGCACTATATACAAAATCTTCTACCAATTTGGCTTCTGGCGGCGGCTCGATTGGCTGCGAAGGCGAGTTGCGAATCTCACTCATTGCCTGACCTGCCATACCAATCCGATCGGTACAGCCAGTCAACGATATGGCTGCAATACTTAACATAAACAGGGCTGGGAATTTTCTAATATCCATACTAGTTGGCCTCTGCAGTATCGTCAGTAGCTGACGTGGTTACTTCATCCACCACTTCTTTTGATCGATAAGTTTTGGTTTGTAGCACTAGATTTAACTCCGGTATAGCCTCTAATGTCGGTTGCGGATTGCTAACTTCGAAATCATGCATGGTAATGATGCGTGGTAACGCTGCAAGACCACTAATAAAGCTACCAAACTGATGATATTCACCTAAAGCTGCGATGCGAATCGGCTGCTCAATGAAAAACTCGTTTTCTATTTCAGGCTCTACTGAAATATCTTGAAAGCGAATGTTGCTACCGACACCCGTCATATTGATACCCTCTACCAGCTCCGATACACGGGTATCTTTAGGTAACTGATCAAGTAAGGTATTGAATTCAGTTTCCATCTGGATTACTTGAGCTTTGTAAGCTTCTAGATGCCGTGCTCGTGACTCTTTTTGACGATAACTATCAAGTAACGTTTGTTGCTCGCTTTCGGCAGCAGTGATCTCATCAATCTTGCTACTGATAGGTAGTGCCCAAGCTAGCGCTGCAATAAACGCAACGATAAATGCAAGTACCGTCACTTTAACGGGTGTCGGCCAACTGCCATAGTTTTCTGTATCTAAAGACTCAAAGCTGCGGCGAAACTCGTTGAAATTAAACTGCTTCTTGCTACTTACTGCAGTCTTTTTAGTCTTAATTAACGTTTTTTTACGGATAAGTTTCACAACCCACCTCCAGACTCTGCGCCCTCATCATTATTGGTGCTTTCTGACTGAACTTGCGTTGTGACAACAAACTGTACATAACTGTCTTCAGGATAGATAGGACGAGACTTCTCGCCGGAGTTGATAGTTTCATTTGATGCAATGGTTGGCTGATAAGCAGTAATATTTTGCTGAATATTGCGTACGGCAGAGTTACCCATCCATTCACTACTATCTAAATTACGGATTAAGCTTGATACCACATTTGGATTGTCTGCAAGACCTGTTAAAGTTAGAAGCTCCCCTTCTCGTTTTAGATTATTGAGGTAAAGCGCAGAAGGTATGGCTTTAGCGATATCGTCCCATAAACGAACTGGTACTGGACGTCGACCTTGCAAGTCCTGAATCACTTGCATCCGTGAGATAATTTCTTCTCGGCGCTGCTCTAAGCTATCAATTTCGGTTAGCACCTTGTCCAAGCGTACATTCTCTTGCTCGATGAGAGTATTGGCATCACGCTGTTCTTCAAGCTCGTTATTAAAATAACTCCATGCTGCAAATGCAGACAATAACGCCAGCAAAGTCACTGCGACTACTAAGGTAATAAACTCTTTGTTACTACGTTCGCGTTCTTCTTGCCGCCATGGCAATAGGTTGATACGAGCCATTAGTCAAAGCTCCTTAACGCAAGGCCACAGGCAGCTAGCAAGCTTGGGGCATCAGCTTCTAATTGCTCATTGTCTATATAGGGGTCTATGGTCATGTTGATAAAAGGGTTAGCTACCGTCACCGGCACATCAAGCTTTTGCTCTACCATACTTGACAGACCTGGAATAGAGCTACTACCGCCAGCGAGCAGTACATGATCAATACTATTGTATTGGCTAGACGAAAAATAAAACTGCAAAGAGCGTGTGATTTGCTGGATAGTACTTTCGATAAAGGGCGTTAGAATTTCTGGATAATAATCATCAGGTAGGGCGCGCTCACGTTTATTGACCGTCGCTTCTTCAAATGACAAACCGTAGCGATCTTGAATCGCCTCTGTTAGTTGTGACCCGCCAAATAATTGCTCACGGCTATAAACAAATTCACCATTTTTTGCGACGTATAAGGTGGTCTGATTGTGTCCGATATCAACCAGTGCAACCAGCTCTGGCATATTAGGCAAGTTATCTGCCATCAATCCAAAAGCCCGCTCTATCGCGTGCGACTCAATATCCATAATTTTGGTTTTTAGGCCACCGAAAGTTAACGCATCAACACGCTGATCAACATTTTCTGATCTAGAGGCGGCGAGTAGTACTTGAACCAAATTGTCATCAACTAATGAGGGGCCTAGTACTTCAAAGTCTAGATTGACTTCTTCTAGTGGGTAAGGAATATACTGATCAGCGTCCAAACGTATTTGAGCTTCACGTTCGATATCGCTCAGCCCTCGATCCATATCAATAATCTTGGTAATGACTGCTGAACCTGTGACAGCTGTAGCACCATTGCCACTTGTCGTTTGGCAACGTTTTGTCAAACGAGCGATAGCGTCACCAACCGCTTCAGTATCTACAATAAGTTTATCGACGACTGTACCGGGTAGCAGCCCCTCAACTCCATATGACTTAAGGTGAAATATTCCTTGCTGACGTCGTATATCAACTAGCTTTACGGAGGTAGCACAGATATCTATCCCGACCAAATGCCGATTCTTAGAAGAAAGTAGCCTCACAGACGTTTTACCTTATATATAGTTACATTCTGATAGTTATCAGTAATAATTTACTACAATACTTTACTTAACAGACATATTCAAGCATTTAACGGTTCAGTTTGGATAAATTACACTTTTAGGATGACCTGTCTGTTTTCTTCACTGTATAATGAGATATTTGTTGCAAATTTTATTTGATAAGCCTGATTATGACCAAAAGAAACGCTACTGCTCGCCTCGTTCACTTTTTGGTGGGGATTGTTATTGCCTGTCTGGCACTTGCAATTATCCTTGCATTAACTGTGCCAATTGGCTTCTACGGTATGGCTATGTATTTGTCGCCAACCTTACCCAGTACTCAAGAAATAAAAACAGCCAGCCTTGAGATGCCCCTGCAAATATATAGTAGTGATGACAAGCTTATTGGCCAATATGGTAATCGCTTATCGCTTCCAGTTACCTTTGAAGAAATTCCTAAAAATTTGACCAATGCCTTTTTGGCTGCTGAAGACTCATCGTTCTTTCAACATAGTGGTATTAGTATTAAAGGTCTTGGTCGCGCTGTTACCGAAGCGGTCACTGACGATGAAGGTCAGACAGGTGGCTCTACTATTACTATGCAGGTCGCCAAAAATTACTTTTTAAGCCCTGAGCGTACTTTAAACAGAAAGTTAACCGAACTGTTTTTAGCGCGTAAAATGGAAGATGAGCTGAGTAAAAATGATATCCTGACGTTATATGTCAACAAAATTTATCTTGGAGAAGGTGCATACGGTATACGTGCAGCAGCCAAAAAATATTATAGTAAGTCTTTGGAGAGTCTGACCGTTGCTGAAATGGCTATGCTGGCAGGCTTACCTAAAGCGCCATCAAAGTATAATCCTGTCGCCAACCCTGATCGTGCACTCACCCGCCGTAACTGGATTATTGGTCGCATGCATGAGCTTGGTTATATCAGTGATGCTGAGCATAGCGAAGCTATAAGTGCCCCTATCGGTCTAAAACTTTATCAAGAAAAGCTTGATGTCAACATGCCTTATCTGGCAGAAATGACACGTTATGCCTTGGTCAATCGCTATGGTGAACAAGTGGTTAACGGAGGCTGGCGCGTTCGCCTTACTGTCGATAGTGAGGCACAACAAGCGGCTGAAGCAGCTATATCGAAAGGGCTAATAGCCTATGATCATCGCCATGGCTGGCGAGGTGCAGAAGCAAATGATGAGCCTTTAGAAGACTTTCGACGTTATGGCGGTATGTATCCAGCTAAAGTCACTAAAGTTAACTCACGTAGCTTTGAAGCCACAATGCCATCTGGTGAAAACGTTACGGTTAACTGGTCAGGTATGAGCTGGGCACGTAAGTATTTTTCAGCGAATCGTATTGGCTATTACCCAAGTAACGCTAAACAAATTGTGAATGAGAATGATATTATTCGCTTGGTACCGACTAATAATGGTGGTTGGAAACTGGCACAGATACCAGATGTACAAGGCAGTCTGGTTTCGCTAAATCCTGATACAGGGGCAGTCAACGCCCTAGTTGGCGGCTTTGACTTTAATCACAGTAAGTTTAATCGTGCACTGCAGGGTTGGCGTCAACCAGGTTCAACGATTAAGCCACTGGTTTATACAGCTGCCCTAGAAAAAGGCTATCGCTCAGATAGTATTGTTTCAGATCGCCCTATCCAAGTAGGTGAATGGAAACCCAAAAACTCCGATCAACGTTTTTTAGGTGACATTACCTTGCGCCGTGGTCTATACCTGTCACGCAACTTAGTCTCTATACGTTTGCTACAAGCCATTGGCATCTCAGATACACGCAATTTACTAGATCAGTTTGGGCTGGATAAAGAAAAGCTACCAACGACCTTATCGTTAGCGCTTGGTACTGGACAGGCAACGCCGTTACAAATGGCCACTGCTTATGCAAGTTTCGCCAATGGCGGGCACCGTGTTCAACCTTATTTTATTGAACAAATCTACAATTATGACAATAAATTGTTGTTTCAAGCAAATCCGCAGCAAGCGTGCGCATTGTGTTTTAATGAACAAGTCGACAGCCTTAATGCCAAACTGGTTGAAGAGTATAATCAGTCGCTTAAAGACGAAGATGACAACTCTAATGATGAGTTAGTAAATACTGATAATTTAGAAGAAGAAACTGAGCAAGCAGTCGATACTAGTAATTTAAGTATCTATGATGCCAGTCCACAAGCAGATCGTCTAAAAGCACCTGCAGTACAATACCTACATGCAAGCCAAGCACCGCGTATCTTAAAGCCAAGAGTTGCTTTTGAGATGGCTGATATTTTGCGCGATGTTGTGCAGCGCGGTACAGCGGTACGTGCAAAAGCTTTGGGTCGTAGCGATATTGGTGGTAAAACGGGCACTACCAATGAAGCCAAAGACGCTTGGTTTGCAGGGTTTCATCCAACCAGTGCCACTGTGGTCTGGATGGGCTTTGATCAACCATCGACATTAGGGCGACGTGAATATGGAGGCGTCGCAGCGCTACCAGTATGGATGGACTTTATGAAGGTACAACTAAAAGATCAACCTTACCAATGGGTTTCGATCAACAATCGTGCCAAATCCAAAAAGCAACAACAGCGTATTCTAGAGATGACTGATGATGGGATTGTCGATCCTGATGATGAAAACCAAAAGATTGACAATGTTGCGAAACCAGTGGCACCTAAACCGCAGCAGCGTAAGGCTCCTGAACCGATTGAAATAGAAGAAAGTGGAAATAACGACAGTGTTCCTCAAAATCCATTATCAGTAACGCCAGCAAAACGTATGCCCCCTATGCCAGAATAAGTTGGTTGTCGTTTTGCTGATCATGAAAATACTAAAAAGCTTGTTCAATGAATATTGAGCAAGCTTTTTAACGTTGGATATCTAAATATTAAACCCTTCTACTAAGCTTACCAATAGCCCGCTTTGCAAAAGCTCATCCCTCTACTTTTATAATCTATTTAAAACTCTACCATGCCTGCACGTAATTGCTCGATCAGTTCTAAAAACTGTTGTCGCCACTCACGTATAGTCGCTTCATCAGGTAGCCACTGATTCGATAGTGTGACTACATTCACAATGAGGTCACGCGGTTCTTGCTCCAAGTCATTTATATTGATGCCTTTGTCGATAATCCGATCTGGCAATACTGCATATAAACAACGTTGATAAGCGCGTTCTACATTTGCCAAAAACCCTTGCTGCTGCAATTGCTGCAAACGCTGCACCTCTGGTGATATTTGAGTACGTTCTTTAAGTGCTAGCTCAATACTTTCTAAAGTTGGCGCTGACATATCTAGACTATAAAATTGTGCAAGCTCTTGCATAAACGCTAAAAAAGTACCGTACAAATGAAAAATAGCGGTTTCACAATGAGCTTGATACAACTGTTTATCATTGCTATCGCCCGCTGCCTGACAGGCCAGGCGACAAAAATACAGCTTTTGATTGGTTCGATCAGCTTGGTATTTGGCAACACGCCCTTTACCTGCCATATGTTTATCCTCATAAATAATAAAATAGGAGCGACTCATAAAGTTGCTTTTAGCAGTGTACTATTTTATCGGTTGATAAAACTATTAGTTTTTTAGTTTTTACGCCCATAAAAAAGCCAGCAACATGGCTGGCTTTTTTACTCTGATTACAATGATATGTTAAGCATCTATGATTAAGATTGGCTATCTTGATTAAGCTCTTGCGCAAAAGCCTCGTCAAAACTGGCAAAGTCTTTACTATCAGTACTAGCAGACATATCAAAAGCTGCATTGATATCATTGTCTTGTAGCGTTTGCTCCGCTTTTTCTTTGCGGGTTTTGTGATACGCAAGACCTGTACCTGCAGGGATCAGTCGACCAACAACCACGTTTTCTTTTAGACCACGTAATTCATCTACCTTACCAGTAACAGCGGCAGCAGTTAGTACACGAGTGGTCTCTTGGAACGATGCCGCTGAGATGAAGCTTTCGGTTGCAAGACTTGCTTTAGTGATACCAAGCAATTGACGCTCATACTGTACTGGGAATTTATCTTCCTCAGCAAGCTTTGCATTCAATGCGATAAGATCTGCATATTCAGCTTGATCACCTTTAAAGTGGCTTGAATCACCACCATCAGTGATCTCAACCTTACGTAGCATTTGACGAATAATAACTTCGATATGCTTGTCGTTGATCTTCACACCTTGTAAGCGGTAAACATCCTGTACTTCGTTAACGATATAGTTGGCAAGGGCCGTTTGACCTTTTAAACGTAAGATATCGTGCGGGTTTTGTGGACCATCAGCAATAACCTCACCACGTGCCACCGTCTCATTTTCAAAGACGTTGATCTGACGCCATTTCGGGATTAGCTCTTCATGTACTTCGCCGTCTTCATTGGTAATAATAAAGCGATTTTTGCCTTTGGTTTCTTTACCAAAGCTAACCACACCTGTCATCTCTGCCATGATGGCGTGATCTTTTGGACGACGCGCCTCAAACAAGTCAGCCACACGTGGTAGACCACCAGTGATATCTTTTGTACCTGAAGTTGCTTGTGGTACACGGCCTAAGATAGAACCTGCGGCTACTTTCTCACCATCGCTAACACGAATAATCGTTTCAGCAGGTAAGAAGTAAACAACTTCTTTGCCTTCATCAGTATTCAAAATGATGGCAGGACGTAAATCTTTTGCCGTACTTGAACGATCACGAGTAGCTAGAATTTCAAACGAGCTCATACCAGTTGCGTCATCAACTTTTACCGTGGCAGTCATACCATCAGTAATATCGCTAAAGCGTGCTGTACCCGCAAATTCTGTAATGATTGGATGCGTATGCGGATCCCATTTAGCGATCGTCTGACCACCATCAACCTGCTCTTCGTTCTTAACCAACACACTTGAACCGTAAGGTACTTTATAACGCTCACGCTCGCGACCTAAATCATCAGTAATGGCGATCTCAGCTGAACGCGATACGATGACTAAGTGACCGTCCGTATGTTCAACCGTTTTCATGTTTTCAAAATGCGCTTGACCTGCGTTACGCACAGAGATGCTGTTATCGACAGATGCTGAGCTTGCCGCCCCGCCGACGTGGAAAGTACGCATGGTTAGCTGAGTACCAGGCTCACCGATAGACTGCGCTGCCATAACACCCACTGATTCACCGATATTAACTTTATGACCACGAGCCAAATCACGACCATAACATTGAGAGCAAACACCATGAGCGACATTACAAGTAATCACTGAGCGCACCCAAATATCATCGATTGCATTTTCATCGAGAATATTTACCCACTGCTCATCGATCAACGTACCCGCTGGAACCAATACTTTTGTTTCATCATTGTTATACGTCACATCACGTGCTGTCACACGGCCCAAGACGAGCTCACCAAGTTTTTCAATGATCTCACCACCTTGAATATGCGGTGTCATAAGTAAGCCTTGCTCAGTACCACAGTCATCAGTGGTAATAACCAAGTCTTGTGCAACATCGACCAAACGACGAGTCAGATAACCTGAGTTAGCCGTTTTCAATGCGGTATCTGCTAGACCTTTACGCGCACCGTGAGTAGAGATAAAGTACTGTAGTACCGTTAAGCCTTCACGGAAGTTGGCTTTAATTGGCGTCTCAATAATTGAGCCATCCGGTTTGGCCATCAAGCCACGCATACCAGCAAGCTGACGAATCTGAGCGGCACTACCACGAGCGCCTGAGTCCGACATGATGTAAATTGAGTTAAAGGATTTTTGCTCTTCTTCCTCACCTTGAGCATTGATGACTTTGTCAGTAGCCAAGTTGTCCATCATTGCTTTTGCAACTTTGTCATTGGTACGTGACCAAATATCGACCACTTTATTATAACGCTCACCAGCAGTTACAAAACCTTGCTCAAACTGATCTTCAATCTCGCGTACTTCTGCCTCTGCCGTCTCAATAATCTGCTTTTTGCTAGGTGGAATAACCATGTCATCCAAGCCAATTGACACACCAGATAAGGTTGCTTGAGCAAAACCTAGGTACATCAATTGGTCAGCAAACATGACACTACCTTTGGCGCCCATCTTACGATAGCAAGAGTTAATCAGACGCGAGATATTTTTCTTCGTCATCTCTTGGTTGCACTCATCAAACACCATACCTTTTGGCATAATATTCCAGATAAGCAGACGACCGGCAACTGTATCTTTTAAGGTAACTTCTTTGGTTTCGTGGCCTTCTTCGTCGACATACGTTTCAGTAACACGTACTTTTATCTTAGCATTCACATGCAAGTCATTTGAACCAATCGCACGTAAGGCTTCATTAACAGTGGCAAAGACCATGCCTTCGCCTTTAGCATTCACTGATGAACGGCTAATATAATACAAACCAAGTACTACATCTTGCGACGGTACAATAATTGGATCACCATTTGCAGGTGACAAGATATTGTTAGTCGACATCATCAAGGCACGTGATTCAAGCTGTGCCTCTAGCGTCAATGGCACGTGTACTGCCATTTGGTCACCATCAAAGTCAGCGTTAAACGCAGTACAAACGAGCGGATGTAACTGAATCGCTTTACCTTCAATAAGTACTGGCTCGAACGCTTGTAAACCCAAACGGTGTAGCGTTGGCGCACGGTTTAGTAGTACTGGATGCTCACGGATAACCATGGCCAGCATATCCCACACTTGCGGCTCTTCACGCTCGACCATCTTTTTGGCCGCTTTAATCGTGGTTGCCATACCATGTGACAATAGTTTGGAATAAGTAAACGGCTTGAACAGCTCAAGTGCCATTTTCTTTGGTAGACCACACTGATGTAGACGTAGCGTTGGACCTACTACGATGACCGAACGACCTGAGTAATCGACACGTTTACCAAGCAAGTTTTGACGGAAACGGCCTTGCTTACCTTTGATCATATCAGCCAAAGATTTTAATGGACGCTTATTACTACCAGTAATCGCACGACCGCGACGACCGTTATCAAGTAGCGCATCGACTGATTCTTGTAGCATACGTTTTTCATTACGTACGATAATATCAGGCGCGCTTAGCTCTAATAGACGCTTTAGACGGTTGTTACGGTTGATAACACGGCGATACAAATCGTTTAGATCTGAGGTCGCAAAACGCCCACCTTCTAGTGGTACTAACGGACGTAGATCCGGTGGTAGTACTGGCAAGATGGTCATTACCATCCACTCAGGCTTGTTATTAGAATCACGGAACGCTTCTAATAATTTGAGACGCTTAGACATCTTTTTAAGCTTAGTCTCAGAGCCTGTCTGCGGAATAGCTTCACGCAGCTCATCAATCTCTAAATCTAGATCGATGTCTTTTAATAGATCTTGTACGGCTTCAGCACCCATCTTGGCGACAAACTCATCACCAAACTCTTCAAGCGCTTTATAGTAGTCTTCATCATCAAGCAGCTGATATTTCTCTAAACTAGTTAGACCTGGCTCAGTGACGATATAGCTTTCAAAATACAATACGCGTTCAATATCGCGCAAAGTCATATCCAACAACAAACCAATACGGCTTGGCAACGATTTTAAAAACCAAATATGCGCAACTGGGCTAGCAAGGTCAATATGACCCATGCGATCACGACGAACTTTAGCGGTAGTGACTTCAACGCCGCACTTTTCACAGATTACGCCTTGGAACTTACGACGTTTGTATTTACCACATAAGCATTCGAAATCTTTAACTGGACCAAATATTTTGGCACAGAACAGACCGTCACGCTCAGGCTTGAAAGTACGATAGTTAATCGTTTCAGGCTTTTTAACTTCACCATGCGACCATGATTTAATAACATCAGGTGACGCTAAGGTAATTTGAATACTATCAAACTCACGATTACCGCTAGCGGTAGGGCTTTGCATAATATCGAGTAAATCTTTCAAGTTGCTTCTCCGTTATCTTTACAATCATCTGGCCGCGTTATACAACGTAAAGCGGATAAGATGAATGAAGGCAATGAATAGGGTTGAGATAAATAACTAAAAGCAGCAGCAATGTGGCGTGCTGCCTTTAGTGTGACACCTAAGTTTAGAATCAATGAATCTTTTAAACTTAGTGGGTCTCTTTTAACTCAATATTAAGACCTAGTGATTTGATTTCTTTGGTCAGTACGTTAAACGATTCAGGCATACCTGGATCCATATACTGCTCTCCATCAACGATGTTTTTATACATACGCGTACGGCCTTCAACATCATCTGATTTCACTGTTAGCATCTCTTGCAACGTATAGGTCGCACCATAGGCTTCTAGTGCCCATACTTCCATCTCACCGAAGCGCTGACCACCAAACTGAGCTTTACCACCTAGCGGCTGCTGCGTGACTAATGAGTAAGAACCCGTTGAACGCGCATGCATCTTGTCATCAACCAAGTGGTTAAGTTTAAGCATATACATATAACCGACTGTCACTTTACGATCAAACTTCTGACCTGTACGACCATCATATAATGTTTGCTGACCATCTCTTGATAAACCAGCAAGCTCAAGTAAATCTTTGACTTGATGTTCATGAGCGCCGTCAAATACTGCTGTACCCATCGGTACACCTTCACGTAAATTACCTGCTAGCGTCATGATATCTTCATCAGATAAGCTATCAAGATCAACGCTTTCGCCGCCAACTTTGTTATAGATTTGATCTAAGAAATCACGTAGATCAGCCATAGCTGCTTGTGCTTTAAGCATACCGTCGATCTTATCGCCCAAGCCCTTTGCTGCCATACCTAAGTGTGTCTCTAATACCTGACCGATGTTCATACGCGATGGTACACCTAGCGGGTTCAATACGATGTCAACAGTATTACCATGCTCGTCATAAGGCATGTCTTCAACTGGCATAATTCGTGATACCACACCTTTGTTACCATGACGGCCAGCCATCTTATCACCAGGCTGAATACGACGTTTAACCGCTAAATATACTTTAACAATTTTTTGTACGCCATGTTGTAGATCGTCACCTGCCGTTAGTTTGCGTTTTTTCTCAGCAAACTTCACGTCGATATCTTTTTGCTTATCAACCAAGTAATCAGCGATTTGCGTTAGGCGCTCAGAGATTTCCTCTTCAACTGGTTGAATATCAAGCAAGGTCTCAAGGCTCATATCTTTCATATCAGCCAATGCCATAACCGTACCCGCTTTTAAACCAGCACCGCCGCTGACTTTTTGGCCATCTAACAGATTACCAATACGTCCACGGGCTGCTTCTTCAAAGATACGTAGCTCTTCTTTTAAATCTTTACGATAGCTATCGAGCTGTGATTTTTCAATCGCTCTTGCCCGTGCGTCTTTTTCAACGCCGTCACGGGTAAAGACCTGTACATCGATAACTGTGCCTTTGCTTGATGTTGGAACACGCAGTGAAGTGTCTTTTACATCAGCAGCCTTTTCACCAAAGATAGCCCGTAGCAGTTTCTCTTCTGGCGTTAGTTGCGTCTCACCTTTTGGTGTGACTTTACCAACTAAGATATCGCCTGCATCAACTTCAGCACCGATATAAACAATACCTGCTTCATCCAGACTTGATAAAGCAGCCTCACCTACGTTTGGAATATCAGCTGTGATTTCTTCTGTTCCAAGCTTGGTATCACGCGCCACACAAGTCAACTCTTGGATATGAATCGTAGTAAAGCGATCTTCTTTAACGACTTTTTCAGATAGCAAGATTGAATCTTCAAAGTTGTAACCATTCCACGGCATAAATGCGATACGAATGTTCTGACCTAGCGCTAGCTCACCAAGATCCGTTGACGGACCATCAGCCAAGATATCACCCAAAGCAATTTCATCACCTTGGTTGACGATGATACGTTGGTTAATACAAGTGTTTTGGTTAGAGCGTGTGTATTTGATTAAGTTATAGATATCGATACCCGCTTCACCAGCAGTCATCTCGTCTTCGTTTACACGAACAACGATACGTGAGGCATCAACATCTTCAATCACACCGCCACGTTTAGCGATAACACAAACACCTGAGTCACGCGCAACGTGACGCTCCATTCCAGTACCAACCAAAGGCTTATCAGCACGTAATGTAGGAACTGCCTGACGCTGCATGTTAGAACCCATTAAGGCACGGTTTGCATCATCATGTTCAAGGAATGGAATTAGGCCTGCTGCTACTGATACAACCTGACTGGGTGACACATCCATATGCGTCACTTTTTCTGGCGGCATACGTACAAATTCGCCATAGCTACGCACACTAACCATCTCATCAGACAGTTCGCCATCTCCAGTCATTGGTGAGTCAGCTTGTGCAATCACAGTACCGACCTCTTCGATGGCTGATAGATACTCGATCATATCAGTTACTTTACCATCAACCACACGGCGATAAGGAGTCTCTAAGAAACCAAAGCTATTGGTTTTAGCAAACGTCGCTAGTGAGTTGATAAGGCCAATGTTTGGACCTTCAGGTGTCTCAATCGGACAAACACGACCATAATGCGTATCATGTACGTCACGTACTTCAAAACCTGCACGCTCACGCGTTAGACCACCTGGTCCTAATGCTGATACACGGCGTTTATGGGTCACTTCAGACAATGGATTGTTTTGATCCATAAACTGTGACAATTGGCTTGAACCAAAGAACTCTTTTACCGCAGCAGCTACTGGCTTAGAGTTGATCAAATCTTGCGGTGATAAATTATCAGATTCTGCTGATGATAGACGCTCTTTAACTGCACGCTCAACACGAACCAAACCAACACGGAATTGGTTTTCGGCCATCTCGCCTACTGAACGAATACGGCGGTTACCTAGATGGTCAATATCATCAACTTCACCGCGACCGTTACGGATTTCAATCAGCTCTTTTAATACATTAACAATATCATCATTGGTCAAAACGCTACGAGCACGTTGAGTGTCAGCATCATCAGTATCTTCAAACTCTAAACCTAGACGGCGGTTAAATTTCATACGACCGACGTTTGACAAGTCATAACGATCAGCATTGAAGAACATACTTTCAAACAGCTTTTCAGCAGTCTCAACTGTTGGCGGCTCACCTGGACGCATAACTTTATAGATCTCGATTAGTGCTTCTTCACGAGTCGAGGTACTATCAGCACGTAGCGTATCAGCGATGTAACTGCCTTGATCAATATCATTGGTAAATAGGATACTGAACTCTTTGATAGAATCACTGGCTTCATATGAGCTAAGTTTAACCAGCAATTCATGATCTATAAGTGTATTGGCGCGAGCGATAACTTCATCGTTAACGATGATGTCTTCTGCTAAAATACGCTCATATAGGTATTCATCAGGCACCGCAATCTTGGTCATACCGGCTTCTTCAAGCTGACGGATACGGCGGGCATTAATACGTTTGCCTTGCTCAACAATGACATCACCATCAGGCGAGACAATATCAAACTGTGCCATTTCACCGCGTAAACGATCAGCAACCAAATCAATCTCAAATTGCTCATCGCCTTTATAAACCGCGACTTTATCAAAGAACAAATCTAAAATCTCAGAAGTACTCAAACCCAAAGCACGTAGGATAATAGAAGCAAGTAGTTTACGACGGCGATCAATACGTGCAAAGACTAAGTCTTTGGCATCAAATTCGAAGTCAAGCCATGAACCACGGTAAGGAATGATACGAGCGTTATAAAGCACTTTACCACTTGAATGCGACTTACCTTTATCATGGTCAAAGAATACACCAGGTGAACGATGTAATTGAGAGACGATAACTCGTTCAGTACCGTTGATGATGAAAGTACCATTGTCTGTCATTAAAGGCATTTCACCCATATAGACACTTTGCTCACGAATATCTTTGATAGCCGCTTTGCTGTCTTTATCTTTGCTGTCTTTGTCTTTGATGATCAAACGAATTTTGACACGCATCGGTGCAGCAAACGTTGAACCACGTAAGATACACTCACGCTCATCAAATTCAGGCGTGCCTAAATAGTACTCAACAAATTGTAGCTCTGCGTTGCCAGAGTGACTCTCAATTGGGAAAATAGAGGAATACGCAGCTTGCAAACCAGTATTCTCACGAGCTTTTGGCTTTTTATGCTCTTGCAAAAATTGCTCGTAAGAATCTACTTGGATAGACAATAAGTATGGAATGTCCATCACAGTGGGCAATTCAGCAAAACTTTTGCGAATACGCTTTTTTTCAGTATAAGAATATGCCATCGAGAGTCCTTACAGTAGACGTGAAAACAAATGAAAAGCGTGGCCAACTTGCATAAATATTATGCAGATTTAGCGACGTAAACGATAATAAAATAAAAATTCTTACTAAAACTGTTCTATATAGATTGACGCTTCTAACAGAATAGTCATTTAACTGAGCTAAAATACAATTATCATGACGCAAAATAATGTAGTAAATTCAACACATTAACACGAATATATGAGCGCTTTTACTTAAGATTTCAATAGCAAACCTTGCAGATACTCCAGCATTTATCTTTGAATTATATTAAACATATACAATATGAAATGTATCGTCGTTAATACTTGCCGTCTACAAACCACTTGCCGGTAGTAAACCATGCTAGACTATTTAGAATTAAAATTAGGATTAATATAAATACTAGTAATAAAAGGAAAGTATGCAAGCACAAAAAAATGCCAAACGTCTAACGACATTTAGCTTACGTTAACTAACTTCAAAAACTGGCGTGTTTGCGTACATGTATATCGTGTGTCCTTTTGATAGGTATCCACCGCATTAATGCGTACGTATATTGGCAGACACAAAAGGTCAAGCTACGAATTATAATAAAAAAAAGCCGATGATGCAAGGCATCATCAGCTTTTTTTTCGTAACGCGTTGAACTTATTTTAGTTCAACAGTAGCGCCAGCTTCTTCAAGTTTCTTTTTCAACTCTTCAGCTTCAGCTTTAGATGCGCCTTCTTTGATAGGAGCTGGAGCGCTCTCAACCAAATCTTTCGCTTCTTTTAGGCCAAGACCAGTCGCTTCGCGAACGGCTTTAATTACGCCAACTTTCTTTTCGCCAAAGCTAGCAAGAACAACGTCAAATTCGTCTTTTTCTTCAGCAGCAGCGCCACCTTCAGCAGCAGCAGCAGGTGCAGCTGCAGCTACAGCAGCTGTTACGCCGAACTTTTCTTCCATGTCGCTGATTAATTCAACGATATCCATTACTGACATTTCAGCGATTGCGTTTAACACATCTTCTTTAGATAGTGCCATGTGAACTCTCCGTTATCTGATAAAAATTAATAAATTCTAATATCACTTTGATTGCTTGCCAAAATCTAAAATAGAATTGACAGTAAACTGCAATCAGCGATGTTAAAGTTACGTTAAAACAAGCAATTAAGCAGCTTCTTTTGCATCTTTGATTGCCGCTACAGTGCGAACAAACTTACTAGGAACAGCGTTCATAGTCTGGACAAGCTTGGTCACTGGTGCGTTCATAGTAGCCATCAAGATAGAGATTGCTTCGTCGCGAGTTGGTAGCTTCGATACGCGCTCTAGCTCTTCTGGACCATAAACTTCACCACCGACTGATACCAATTTGGTCTCTAAAGCTTTGTTCTCTTTACTAAAGTCAAAAACGACTCTAGCTGCAGATCCCAAGTCTTCCATAGAGAAAGCCAAAAGTAGTGGACCAGTCATACGGTCTGACATACCCTCAAACTTAGTGCCTTCAAAAGCGCGTTTTGCTAGGGTGTTTTTCACCACTTTTAAAACGACACCTTTTTCACGAGCTTGTTCGCGCAGCTGTGTAAGCTTTGCAACACCAATACCGTGATATTCGGCAGCTACTGCTGAGTAAGCATTAGCAGCAACTTCAGACACTTCAGCCACAACTTGTTGTTTTTGTTCTAGCGTTAATGCCATAAGTTGACTCCTTTAATCTTATCAATCAGCCAATAATTTGAATGTTTAAAACAACGCTTTAATCATCTAAACAACTGGCTTTAATTGACTTGATACGACACGTTATCGGGAATTTAAATACAATTAAAAACTCACCAATAACGACTGATTACGGCACCGTTATCAGAATGACATCGAGTAATAGGTCGTCCTATTGGCTCTTATCAACAACTGGGTGGGTCACCGTCTGCGTAGGACAACTAAGATTTTCATCTGTCATCGATTAACAAAAGCAGCTCATTAGTATTAATAATCAGTATTAAATACTTTTAAACTGCTCTCTACCTACGGTCTTAGACAGCGTAGCAACTGCTACGCTGACCTAATTCTTTAAAATGATTGGTACTAGTTATTCAAACTTATCAAATAAATAGTATTTATTTAGCAACACGGTAGGGAACAGGATCGATTGTAAGACCTGGACCCATGGTGCTAGATAAGGTAATTTTTTTGATAAAAGTACCTTTAGATGTAGCAGGTTTTGCACGTTTTAGATCAGATAGCAAAGCTTGAGCATTTTGAATAACTTGCTCAGCAGTAAAACCAACTTGACCGATAGTGGTATGAATAATACCCGCTTTATCAACGCGATACTGTGCTTGACCCGCTTTTGCGTTCGTCACTGCTTCAGCAACGTTTGGCGTTACTGTACCGACTTTTGGGTTAGGCATTAGACCACGAGGACCTAAAATAGTACCTAATTGACCAACAACACGCATTGCATCAGGAGCAGCAATAACAACGTCAAAGTCCATGTTACCAGCTTTGATCTGTTCAGCTAAATCTTCAAAACCAACGATATCAGCACCGGCTTCTTTAGCAGCTTCAGCAGCAGCACCTTGAGCAAATACTGCAACGCGTTTGGTTTTACCCGTACCCGCAGGTAGGTTAGTAGCTCCACGAACGACCTGATCAGATTTACGTGGATCAACACCCAAGTTTACAGCGATGTCGATAGACTCTTTGAATTTTAGCGCTGGTAAATCATTTAAGATTTGTACCGCTTCTTCAATAGTGTACTGCTTTTCGTTATCGATACGGCTGTTAATTTCTTTTTGGCGTTTGGTTAACTTAGACATTATACACCCTCCACGGTAATACCCATTGAACGAGCGGTACCAGCAACGGTACGAATAGCAGCATCAAGATCAGCAGCAGTCAAATCTGCATTTTTAGTCTTAACGATTTCTTCTAGTTGCGCACGATCAACTTTACCGACTTTAGCAGTATTAGGCGTACCTGAGCCTTTAGCGATCCCAGCAGCTTTACGCAATAAGAACGCAGCTGGTGGTGACTTCATAATGAAGGTAAAAGACTTGTCGTTGTAGACTGTAATCTCAGTTGGAATCGGCAGACCCGGCTCTTGGTTAGAGGTCGCAGCGTTGAACTCTTTACAGAACGCCATGATATTCACACCTTTTTGACCCAATGCTGGACCGATCGGTGGTGAAGGATTTGCTTTACCTGCAGGCACTTGCAGTTTGATGTAACCATCAATCTTCTTAGCCATGTTACTCTCCTAAATGGGTGATAGCGCCAAATCAATATCATATGGTAACGTTATTGATTAACAGCTCCCCTGTTGATGAATTTTTTGCGGGTTTAGTCTAGCTTTTCAACCTTACTAAACTCAAGCTCAACCTGAGTCGGTCGATTAAATACATTTACCGTTAATTGCAATTTAGATTTTTCGTAATCTACTTTTTCTACCAACCCTTTAAAGTCAGTAAATGGGCCATCAATGACCAATAATTCTTCGCCTGGCTCAAATAATGTTTTTGGACGCGGATTGGTTTCATTTTGGTTCAAACGGTTTAGAATACGATCTGCTTCTACTTGCGTAATTGGCGCAGGTGTTTCGGGAGTGCCACCGACAAAGCCCATAATGCGTGGACAGTCTTTGACAATATGCCAAGTGTTGTCGTTCATTTCCATTTGAATCAATACATATCCTGGAAAAAACTTACGCTCACTTTTGCGTTTTTTACCGTCTTTCATCTCCACCACTTCTTCGGTAGGAACCAATACATCACCGAAATTTTCTGCGAAGTCACTACGATTAATACGCTCGATTAATGAGCGTTGTACTTGTTTTTCATATCCTGAAAACGCTTGGACAATATACCAACGCATATCACGCTCCTAATCGCTATAAGTAAAAGTTTGGGTCAAAAGAGACTAATACGCTCTTATTAACCAATAAATATACCAACAAACCAATTAAAAAAGTTATCCAACAACCAAATAAAAAGACCTACAATCGCAATCACAACAATCACTTGCCATGTGTATTGAAAGGTTTCGTCTTTACCAGGCCAGGTGACACGACGTAATTCAACTGCCGCATCCTTTAATAATATTTTAAATGCACGTCCCTGATGGGTTAATATCAAACATACTAACGCAAGTACGACAAGCACGGCAATAATCCCGATACGGACCCAAACGTCATTAGCAGGCTGCCAATAACCGGGTAAGTATTGGTTGACTAAAGTCGCACCAATTAATGCTACTGCGGCAAGAAGCCACAAAATCAAATCTTTGATAGAGCCTGTCTTAGCAACTTCAACAGCTGTTGTTTTATTACCTGCTGAGACATGCTTACCTTTAGTCAGCATTCCGCTAGCCGTCGCCTTGGCATCAGATAACTTGGTCTCGAGGTTATCTTGATTGTTGCTCATAAAGAACTCGCTTCGGAGATGGTGAGGTATAACAAAGATATGATAAGAAGATGGCAGGCGATGTAGGACTCGAACCTACAACCCTCGGTTTTGGAGACCGATGCTCTACCAATTGAGCCAATCGCCTATGGGTGTTAAGGCTGATAATTATACCTATCTTTAATTAGAATGCAAGTTTTAAGTCCATATTTTATAACTTTAATTCAACAAATAAGAAATTTTTAGCAAACTAAGTGCATTCAAGGCTTAATAGAATAAATATATAACATTATAACGCATAATTACTTATAGATTGATAACTCAATTGAAAGCCAATATTTATTGATTTTAACCATTTTTTATCATTTAATGATCGTTTGATTTACTGTGATGCTACGGCCAACCTGTTGTAAGCATAGAGTCAATTTGAATAGTAAATTTTTACTATCGAAATAGACAAGTCATAAAAACATACAAATTAGTCAAAAAAAAGCCACCCTTATACAAGGATGGCTTTTTAACTAAAGGCTTCACACTCATCAGACTAAGCTGAATGCAGCAAACCTTGCAATGTCTTCTTAG
>NZ_JBQQES010000013.1:0-41882 GCF_052259005.1 Psychrobacter sp. 1Y10 | reverse complement strand
ATACTTATATACTTATATACTTATATACTTATATACTTATATACTTATATACTTATATACTTATATACTTATATACTTATATACTTATATACTTATATACTTATATACTTATATACTTATATACTTATATACTTATATACTTATATACTTATATACTTATATACTTATATACTTATATACTTATATACTTATATACTTATATACTTATATACTCAATGCATGCTACAGGGATCTGTATTTATGAAGGTAATCGCGGTATTAAATCAAAAGGGTGGCAGCGGCAAGACTACCATCGCAACGCATCTGGCTCGTGGCTTACAGCTGAAAGGCCATAGTGTTCTGCTAGTAGATAGCGATCAGCAGGGCAGTGCGCGTGACTGGAGAGCGGTTGATGAAGACAATCCGGTACCAGTGATCGGGCTTGATAGACCAACACTTGATAAAGATTTAAAAAGCGTCTCTGATAAGGATTATGTGGTGATCGATGGATCGCCGCAAGCTACTAGTCTGGCTATTTCTGCTATAAAAGCGGCTGATTTTATATTGATTCCGGTGCAGCCGAGCCCCTATGATATCTGGGCGACCAGCGATTTGGTTGATTTAGTGCAGCAGCGTATTGAGATGATGGATGGCCAACTAAAGGCAGCCTTTGTCGTCTCACGCGCCATTCAAAATACCAATATTGGTAAAGAGGTTGCAACCGCGCTGCTTGATTATAATCTTCCAGTATTAGAAACCAGAGTGATACAGCGAGTTGCTTATCCTAATAGTGCTGCCCTTGGTAAGACAGTATTTGATACTGAATCGCCTAATAGCAATGCGATACAAGAGATAACCGCATTGGTCAGTGAGATTCAAACATTTTTTGATGAGGAGTAAGTCATGAGTTTATCAGCAGGTCGCCCTAGTAAGAATGTTAAGGATCAGTTAGTTCTGTCGGATGTGACGGACAGTCCCAAAAAGACGGTACGCGTAAATTTTAATCTAGATGAAGATAAACACATTGCGCTCAAACGGTACGCGCTTGAAAGCCGAAAAACGGTTACTGAGCTGTTGACTGAAATGATTGAGGAAAAGTTGGTTGAGCGATAAAAATTAGACATGGAAAAGCTATATCAGTTGTCAGTTATAGGATTGTAGGGCTGATTTTTTTACAACATCTATTCAGCCAGTATTTTTTCATATTGACAGACTAGTGATGAGTATTTTTATCGTTGGTCTGTTACTGTTAACCTATACGTATCTAGCGCCTTATTTGCCTAAAAAATTGGCCTAACCATACGCCAGCGTGCTGATTATTAATGCGTTGGCTTAATTATATAGCTGAAGGTGGAAATGTTTAACGTTCATTCATCACAGAAAAAAGCCGTTGAGCATCACCAAGGGCCGCTACTAATAATTGCAGGTCCAGGATCTGGAAAAACTTATACACTAGTTGAGCGCATCATGAACCTTATTCATGTACATAGTGCAAAACCAGAAGAGTTGCTTGTTGTTACCTTCACAGAAAAAGCGGCGCAAGAGCTGAAGACGCGTATTTCTAATCGCTTGTTAGAACTAGGGTCTTTGTTCAATGTGAACGAGATGTATTTGGGGACATTTCATTCGATATGCTTGCGCATTCTCGAAGAGTATCGCGATTTCACGCGACTCAAGCGCAGTTTCGTGCTTATGGATCAGTTCGACCAACAGTATTTTTTATATCAAAGACTACGCGATTTTAAAGATATTGATGGCATAGAGCATATTCAAGGCGAACACAAGATCCCTGCGTGGGCAAAGTCTGAAAATCTACTTGGGTGGTTGAATAAGGCGTCAGAAGAGGTTCTTGATATCGACAAACTGGTTGCTTCACCAGATGAAGCGATCTCTGCGCTTGGCGAGGCCTACAAGGTTTATCATGGACTTTTATTGAGCGAGAATGCTTTAGATTTTTCTTGTATTCAACTTGAAACACTCGTGCTTCTGCAGCAGCATCCGTATATTCTAGAAGAATTGACCAACAAGATTACTTATTTGATGGTCGATGAATATCAAGATACTAACACCATTCAAGAGCACTTACTGCAGCTATTAATGGGCTCCAAGCGTAATTTATGTGTAGTTGGAGATGACGACCAGGCTCTCTACCGCTTCCGCGGTGCAAGTGTGCGTAATATCCTAGAATTTCCTGCTCAGTTTGCTCCAAATGAGTGTCAACAAGTAAAGCTATCGGTTAATTATCGTTCGCACCCTGATATTGTTAGGTTTTATGACTCCTATATGGGAGATAAACCTTGGATACGTGAAGGTGTGAATTATCGTTATGCTAAAACAATACGCCCGCGTGAGGGTGAATTTAAGACAGGGCCTACGGTCGTCAGCGCGATTACACCAGAAGGTGATGATTGGCATGAAGATGTCTATCAAATGCTCATTCATCTAAAACAAAACGGTAAACTGACGGACTGGAACCAAGCGGCATTTCTATTTCGTTCTGTTAAATCAGATAAGGTTCGAGCGCTTGCTCAGTCCTTAGAAGAAAAAGGCATTCCAGTTTACTCTCCGCGTGCTAATCTGTTTTTCGAGCGTGAAGAAATCCGTTACATGTTAGGTGTGTTTAATTTTATTTTTCCTATGGTGATGGTTGAGCGCAAGAAAAAAATAGCAGATGGACGTAGGCTTCCGATATGGGACTACTATACCAATCATTGCTTAGCACCGTTTATGGCGAAGCTAAAAGAACCAGAACAAGCAGACTTACTTAAATGGTGTCAGCAGAAAGCGAAAGCACACATAGGGCTAACCAAGAATACTGATTCAGCTTTTCTCAGTCTATTTTATGAGTTATTGCAGTTTCCGTTATTCTCAAATTATCTTGAGCAGCACAACGGTAACGAACGCGCTCAGCGTAACCTCGCTCAACTCAGTCGAATGCTTGGTAAGTTTGAATATTTGCATCGAATAAGTATTCTGAACCCTAAGTATTTACTTTCTAACCTAACTTCTTTATTTGATAATTTCTTAAAGTTTTTATTTGAAGGTGGGATAGACGAATACGAAGATATGTCCGAATATGCACCATCAGGGTGCGTGTCCTTTTTAACTATTCACCAGTCCAAAGGGTTAGAGTTTCCGATAGTTTTTGTTGGTTCACTTGAGGGTGTTCCGCGTAAACAATACACCGATCTTGATGAAATTATTGAACATCAATACATGGCCAAGCCCCCTTTTGAGCCATTAGATGACACTAAGTATTTCGATTTTTGGCGTTTGTTCTATACCGCTTTTTCAAGGCCACAAAACTTGTTAGTTCTAACTGGGCAAGAAAAATCAGGACATGGCAGAACGCCTTCCAAGCATTTCACCGACTACACCACCAAGCTTCCTTATTGGCGTGATGTAAAGCACACGCTTGCTGAAATAGAATTTGAGCAAGTAAAAGATGTGAACATCAAGCATGAGTATGCCTTTACCTCTCACATTACCTTATTCGAGACCTGCGCAGAGCAATATCGATTATTCAAAGAGCTCGAATTCCAACCCGTAAAAGCAAGCCCGATGCTATTTGGTACTTTAATCCATGAGACTCTAGAAGATGTCCATAAGTCGGTAATTCGTGGCGAAACTGAGCTGCTAACGAGAGATAATATTGAAAGCTGGCTTTTAAGTAACTACCAGAACTTAGCCAATCGTGAACGTATGTATTTAGGGGAGTCGACATTAGGCGCGGCACTAAAACATGTGATGCGTTATGTTGAGCGAAAGGGTAATGATTGGTCAGATATACAAGAAACCGAATTTGATATCTCGTTAGTCAAAGAACGTTATGTGTTAAGGGGTAACGTAGATTTGATTAAAGGGGAAGGCAATAGCGTTGAGATCGTTGATTTCAAATCAGAGCGTAAGCCAGATATTGAAAAAGACAGGGAGCGCATCTTACATCATCAGCGTCAGTTAGAAATTTATGCGCATTTGGTGGAAGCAAACAGCGATTACAAAGTCAGTAAGATGCACTTATATTTTACTGGTGAAACAACAGGCTTGCCGACCATTAGCTTTAATAACAGCACCTCAGCAATCGGTCATACTATTCAACAGTTTGATAGTATTGTTGATAGAATTGAAAGCAAAGACTTTTCGCTGAAAGCGCGACCAGATAAAACATGTGTGGATTGCAGCGCGCGCGCCTATTGCGACCGTAAGAATTGGACATTTTGTGCTTAGCTTTAGCTAAGTAATACGAAAATTAAGAGAATAAATCATGTCAAACGATCAGATCAATGTAGAACACTACGAATTTGAAGAGCCAATTAAAGGCTACCCAGAACTTAGATGGCAAGGCAAACGCCCTTTCCGTTCAACGCAATACTTCCCCGCTCAGCTCAAAGAAGTCTATGGCCAAGAAGATGACTCAGGTTGGATTAATAAAATTTTCTGGGGTGATAATCTTCAGGTGATGAGTCATTTGTTGAAAGAATTTCGTGGCAAAGTAGATTTGATTTACATCGACCCCCCGTTTGATTCGAAGGCAGACTATAAAAAGACAGTAAAAGTAAAATCTAAATCTGTTAAAAACGACTCGGGATCTTTTGAAGAAAAACAATATACAGATATATGGTCAAATGATGAGTTTTTACAGTTCATGTATGAGAGATTAACTTTGATGAAAGAGTTACTGTCTCCAAACGGAAGTATTTTCCTTCATTGCGACTATAGAAAGTCTAGTCACTTGCGATTGATGATGGATGAGATATTTGGTGTAGATAGTTTTAGAGCTAATATTTGTTGGCGAAGCATGACAGCAAGTGGATTTAAAGGCAAAACAAGTCTAGGAAAAAGCCATGCTGATATTTTATATTTTTCTAAGTCAGAGAACTATAAATATTTTCCTATCTATAAACCATACTCAGATGAATATATTAAAGAAAGATTTAGCAAAGTTGATGAGAATGGTCGTAAATTTAAGGATGAAAAAGTAGGTTCAGCCACCCCTCAAGAGACTATTGATAGATGGAGGACAGAAGGTCGGATCTATATTACAAGTACTGGCGGTTTTCGTGTTAAACACTATCTTGATGAAGCTAAAGGAATGATAGTAGATGATATTTGGACAGATATTTATGGTGAAAACTCACAATCAAAAGATTTAACAGGGTATCCAACCCAGAAACCAAGTGCACTTCTGGAACGAATTATTTCAATGACAACTGAAAAAGGAGATATTGTATTTGACTGCTTTATGGGGTCAGGAACGACACAAGCAGTAGCTAACAAATTGAATCGTCGTTTTATTGGTGCTGATATCAATCTAGGTGCAATTCAAACAACGACAAAGCGTTTAGCAAGCACAAATGCAAATTTTGAAGTATATAACGTCAATAATTATGAAGTTTTCCGAAATCCAGTTGAGGCAAAAGAGTTACTAATCGAAGCATTAGAAATTCAAAAGCTCGATGCAACTTCAGTCTACGACGGTGAAAAAGACGGCTATAAAGTCAAAATAATGCCGGTTAACCGCATTGCGACTAAAGAAGATTTGAATGAGTTAATCGCAAACTTTCCTTACAAGCAATTTGAATCGCGTAAAGAAGCCAACCCGAATCAACCAGTAGAAGAAATCATGCTGGTATGTATGGGGCATGAACCAAGCTTAGGTGCCACGCTAGAGAATGAATCGGGCTATAAACTTAAGGTAAAAGTAGTCGATATTCTTCGCGACAAATCTGACCTGATGTTCAAATACGATTCAGAAGCAGCCATTAAGATTGAAGACAATAAATTGATCATTGAAGCCTTCTATCCACGTAACTTGCTTCAAAAACTTAGCCAACAAAAAGACGATGTGGAAGAGTGGCGTGAGATGGTCGAGTCCATAATGATCGACTGGAACTTCGATGGCGCGGTGATGGAGCCCGTAGTAATCGATATCCCATCTAAAGATGAGTTCGTCGTTGGTGAATATGATATCCCAGAAGGGGCTAGCAACATCAAAGTGAAAATCACTGACTTACTTTCAGAGTCTTACGAAGAGGTGATCGTTCATGGCTAAGAATGCCCAAGACAACTTCGAGTTAAATAACTCGTTTTACGTACACTTGCATGAATTCTATAAAATTCATCGTGGCACCATACGTAAAAATTACACTCGCCTAAGTAAAGCCTTCTTAGACTTCAACGAGCCATCGCGCCCAGGTAGCTTTTTACGTGTGCCTCAGTTTGAAGCTCTAGAAATCTATGTATTCCTAAAGGAGTTTTTAGATAACAAACCCGTCTTCCAACTGTTTGAAGATTGGTATACCAACCAAGGTAAATTTGCAGAGCGCGTATCTGGTATCAGCACTATAGATGGCCAGATCATGCAAGGGGATATGTTCTGGGAGATGTCTGAAAAAGACTACAAAGGCATTTTCAGAAAGATGAAAGCCAGCAACGGCGGCCGCCTTTACCCTAACTATATTTTCGCCCTGACCATGGGTACCGGAAAAACCATCCTCATGGCCACTTGTATCTTCTATGATTTCTTAGCCGGTAACAAAAAAGGTAAAGATGAGCGTTTTATTCAAAACGCACTGATTTTCGCTCCAGATAAAACGGTATTGCAGTCTTTGCGAGAAATTGAATCCTTCGATCATTCTAAAGTTGTGCCGCCGGAGTACATGCCAATTGTCGCGGAATTCAAGTTCCACTATCTTGAAGATGCTGGCGTCTCGCTCAACACCATGGACGGCTCTAAGTTCAATATTATCGTATCGAATAGCCAGAAAATCATCTTACGTCGCGATAGCAAAGGTAAATCGACGGCTGATAAGCTCTTCAGCTCCAGCAAAGCCATGTATCAAGGCCTGGGCGATGTAGAAGATGAAGCGATGGCTATGCTTGGTCTAGACGACGATTCTATCGCTGCCGCGCCTCAAGATGAAGCAGACCTTGTGACTAACCAGCGTTTCGAGAAAATTAAGCGGCTTCCTCAATTAGGTATCTTTGTTGACGAAGCCCACCACGCATTTGGTGCAAAACTTGCCAAAGATATGGGTATAAAAGCCGATAATACGGCGAACTCATTGCGTAAAACCATTGATGAGCTGGCGCTAAATTTGAAACAAGCTGGAACTCGAGTGGTGGGTTGTTATAACTACACCGGTACACCTTATGTAGGTAAAGATGTTTTACCAGAAGTGGTTTATGCCTATGGGCTGCGCAAGGCGATTGATAACAATTACTTGAAGCAAGTTAAGCTTAATGGCTATAGCAATACGCGCCACGAGGAGTTCTTAGAGATAGCCATCAATGATTTCTTAGCAAATGCTGATGAGATTGGACGCCCTGAGAATATACTGCCAAAGATGGCAATTTTTGGTACGACTATTGAGGAGCTGACGACTGAAATTCGGCCAGCTGTAGAGAAAGTACTAGCGAAGCACGGTATCTCTTCTGACCGTATTTTGATTAACGTCGGTGATCCAAAATATACCACCGACGACGATATCCGCGAATTTAACCGCTTAGATAGCCCGAACTCAGAAAAACAGTTCATCTTACTCGTGAATAAAGGCCGAGAAGGTTGGAACTGTCGTTCTCTGTTTTCAGTTGCGCTTTATCGTGAGCCAAAATCTAAGGTGTTCATACTTCAAGCGACTATGCGTTGTTTACGTGCCATAGGTGACAGACAGCATATTGGCCATATTTATCTTACTAAAGAGAACATGGCACTTTTGGACAAGGAGCTTCAAGCGAACTTCCGTATCTCAACAGATGAGCTCAAAGAGCCTGATCCAAGCAAAGAAACGGTACATGTAAGAGTTGAGCAACCAAGTATCAAAGTGCTTATCAAACGAGAGCGTCGTCAATTTAAGTTGATTGAAAAAGAAGATTTAGAAAATGGCTATAAACTAGGGCTTGATGAGGTTGTTCTTGATGACTATCGACTTATCCATGAAACTCAGCAAGGGCTATTGATGCCTGATGATATTGGAACTGTGAAAAAGCGTCCTAGACAAGATCTTTCTTTCCTAAAAGAGCAGCGTACTTTTACCAAACTATCATTAGTTGCTGATATCGCTCGATATATTAATAAGCCTTGTTTGGCAGTTGAAAAAATTATCGCAGCTACAGAAGAAGGCTTTGATGGTATCTTAGAGTTGGTAAATCAGTTTAATGAAATACTGTACGACCAAGTAATTCCGCGACTTTTCAAAGCGATGTACGATATAACATGGAAGAGTGATGATGAGGAGGTTGAAGTTGAATTAGTGAAAGAGCCACCTATAGACCCTGGGTATTATCCGGTAACAGCCTCTAAAGATAAGATTATTAGAAAATCATCTTCAGAAATTGCAGAACTAACTGGGAAAAGTTTCCATCTAGACAACTACTGTTTCGATTCAAATCCAGAGCGCCAGTTCTTCTGGGATATGTTACACGATAAAAAAGTTGATAAGATTTGGTTTACTGGGATGTTAACGCATGGTCAAAGTGATTTTGTAATTCGTTACGTGGACACAGAAACGCAGCGCGTACGTAGTTATTACCCTGACTTCTTGATTAAGAAACAAGATGGCTCTTATGTAATGGTGGAAGTCAAAGGTGAGGACAGGATTGATACTCAAAACGTAAAAGATAAGAAAGACGCCGCAGAACTTATGGGCGTAGCATCAGGTATTGGCTACGAGATAATTGCGGGTAAATCCGCATACTCTGGAAGCTATGATCGAGGTTTTCTGAACTAATTTAGATTTTGGGGCTGTAAACCAGTTTCTTAACTCTTTTATAGTAAAATTCAATCGTGCGGGATTTTTAATTGGTGTTCATAATGCGTCAATTAGAACGTTGATCAATAGAGAGAAGTGTCCATATAAGTTGATTACAACCTATATGGACAATAACTAGAAGCCTAGACCTACTTGCTCAGGTGTTGAAAGCCTTCCATTTGATTCTTTCAGGTTGCTAGGTAAAGAATTCTCTATATCCTTTGGATTAATTACTATGGCTTGTGGACCATCTTCCTTTATGATTTGTCGATTTAAATCGTACTTAGGATTGTTCTGATAGTCTTCGTTATATATTACAGCCCGCTTAATATCATATTCTTTAGCTTTCTCCATAGCATGACGGGAACCACTGTCTGGTTTAGGATTATTGGGATCAAGGCTTGTTTTACTATAACTCGCACTCAATACCACCAAATCACTAAAAAGTGCTTGCAAGCGATCTCTTTTCACATATCTACCTGCTTGTTCTCTAAAATTAGCAGGTGATGGTGACGTTAAATATTCAGTAATTAGCAGACCTTGGTTTTCAACAATTTCACGAGCTAAACCTATATTCTGAGCCGGTAAGATATTATTTAAAGGGCTGGGCAAAATAGCGACGGTTCGAGCATTTAATGCCAGTGCCTTTCTATGCGAGATGCTATCACAACCATTTGCTAGACCACTGACGATTGTCGCATCATGTTTTTTAATAAACTGCTCAACTACTTGGTTTTCATCAGCCTCAGTTTCTTTATCTGGATTGAGCACACCAATAACAGCAATATTATAATTATCAGGGGATAATAACTGCAAATCGCCTTTATAGAATAGGAAACTTGGAATATCACCTTTTTTCTTTAAGTCGCGACGAAGAATGGGGTAATTATCATCGCCTATTGCCACTACTCCATCACAACTATCGCCTAATTTTTCAACCAAACGTTCAAGCCTAGCTTTCATTTCTAAAAAAGACTGCTCTGTTACACTGGCATCCTTTACCGCAATGAGCTCAACGATAGCTTCATAAGGAATTCTAGTTGTAAGATTATTATTTAACCATGCCTCCCCTATACCTTTGAAGGTGCGAGCTGTTAAAACATTTAGAGCATGATCTGTTATTTTCATTAAAAACCTACTTTAATATATTCATTTAAACCAATAATTTGCTAAAAATCTTAGCAAAGGATATTTAATTATTAGCGGCCGTTGTAAAACGACCGATGAGCTGTACGAGCTATACTAAAGAAAGTTACATCCTTAGCACCATGGTCAAGTAGGCACTGAATAGCATCTTCATCTACATTAATATTTTTAGTATAAATATCGTCAATTAACAATATGTGTTTACCTTTCACTTTCTCTGAAATAGTGCAAGTATCTTTAGTAATACCGATATAAGGCATACTACCACCTCCACCACCTTTTGAGCTACGAGATAAGTGAGTGGTACAGGTATCAGTATGACGCACTATATAACCAGTTCCATCTATCAAATTTTTTCCTGAGCCTTGTATTCGAGGAACTACCTCTTTAATAGATTCAGAAAATCCTAGCTGTAGAGTAGAATAAGTGTTGATAGCTTTTGACCTAGGTATTACGCATATAGCGACTTCAGTATCTGATATTGTAGACAGAACATTAAACAATTCATCTGCAAGATTGGATTTAACTGAATTTTTAGCAGCTTCTATTTTATATCTCGGTGCGTTATTAAACGTATTTTTCAGATAGTTTATATAGTCAGGATTACCAACCTTACCGTAGCCTTGGTATACACAACGATAAAATGCTTTTATATCTTTGCTCAAGTACTCGTTTTTTACGATGGTATATTGATTCACGTCTTAATCCTCACTTATAGGCTAATCTTAGTTATATTTTTATCTGGTATTCCAGCTTCATTTGCATGGAATACCTCATTTAAATCATCCTCAAAAACTAGAACCTTTTTAGAGAAAATATTGATTTCATTAAGTGCATGTTGATACTTATTGTCTATATGCTTACAAAAAAATATTCTATCGAATAATTTAGCGCAGTTATGATGATCAAGAAGCTGAATAACTCTTTCAGGAGAGGCTTTCGTTACTAAACATACCTTAGTAGTGTTCTTATTACTAATTAAGAAATTAATTAGCTCTTTATTAAGGTAGGTATAGTCTAGAAATTGCGAGTTATATCCAATCTTCTCTTTTTGGATTTTTTCGGCTAATACCTCATTGGTGCAGTACTTATCAATTACCTCTTTAGTGATTCTTTTTACTACAGGAACTTCCATGTATGGCATATAGGAATCAATTGCTTTTCTATAAGCTAAATTGTTAGCCTGATCAGTATCAATCAAGGTGCCATCCAGATCGGTTAATATTACTTGAATATTATTCAATATATTGTGCCTCATCAATAAGTACAGGCTAGCTTAGGATATGGTCTATATCTATTCTGTGAACTGCACTTGCCTATTCTGGATTCTCTTTGAATTTAAGTAATAGTGACTCATAATCAAAATAATTACTAACCTTCAAAATATTTTCGTCTTCTAAAACTTCAATACAACTACCTGAAACCATCTTTTCTACTTCATGATCATGCTTATCATACTGTTCGTCTAATACTTGCTTAATGAGGTCCATGTTTCTGGAATCTTCAAGCAGATAGCTCGCTAAATATGAAGATAAGCTACTGGTGAACATATTTATGACAGCTTCCTGGGTCACTGTGCTGACAGTTTCTACCATTGAAGCGATTTCAGAAGGCGTTCTTACTGAGATAGTTGAATAGTGCTCATCATTACTGGCTTTTTGTGCTTCATTAAATTTTTCAAATAGTGAAGTCATTAGTATTTCCTGGTTATTTAGATAATATTTACTTATTACTAATTTTCGAATCAAATCAGCTTTGTTGTATTTTTGCCTTACTCTTATCAAGTAACTCTTTCAGGTTGTTCAAGGACTGCGGTGCTTGTCCTGATTTAAAGTGCTCATTTAAAACATGCATTTGGTTATCCAACAAACTCTCTGGATGAACACCCCTACGACTAATATTCCATAATTGCCACGAGAAATTTTTATTAGATTTAGTACTATTTTTACTTAGAAATTCAGCGTATTCCGTTATGAGTAGTGCCTCTTCACTTGAGCACTGACTCAAAAAATCTTTCAGGGACTCTTCAATAAAATCATTAATGATCTGTGAACGTGATACGCCGTCGCGTTTAGCAATCGCATCAATAATCAACAAATCGAGATTGTTAAATCTCATATTAAACTTTCTAAATTCTGGCTTATCAAAAGCCGTGGTTGGGTCTTCTAATTTATTAAAAGCCGCTTCATCAAATTCGATTTTTAAACTCATAAACTTTACCTGTATATTGCTGACAATTGATTATAGATATTTGAAACCACTACCGTTTTGTATATATTCTATGTGGCTACATTGGTTGCTAAGCTCTTTCGAGTCGCTTCATAAGATCGAGCAGACTGTTATATAGGCCATCTACTTCGGCTTTCCTTAAAACAATCTTGTCTGAATTCTTTATATTAGTTCCACAGCTTAATGCTAGAGCAACCACTGGACTAGAAATATTGCGTTGTTTCTGGCGGACTTGGCAGTGTTTAGTGGCTTTCATAATAATATTCCTTAGTAGTTTTTAAAATTTATTCAAATCATTACTTTTATAATAGTCAATAAAAAATATTTATTTTACTCGTACTAAGCTTTCTATTCATAGAGTTGTTATGATAGGTTGTTACAATACTATCTTCTGCAACTATCAAAGTAATTCCACCGGTTCTTCTTAAAAACTCAATATCTTTAAGAAGTCTTTTTAGCTTCTTCATTGCCGCCTTGCTTTCTTTTGGTGTCATACCTTGTATATCTTGGCTTAATCCACTTGCATCAAGGATTTTATTAGTATATTTCAACGCATTACTATTCATAATAGGTCCTTTTTTTTATAAGTACCGAGACTCTTTTGATTGATCACCATATGACCCATAGTATGTATGGTATTATTACAATAGTCAATATTTAAATATAAAAATAGTATATATAAAATTAGATGGATTTAAACACCTATAGGGTACACCCTAGCGAAACTACCTAAAAGGTACCAAAAACCAATTAATAGAC
Organism: Psychrobacter sp. 1Y10; assembly: GCF_052259005.1. Taxonomy (NCBI): domain Bacteria; kingdom Pseudomonadati; phylum Pseudomonadota; class Gammaproteobacteria; order Moraxellales; family Moraxellaceae; genus Psychrobacter; species Psychrobacter sp. 1Y10. Next base: position 29,019 of record NZ_JBQQES010000013.1, on the reverse strand, counting down.
TGGGTAAAATAGACTAACGCAGTAAAGCTACTTCAAACGCACTATCATTAACCTATACCTAAAACATAAAACCTTTAAATGATAACCTATCTATCATTAGACTTTTTTATGTTATTAAATGATAGTAATATCTTGCTATTATCAATGAACATTAATTATTAAGTCTAAATAATAGAGGTGGCGTTATGACTGTTCGTATTTATGTGAGAGCCAGCACTAAGGATCAAGACGCGACCAGAGCATTGTCTGACTTGATTAGCTTTAGCCAAAGCTATGATGATAACCATGTTGAGTACGTAGAGCATTTCAGTGGTACAAAGTTAGATAGACCAGCACTCACTAAGTTACTCAATGATGCTGAGCAAGGCGATATATTGCTTGTTGAGAGTGTAGATAGATTGAGTAGATTGTCTCAGGATGATTTTGCTATCTTAAAGCAGCGCATCAAAGATAAAGGTTTGCGATTGGTAGTGGCTGATCTACCAACTACACATACGGTTAGCGAGGGTATGACAGGCGACATCCTTAGGGTAATTAACAATATGCTGATCGACTTATTAGCAACGATGGCAAAGCTTGATAACGATAAGCGTAGAGAACGTATCAAGCAGGGATTAGCAAACAGTGGATATAAACCTACTGGTAAGAAAGCAAATCTAGCAAAACACAATCGTATTAGAGAATTAGACAGTCAAAATAATATGACAAAAGAGGAAATCGCTAAGGCGGTTGGTGTTGGGGTAGCTACGGTTTATCGTGTCTTAAAACAGGGTTAATAGCTGAAGTATTTTAAACATTAATTTACGTTTCTATAGACGCGATGCTATCAAATATATAATCATTAAGTTGATAGATTTTAATCATGTATCTTGATTCAAAAAAACCCTGTATTTGAGTATTTGAGTATTTGAGTATTTGAGTATTTGAGTATTTGAGTATCACTTTGCCTTTTTAGCTATGATAGTAATCAGCTGTATCAACTTTGTACGTACTAGCGTTGCAACTGATTTATTTTATATATCGAATGCAGCGACTTTATGCCCATGCTTTGAGCAAATGCTATAAGCTCATTTTTAGCACATATAAGTGGTTCCATTATAGCAGTCTGTTTTGAGTGGTCTGTTAATAGGGTTTTGGGGCTTTTAAGTCGGTTCCGCTAGGGTATACCCTAGGATAATAGGAAATCCATCGCGGATGACAAAACCTGTTTAGCTTTTAAACAATACGGGTTTGTCGATAGTATGTAAGATAAGTTCGAAAAGTGACTAGAGTGTTAGATTATTCATACTGGGTCTGAATTAAAATTTTATTGTGATTAATTTCTGCTCAATGTTATTCATTTGTCGCCATGATGAGTGATGGCGGCTTGTGATTTAGTTAGGAAAAATAATCTTGAGTAATAAGGTACGTTTGTAGCATTTGCAGCAGGGCTTGTTCTAGGCTTCTTTACTTACACTTTCCTGTAAATTCTTTTTTAGTAAATGATCGAATATAAACGGGCCAAAAGGTAAGAGTGAGCCGAGTACGCCCGCAGGTATTGCCCAAAGAGGCATTTTCATTTTGATAGCTGAGCCTATAAGTATTATGATATAGGTAATAAACAATATACCGTGTGCCATACCGATGTATTTCACACCTTCTGGAATGTCCAGCATATATTTTAGTGGCATGGCGATACAGAGCAATAATAAGAAAGAGGTGCCTTCTAGGTAGCCTATAATGGTAAGGCTTTTTAATGCGGCACTTTGTTTTTTTCTAAGATTATGTATTTGTTTGATAGTTAGCGGAGCATGTGACACTATATTATCCTTTTGTTATTTCAATAAATAATTTAGGCGGTATTCAATGTCTTTATAATAATGGCCCTGTCCAGAGCTTTGAAGTACTGGTTTTTGTCATCTACCACTTAGCACGTCACGCCTTCGTCTAGCCACTTCAAAATCATCCTGCGTTCACTCGCATACAATTATGCATTGGGTTTTGGGATATAGAATGAGAGAGTATTTGTATTAATCATATATCACCTTCCAGTTCGCATTTTTATAAACACACTTGAGTATAAAAAGTATCTTTCCGTATAGAGCAGCTATGACGCTAGTTCTTTTTATTTGTACTGATCAATATTCACTTGTTTATTCATTACGCTTACTTTCCAAAAATATCATATCAATTATAATCAACGCTACACCGACACAGACACCTATATCTGCAACATTGAAAATAGGATAATTCCAGACATCAGCATAATGCACATGGATAAAGTCAACCACTTTGCCAATTCTTAAACGATCGATTAAGTTGCCAATCGCACCGCCAAGCACTAAGGCCAACCCCATAGACAATAGCTTGGCTGTACGTGGCGCTTTGATTAAATAAATCGTTAAAAAGATAGCCATTACAAAAGCTAAGCCTGAGAAAAACCATTTCTGCCAACCGCCAGCGTCGGCTAAAAAGCTAAATGCTGCCCCATAGTTATAAGCGAGTGTCCAGTTGAGAAATGGTTCAATGACCGGTACGGGGTCATTGAACGCTAATTTGGTTTGGGCCAACCACTTAGTCCATTGATCAAGTATTAACACCATTATCGCCAACAAATACCAGATAAAAGCGCGACTGCCATTGGCAACCATTTTTGGCATTTTATCCAACTTACCTTTAGGTGTTATCGAGTTGCCTGAAGTCACGTACATAGCTTTAGGCGTATGATTCATGGTTTTAGAGTCAATCGATTGATGAGTACTACTCACAGCTATAGGTACTTTATTGTCAGCAATATTAGTACTAGCCGATTCAACGCTATTCAATTTAGTACTATCTAATCTGTCGGTAGATTCAGTCATAGTTGTTTTCTTTATCTGTGTTTATACAATGAACAATGTTAAACGTATATGTTTTTGGTATACGACTATTAATCGCGCCACTTTTATAAACGGCTCCACTTACCGCTCTGGTGTTATGAAACTTACGGTAATAATTTTTTATTAGGGAATCTGTTGATTGATTTCAACATTAACCTGAGTCTGTTCAGCGCTAATCACTATAGGATTACCCGATAAGTCGCCTGACTCTGCTATGGCATTACCGCTATGACTAATACGAGCAACGACTGCTAACTGAGTTTTGTCACTACGAGCTGAATTTAACGTACGATCTGGCATCATCGCATCAAGATTGCTTAAGCGGATACTAGCCTCACCTTGCTTGATAATACTAATGGGTAAACGTTTGGCGGCAAACGGTGGACCTCCTTTAACGTCACGTATCGCAACAAACAACACATCATCAGCTTTCACTAACGGTAATAAATTAGCGTTAATTTTCACTGTCACGTCAATACCTTCTAGCGCTTGCTTTTCTTGCGTGCTAACGTAGTTGCTTAACTCATCTAAGCTTGCTAAAGCTTTAGTATGATCACCTGGTTTGGCCACAATGCTGCCTTGTAAGCGTTTAATCCAACCTTGCGCTTGGGCAAAGTTACTACTACGAGTCTCACCCATTGCCATGAGCATTTGAGCCCGTTCATGCTGTGGATTCTTAGCTAATATAGCTTGTAATACACGGCGAATATTGGCGTCTAACTGACCTTCATTAACGAAAAAGCTAGTCTGAGCATAAGTGGTGGCGATTTCTTCATTTTCAGGAGCTAAACGATAGGCACGAGATAAGGCTTCCAGCGCAGAATCAGTTGCCTCCATAGATAAGAAAAGCTCGGATAGGCGCATCCAGCGATTAGGATCATCAGCATTACGATGAACATTGGTTTGCATGGCGCTAATCAGTTGACGACCATCTTCAAACGCCCATGATGGCGGCTTGTCAATTTTAGCTGTCAATAGGTCGTCAGCCACTTGTCCTACTTTGTCCTCAGCTGTCCACAAATCAAACACGGGCGTACGATTGCCTATTAGTAAATACGCCATTGCAGCCAATATTGGGATCCAAGCTGCGACAATTAAACGGCTTTTGACATCAGGGGTGACCATAGGTGTTATCTGACGCTGCGCATCTAATAGCTGACGCTCCAGTTCCAGCTTTTGATTTTGATAATGGCTATTATTAATAGTACCGCTGTCTTTATCTGTTTGTAGCTCAGCTAAACGTTCGCGAAATACTGCAACATTAATATCTAGCAGTTGATTGTCTATTGGTTTGGACTGCAAACGCGGTGCTCGTAGCCATGGCATAATAGCAATCAGCGCAAATATAAGGGCAATCAGCAAGCTTAGAGTTACAAATAAGCCAAAAGTAGAAAATAGAGTCATTTTTTGTCCTCTAGGCTAGTAATGTCGTGGTCGACACTCTCAGCTTGCGATAATAGACGATCAAGCTCAGCCTTTTCCGTAGAGGTCAAGGCAGCAGTACTGTTCACTGTGACGCCGCTTTGACCACGGGCAACAACTTGGCGACGCTTACTTTGCCAAAACCAACCAATAATTAAGACGAGCAATAATAGTGGTGGAAAAAACCATAGGATCCATGTTGATGGTCGCATAGGCGGCTTGTAGCTAATAAAGTCACCGTAGCGCTCTTGCATATAGACGCGTATTTCAGCATCACTACGTCTATCTTTAATTAAATCATAGACTTTTTGCTTTAGATCCTGTGCAATCGGTGCATCAGAGGCTGCAAGGTTTTGATTTTGGCATTTTGGGCAGCGAAACTCTTCTATTAATCCACGATACTGAGCTTCTTGCTGTGGTGAGTCAAAATCGTATACGTCAATAGCTGCGTTTGCCGTCATGTTAAGCAGACACGCTAGTATTAAGCTTGCTAGTTTTAAAACTATATTGGGTTTTAGTTGAGGAGCTCTTATTCGAGTAACGTTCATTTGCACATCTCCTCAACCTGAATGAGATCAGGACTATCGTTGTTCTTATTAGCCTTATTAAGTACTGTCAGGCACGGCTTAACACGCTGTTGCCAATTGGCTTCATTAATCTCACCAACAATATGCTGACGAATGATGCCATCTCCATCCACAACAAAGGTTTCGGGCGCACCAGTTATGCCTAAGTCTAGAGCAAACTGACCCAATGAATCCTGAATAGACATAGAAAATGGATCACCGCCTCGGTTTAAGTAACTGAGCGCATTACCAATCTCATCCTTATAATTCACACCAACGATATCAACGCCGCGCTCTTCTAGTTGCATTAAAAACGGATGCTCAATAACGCAAGTTGGGCACCATGAGCCCCAAACATTAAGTAAAAACGGCTTATCCGGCAAATTATCATTGGTGATAGTACGGGTAGTATCTGCTAATAACGGCAGCTCAAAGGTAGGAACCGGACGCTCAAGAGCGGTATTGGTCACAATGTCTGTTGGTTTACCTAAGCGCATGTACAATATAACTACCAAACCAAAAAAGAGGATAAGCGGAATTAAGAACCATAGCTTCGTCTGCTTTTTTTTCATTGTCTTTGGGTTACGCTGCTTACTGTTTTGGCTATCTTTTTGCTCAGGAGTATTATTCGACATAGTCATTTATTTCTCCTTTAGTGTCGACATCGTCGATGCTGAGATTGCCTGTTCAATAGCTACCTCATTGACTCCATCAGTAGCCAGATCACCAGTAACTAGCAATGGAGCTTTAACTTTTTTGATGCGGTATCGTTTATCAAGCATGCTAATTAATCCACCTAGAGCCATGATAATTGCCCCTAACCAAATCCAGCGAATTAATGGTTTTACATAAATCCTTAATGCCCATTGGTTACTACCATCGGCAATAGGTTCGCCCAGTGCGACATAAACATCGCGCATAAGACTGGGGTCAATAGCAGCTTCAGTTGTTGGCATCGTGCTGATAATATAAGTACGCTTTTCTGGAGTCAGTTTCGCCACTTCACGACCGTCTTTGGATACCACCACTTGCGCTTGCGTTGCATCAAAGTTACTACCCTTTATTTCAAAAAATTCAGTTACTTCAAAATCGTAACCTTGAACATTGACTGTATCGCCAATACCCATTGCTACGTCACGCTCAATACTCAGGCTACTAGTAAAGGCTATGCCAATGACAGCAACCAATACGCCAATATGAGCAGTCTGTTGACCCCAATAGCTCAGACGCAACTGCCGCAAACCGTTAAAGAAATTAGGGGCGTTCTTGGTTTTGTCTCTAAAGTCAACGATCATCCATAGCAGTACCCAAAAGCTCACCGCTAAAGTCACGCCAATATTGAACATAGCAGATGGACTGGTAAAGTAGGCGATAATAGCAGCCAATACGATACTACTAGCGGCAATGGCGATACCCACCCCTAGTAACGGACGCTTATCTTGTTTCCAGCGAATATTTGAGCCCATACCCATAGCTATTAATAACAGCCACGTTAAAGGTACAAATAATGCATTAAAATAAGGAGGGCCAACGGACACTTGTCCTAAACCAAAAGCATCAGCGATAATAGGGTAAAGGGTGCCGAGCAGCACCACTAAGGTTGCAATCAAAATGATGGCGTTGTTGATCACTAAAAAGGACTCACGTGAAATCAGCTGATATTGACTTTCAACGGTTAAACGCCAACCTCGAACGGCAAACATTAATAGACCACTACCGATGATAATGCCAAGAATAGCTAAGATAACCAAACCACGCGTCGGATCAGCGGCAAACGAATGCACTGAGGTAAGGACTCCAGAGCGTACCAGGAACGTGCCAAGCAAGCTTAAGGCAAAGGCGAAAATAGCCAGCATGATGGTCCATGCTTTAAACACCCCGCGCTTTTCAGTGACTGCTAATGAATGCAGCAATGCTAAGCCGACAAGCCAAGGCATAAACGAGGCGTTCTCTACCGGATCCCAAAACCACCAACCGCCCCAGCCAAGCTCGTAGTAGGCCCACCACGAGCCCAGTGCAATACCAATGGTCAAAAATCCCCAAGCCGCCAGCGCCCATGGACGTGACCAGCGTGTCCAAGCAGCATCTAAACGCCCTTCCCACAATGCCGCCATACAAAATGCAAAAGGCACTACCATACCCACATAGCCCATATATAACATGGGCGGATGAATAATCAGACCGAAATCTTGTAGGACAGGATTTAAATCAGCGCCATCGACCGCTAGATTGGGTAAGGTACGCTCAAACGGTGACGAGGTAAATATCAGCATTGTTAGCATCATTAACTGTACACCGGCCAAAATAACTAATACCCGCGCACGCATTGATAACGGCAAGCCGCGACTAAAGTATGATACCAGTGCACACCATGTGGCCATGATGGTCATCCATAGCAGCAAAGAGCCCTCGTGTCCGCCCCATGTCGCCGATAACTTATAGTACCAAGGCAACAGCGTATTGGAATGCTGCGCGACGTAACTGAGGCTAAAATCATTATAATAAAAACCTGCTATCAAAGCGCCAAATGACGTTATCATGGCGGCAAACTGTGCCCAAGCTAAGCTAGGGGCTAGTCGTTGCCAAGCAACTTGGTTACGAATAACACCAATAGTTGGCAGAATTACCTGCAATAACGCCAATACAAAAGCGGTAAGCAAGGCAAAATAGCCCAATTCTGTAATCAACATACGGTCTAACCTTATTTACTCTAATGCGGTTGCAGTTTACTGTAGCGGTGGAATTTTTATTATTAGAACCCACCCCCGAAATCTGCTGCTATCTCTAGTTTTTAATTGATTTCGAAGGGTTTTATTTAACTACTTTAGGCGGAGTTACCAGTGGAGGCGCGCCTTTAAAGCGCAGTAAACGTAACGCATTGAGAGTAACGAGCACTGTTGCTCCAGCATCAGCTAGAACCGCAATCCATAGTCCAGTAATGCCGAATACGGTCGTGATCAGAAAGACGCCTTTGAGACCTAAAGCGAAAATGACGTTCTGATGAATGTTGCGCATGGTGGCACGCGAAAGTGCAATCAGATGGGCCATGTCTGTAACACGACTTTTTAATAATGCGATATCGGCCGTCTCAATGGCCACATCGGTACCACCACCCATCGCGATGCCAACATCAGCGGTTGCTAGTGCTGGCGCATCGTTAATACCATCACCCACCATCGCTATTTTTCTGTTATTCTTCATCTCGTTAAGCAAGCGCAGTTTGTCCTCAGGCAACAGCTCAGCTTCCCATTCCACGTCTAAATTACTGGCAAGTGCTTGAGCGGTTAAGCGGTTGTCGCCTGTTAGCATGACGGAGCGCACACCCATCGCTTTAAGTTGAGCCACACCTTCATGAGCGTCGTCTCGTAACTCGTCTCTTAGTGCGACCAATCCAAGCACTTCTCGACTTTGCTCATCGAAAAGAACTGAGACGGTCTTGCCCTCATTTTGCAGCGCCTCGATTTGTGCCTGTTGCTCGGCTGAAATTGATGCCTCATCTGCGGCATAAACAGGCGAACCGATAGCTAGCGCGCGCCCAGCGATAGTTGCGTGTACCGCTTTACCCGCAGTAGCAGAAGCTTTAGAAGCCACAGGTATGACAACTTTGGCGGCTTTGGCATGACTGACAATAGCTTCAGCAAGCGGGTGACTAGAACCTGTCTCCACACTGGCAAAGAGCGCCAATACCTTATCTTTACCTTGAGAACCCTGATCCTGAGAATCCTGACCTTGAACACTTGAATACTCTTGTGTAATGTCAACAACATCGGTCACGCGTGGTTTGCCTTCAGTTAAAGTGCCTGTCTTGTCAAAAGCGACTGTCTTCACTTGGCCGATGGTTTCTAAAGCACTACCGCCCTTGATCAGCAAGCCGCGGCGCGCACCGACCGCTAGACCAGAGGCGATAGCAGCTGGTGTTGAGAGCACAAGAGCACAAGGACAAGCGATCAATAATAAGGCTAGACCTCGATATAACCAAGTTGACCAATCTCCGCCCATGGTTAACGGTGGGACGATGATAATTAGGGCGGCAATAGCCATCACAGCCGGTGTATAGTAACGACTGAATTTCTCAATAAAACGGGCAGTGGGTGCTTTGGAAGCTTGCGCTTGCTCTACCAAATCAATAATGCGCGAAATAGTGTTATCGGCGGCTGTCTTTTCTACGCGCACTTGGAGCACACCATCGATGTTAATTGACCCTGCAAATACATTGTCACCCATCGTCTTGGCAACAGGAACAGACTCTCCCGTCACGGGCGAATCATCAAGGCTGGACGCACCTTGAACAATGGAACCATCAGCAGATACCCTATCTCCAGGACGCACCAGCACAAGGTCATTCACTTGTAGTGAAGTCGCTGGAACGTTACGCTGCCCACCTTGAGCATCAAGTAAAATCGCACTTTTCGGAACCAGCGATGATAAGGCTCTGATGCCAGCGCGAGCGCGATCAGCAGCGATACTCTCAAACAGTTCACCGATTGAGAACAAAAAGACAACCGCTGCGGCCTCTTCAGCTTCACCAATGATAAGTGCGCCAAGCACGGCGACGGACATCAGCGTTTCAATTGAAAAGAATGAACCTGTTTTAGCCAGTGCTAAGGCTTTGCGTGCAAATGGAAAAACGCCTACAATCACAGCGATGGCAAACACCCATATCCCATAAGCGGGCAACAGTAGTGACAGTGCATAAGCGCTGCCCATCAAAATACCGAGACCAACAACCTGTTTGCCTTTTTGAGTTTGCCACCACCGCTTATCCTGCGGAGCCATCTGATTGTCGCTGTCAATATCAATAGCCGATACAGTTTGTTGACCAGTATTGGCAGATATACCGAACCCTAGGCTTTTGATGGTTTTTTCAATATCACTAGCCTGAGTCGGCGCATCAGGGGCCAAGCTTAGCTCTAGCGTTTCTGTAGCAAAATTTAGCTCAACATCAGAAACCCCAGGCATACGTTTCAAAGCTGTTTCAATCTTGCCGATGCAACTGGCACAGTCCATACCTTCAATATGATATTTCATAATAATTTACCCTTTGAATAATGGTATTATGAACCCTCTAGTGGCTTTAGAGTCAAGGTTGTCTATCTACAGTTTTGTAAATTTAATTTCTCTAGCGCCAGTCTTTACAGCCACTTTAATTATTTAAATCATAGAGGTTATTATGACAATCAAAATTGGTGAGCTCGCTAAACGCACAGGTGCCACAGTGGAAACCATTCGCTATTACGAAAAGGAGCACTTATTACCTGAGCCTTCTCGCAGCGCAGGGAATTATCGTTTATATAATGAAGAGCACATTGAGCGTCTACAATTTATCCTACACTGCCGTACGCTTGACATGGCTCTAGACGAAGTACGAATCTTACTTGAGTTTTGGGAGGAACCTGATAAAGACTGTGGTGATGTGAGCTCCTTACTAGATAAGCAAATTTATGCTGTAGAAATACGAATGGAAGAACTGATGCACTTAAAGCAGCACTTGACTGTTTTGCGCCAGAAATGTGCAAGTAGTGCACCAGCGGTATCATGTGGGATATTAAAGGCTCTTGCCGATAATTCTTGTCATGAGTAATGATATTAGTAGTGTTCATTTCTGACTGATCAAATCATGAAAGGTTAAATACACCCTGATGTTAAGCACAAAAAAACCCAGCAATGATATTAAGATCACTACTGGGGTTGGAGGAAATAATAACTATGTTGTGCTGACTTATCAGGTCTTATTTATCATTCATAGCAAGGTAGATATTTCGATCTGATGCGGATGCGTCATCCACGTATTTTGAATCACGCCATGTGGTATAAGCATAGACACCACTGTATGGGCTGATGCTGTTCTGACGGAAATCAGAAATCCAGTTTTCGCCATCAAAGATTTGGATATGGCCATGTGGACGCTTTGATGAGCGATCATAGACAATAACATCACCTACTTGGGTTGGCATATCATTACTGATTTTGCTAAAACCTGCTTTATCAAGCGTGCCACGAGTGGCGTACTGATAGGCTGAAGGATTGGGGGTGAACTCATAACCTGCTGATTGTAGTGCTTTACGTACGTAACGGGCACAGTATCCAGAGCTACCAGATAGAGCCACTCGTGAAGCACGAGCAGCAGCGATAGCGGGGGCTGAATTGCTATCAGGAACTGTATTGACTTGCTGCTGTTGTTTTTCAGCGTATAAGCGGCTGTTTAATGATGAAAGCCGACTCTCTTTTTGCTTAGCCTGCGCACTTAGGTTGCTAATAGCTTGACTGATTTCGTCATTACTAGAAACATAAGCACCACTGCTAGTGCTATAGATGTTTTTTGATGAACCGTAGTTTGATGCCACAGAAGTATTGGTGATGGTATTATTTGTTTGAGAGATTGTGATAGCAGCACCACTCGTTTGTGCTATGCCCATACCCAGTACTGACAAAATCAATAAAGCCTGTTTCATAAATCTAATACCTACGGTTAATTCAAAATGGTCTGTTATCAACAACAGCGCAGTCAATTAAATTTCAACAACTCAAGTATATATACGTCATAGTGACTGATACTTCTGCTGCATATTATTCATATAAAAAATGATTATTGGCGATCACAGCATCATTGAAGTCTTACGAAGCTGTTGCAAATCAAGCTGCTGGCCAAAACACAAAGCCGACTTTAGCATAGGCTGTTTAGCCTGTCATCACCCTTAAAAACCCCAAAAATACTTTTTTGATGTTGAAAAAATTGCTAATATCCCACATTTTACAATGTAAGTTTGTGTAACATGTACAGAATATAGCTGACTAGATTGACCACAATTTCTACTGTTTTATAAGCAAAAAAAACGTCTGAGGGTTAAATCTATAATTTAGATTTAACCCTCAGACGTTTTTCTATTGGATGAAGTAATTACCCTATATAGGGTCTAACTAATTATTAAGATAATATAATTAATTTATAATATTAATATAGATGCTAATTCCCTACTAGCTTATGTAATATTACGTAATTGTTTCGATACATCCTGTATATTCTTGTATTAACCCTTAGTCATTTATCTATTTTAAGGGTTAATAACCGATAAATTCGCTTACATTGTCATCAAAAGTTACAAATTCAAAGTTATTTTTAATTTTAAAGTCGCAATAGCTAATGAATTTTTTGATGAAGAATCATTTTATAAGCAATAGAACAGTCTTATACCTACCTCATTTACTTTTAACGCTAACACTATAATCAAAGTATTCTTAACTGCTAACACACTATAATTGCTGCTCTACCGATTCAATATCAGCATAAACTTGGGTTGTCCCGTCTTTATTGAGCTGCATAACCTGATAGGGCATGAATTTATTTTGATACTCCATACCTGGGCTACCAATAGGCATGCCAGGTACGGCAAGACCCATAGCTTGTACTGGCGGATTTTCTAAAAACTGCGCCATATATTTAGCGGGTACATGACCTTCAAAGACGTAACCATCCGTAGTGACTACAGTATGGCAAGAACGCATTTCATTTGGAACGCTGTAGCGCTCTTTAAATACGGCTAAGTCCGCAACATCTTGCGCGGTTGCACTTAGACCATTATCTTCTGCATGACTTATCCATTCTTTACAGCAGCCGCAATTGGCATCTTTATAGACAGTGGCTGAGACGTTTTTTAGTAAGTCTGGTTTACTTACTGACCTTGTCATCATGTGAGCACTTTTAGCGTTTGGTTCATCTTCCTTTAAAGTGATAGCTGTTGCATTTTCGGTTGTTACTGATGTTGTGTTTGCATCAGATACGCCACTACTCGGTTGGCTACAAGCAAATAGTGATGAGGCGGCAAGTAACACCAGCGTACCACGCAACCCCTTAGACAGATGACGATTGAATATAAGACTGGATTTTATTTTTAAGGGGGTCATAGTGCTCTCTCATGTACTGTAAATATTGTGAGCTATAGAAGGTCAAGTAACACTTCATATCGTTTGGTAATGTAGCATAATAACCCATCAAACGGGGTACGTAAATTTATACATTGAGCAGTGCGGACTGGTATCATAAGCAGTTTTTATTTTGAAATGCTGCCTGTAGTATTAACGGGTCTATCTGAGTTTTGGATTTTGATTAAAAATTCAAGGCTCATAATTTTGGATAATTTGCGATGCACCTGTCTACTATTAGTCTACAAAAGCGTTTGAGTACTCACTTAAATCAATTACCGCTATGGCTTACGCTAGTAGCAGCATGGCTTGCAGGGGCTATTTTTTTATTTGCATTATCGCCTTATGGGTTCTGGCCGCTAGCAATAGTGTCACCAGCGATTTTATATGCGCTGTTGGTGCCAAATATGAGTGGTCGTCGCGCTTTTATTATCGGTGAAGCTTACGGTATGGGGCTATGGTGCGTCGGCGGCTTTTGGCTCTATACAGCTATCCATGATTATAGCGATACTCCAACGTGGCTCGCATTGATTATGATTGGATTGATGGGTCTCGGTATGGGACTGTTTCATGGATTTTTAGCACTAGCCTTTAACCGTATGGTAGGCAAACAACCCTTTTCATTTGCTGCTCTTTGGGTGCTACAAGAATGGTTAAAAACTTGGTTATTCACAGGCTTTCCGTGGCTGTTTGTTGGTTATGCGTTTACTGAAGAGTATTGGTTATCGTCCTTAGCACCCGTTGCTGGTGTTTTTGCCGTCTCTTTTGTTGCCATACTATTGGCTGCAAGTTTAGTAGAGCTACTGCTTCGGCGCAGTAGTTATGCCGTCGTTTCTGTACTGTTATTAGCCATTAGCACATCATTATGGCTGGTCAATCCGCAATGGACAAAACCTAAGGGCACACCTGATCTGTCAGTGTCATTGATTCAAGGTAATATTTCACAAGATATAAAGTGGCTGACTCAATATCAAGTAGAAACGCTAAAGATTTATGCGAAGTTAACGCGCACTGAGTGGGGACGTGATGTTGTGGTGTGGCCTGAATCATCTATTCCGATGTTTCAGGATGAGGCTGCGGGCTTTATTAGTGAAATGATAGAAATGGCTAATGCGACCAATACGACATGGATAACTGGTATCCCTTATAAGGATAAAGTGGCATTCAATGCCAATACGGATAAGTATCCCCCATTTTACAATAGCGTGATTGCTCGAGGTGTAGAAGCGGAAGGCCTATACAAGAAGCAGCGTCTGGTGCCTTTTGGAGAGTATATTCCATTTGAAGGCGTGCTCGATATTTTCCCAAGTTTGGCCGGTAGTCAGGATATTAAGAGCTATAGTCGTGGTAGTGATCAGCAGTCACCGCTACAGGTGCGTGGACACAATATAGGGACGGCTATCTGTTATGAGGTAGCTTATCCAGATACCACGCGTAAAAATGCAATCGATACTGACTTTTTGTTGACCGTCTCTAACGATGCCTGGTTTGGCACTTCAGCAGGACCATTGCAACATTTGCAAATGGTACAAATGCGCGCGCTTGAGAACGGGCGCTGGTTTATTCGAGCGACCAATACTGGTGTTACCGCTATCATTAACCATAAAGGTCGTATTGTAAAACGCGCACCGCAGTTTGAGCGTACTGTACTACGTGGTGAGATACAGGCACGGGTTGGTAACACTCCCTTTATGCTTATGGGAAATTATCCTATCTTGATAATAATAACCCTGTTATTACTACTAAGCTATTTTGGCCAAGGTCTAACCACACTTAGAAGACGAGGGTAATAGTAAACTTAATCATAATAATTTAATCAGCGTAAGTTTTTTATTTTTTCTAGGTAACGTCCTAACGCACGTAAATATAAAAGTTTTAAACTATTGATCACATAAGAACTGATTGAAAAAATTATGTCGACATAAGGCACGCGCCTCATACTTAAAAAGAGATAGCTATATACGGTCTATCATCTTTTAGTTGATACTTTCATTTAATGCACGCGATTTTTGATTGTCATCTGCCTTAGTACCAAATTCAATAGTTGCATGTTGTATATTCTGATGCGCCAAATCTTCCTTGATGTTTTCTTTCATAGTAATAGTCTCTTCAAACGTTATATCGGTCTTCGGTACAATATGAACTGTAAGAGCATTCTCAGTGGTACTCAAAGCCCAGATATGTAAATGATGAAAGTTTTGAATAAAATTATAGCTCTCTAAGATAGCAGTTATTTTACTGAGATCAACATTTTGAGGTACTCCGTCGATAGCAAGCTTGATACTCTCTTTTAGTAGACCCCAAGTCGATAACAGTATAACGACTGAAATAATCAAGCTAACTAGAGGATCAACGATATTCCAACTTGTATAGTAAATAATAATGCCCGAGATAACGACACCTACAGAGACCAATGCATCTACCATTAGATGCAAGAAAGCACCTTTGACATTAATATCGTCTTTTTGACCTTTGTAGAATGCAAAAGCAGAAACAGTATTTATAAATACACCTATTAGAGCTGTAATAATAATAACTTTTCCTGCAACTTCCGGTATGGTATCAAATCGACCCAAGGCCTCATACGCAATACCTATAACGATTGTAACTAACAATATGGCGTTAATAAGAGACGCCATTATAGAAGCTTTTTTGTAGCCATAGGTATAAAGCGTAGTAGATGCTTTCTGTGCTAATTTCATTCCAATTAACGAGATTATTAAACTGGCAACATCACTTAAGTTGTGGCTAGCGTCTGCGATTAAAGCTAATGAATTGATTGAGTAGCCCACTATGAACTCAATCAGCGTAAATGCAGAATTTAGACCAATTCCAATATAAAAAGCCTTATTCATATTTTTAGGGTTTGGAGCTTGATGACTGTGGTTATCTGGATTACTCATGATTCATCCGTATTTAGATTGCTGCATTTTAATTTGAAGAAAAATATATAAAGTCTATTAAATAGCTATTATGGTAATAAGTCTATATCTCATCTCAACCAGTGATTTTTTGGACAGGTATAATAATGAGAAGGTGAGTGTATGATGTATATATTTCACATGCAGTCGAAAGACAAAAATATCTTATGTTTTATCTGAGATTGATGTGCCACTACAAACTATCTTGAATCGGAAAAATCGATGAGTCAAACCGTTATCCATTATTTTCTACATTTTGGCATGCCGTTGATTATCGCCTATATGTTTTTTCGTAGTGACTATAAGCGAGTTTATTTGATCCTAATAGCAACCATGCTAGTTGATTTAGATCATCTTCTAGCGACACCTATCTTTTCGCCCAATCGTTGTAGTATTAATTTCCATCCGCTACATACTTATTATGCGATGGCAGTATATGCGGGCATGTTGTTTTTACCAAAGCCCTATAAGATAATTGGTTTAGGGTTATTACTGCATATGTTGACTGATTTAAATGACTGTATAATGACCTATATTAATTGTCCACAGTGTTTGAGTCAGGCTCCTGCCCGTGAGTTGGTAGCGTGGTTAGGCAGAGCTATTAAGTTTTAATACGGTTGTGACTACATTCCTTTGTTCAGAGGATATAGTCTAAACAGAGTTTGTGGCACAGCCAGCTATCAGTACAGTGGATAGTGGAGGAATGGTAAAGATAATTTTCAAGTTATACTCCTACTTAAACCACCCTAGTATGGTTGGAAATTTAACGTCTTGTGAGTATGTACTAAATGCTAACTTCAAAATAATTGAAATACTTACGCTAAATGATGATAAAAAAAGCCTAAGCAATTTAATGCAGAACTAGATATTAAAAACCTAGTCTATATGTCAAACAAAAAAATGCCTCTGGGAGTTGACTCCTAGAGGCATTTAGTTTTTAATGTAATTAACGGTTACAGTGTGCGTCAACACGCTGTAACGAACAAATAAGCATGTGAAGTGCGTTATTTGAACAGCATTAAATGCCCGTATAAGTGCATTTTATCTTAAAGTCTGCTCAATATCAATATACCTACCGTATACTTATTCGCTCGTTACATCCTCGTGCAGCTCTCTCTGTAATTGTTACCCGTCAAATGGGTGGCAGGCCTCGGTGACGACTGCGTTTGACATAAGGGTGAGCTCCCTACAGGGGTGACTAGACAAAGGATCAGAGCAACGCAATGAGTGGTTACTTGTGCATATCGTAGCGGTATATTGGGCGAACGCCCTTGCTAGCGTATGACAGCACAGTAGCGGTTATGAGCGTGTCTAGGCGGTGCTATCAGCCGTAATCATAACAGCCGTAGCTTGATACAGTGATACGGTCTTGATGACGCGATGGGCGATGAAGTCGGCATGACTAATCACATCAAATCCAAGGAATGCACTAAAGTGTTTGTGAGTGTTTTTATTATACTCATAACTGCTTTAGGGTGAGTGTTCCTTGAAATCTGCTCAAGGCTCCAAAATCAGCATAAACTCACTTAGGCTAATTTAAGTAGTATATAGCCCACTAGGCTATATACTATAAGAGTCCAGAGAAAAATTTAGAATAGTTAATATACAACAATCACTTATTCAGTGAGTCGATATTGTCATGGTTGATTCATAAGCTTAGTGTGAATAGAACGAGATCTATGTCTTGGGCAAAGTATCTTTCACACTCATAACTGTTCTTTATCTTGAAATCCTAATTAAACTGAAACCTCGAATACTTTTATTTAGTCAGCATCCAAAGTATTATCTTTGTTTTGAATAAGTATTAGAGCATCTTGTGCTTTCTTAAGTTGATCTTGTAACAGAGTCACTTGTTCCTGCTTTGATAAATGACGGCTTGATAGCTCGCTATATTGTTTATTCAATACGCTATGCTCGGCTTCAAGCTTAGCCTGAGTTTGAGTCAGCTGATTATTAAGTCCTGATAGCTTGTCACGTTCAGCGGTGACTGCCTTTAACTCTCCTTTGATCTCTGCGGTAGCCGTTTGTATATCATTCCGCTCAGTGGTGACTGCCTTTAGCTCTGACTTAGTATTTTTAAGTTCAATCTTTAAACGTGCAATCTCTGCCTTATCACTATCAGCTGTGGCTTTAAGCGTGGCTACCTCACCAAGACTGCTAGTCAGCTCTATAGATTGCTTATCTAATGCATTACTCACCTCTGCAAGCTGTGATTGCGCGGTCTTAGCCTTAGTGCGTTCAAGCTCTAATTCATGCCTAGTATCTAATAGCGTCTGTTTGGTAGCGTCATGGTCAGCTGTGGCTTGCTGTGCGCTTTTAGTTGCTGTTTCCGCAGTGCCGGTCACCTCGTCCAGTTGCTGTAGTAAATCCGCTTGTTCCCCCTCCAAGGTCTTAACCGCTTCTTGCGCTTCGTCCATCTCTGCTTGTGCCTTGATCTTAACCACCTCTAAAGCTTCACGCTCTTTAGACAATCTATCATTAGCCATATCAATAGCCGTCTGCCACATATCAGCCCCAAGCGTGTGCAAGCGTTCTGTGATACCACTAGGTAAGTCTACTTGCTGTAGCTCTTGCTCTTCTTGCTGTTCTCGCTTCCAGCTTTGCATCGCATCACTGATAGTCGTGAATGATCCACCGCCTAGCGCCTTACGCACCTCTGCCAGTGTCGGCTTAACCCCTTGCTCTTGTAATTGGTCTGCTGCTGCATGAATATCTTGTATCGTGAGTGCCATGATTTTGTATCCCTTAATAGTATATTGTAGTATGTTGTATATAATATACTACAATATACAACATACTACAATATAGAATGTAAAAAAACCCCAAGTAATCTTGAGGTCATGTGCTTGTTATTTAATGCCTAGTGATCGGTTAGGTATTCTTCTAGGGCATCGTTGATCATGTCTTGATAGTTACCGCCTGTTTGCTTAGCTCTGTCCTTGAATTTGGCAAGGATACTTGGGCTAATGACACTGGTTTCCGTAGACAACGCTTGAAATTTGATACTGCCACGGATCGCGCCTGACCAGTCGGTGACTTCTGGAATGTCCGATAAATCAATGTCGTCATCGCTAAGCGTGGCTAGATGCTCTGAATCTGCTTACTACTTAGCAGTTAGTGGCGGTAATTCGTCTATTTTATAGCTAACCTTGCTCATAATACTCCCTACTAAATCCTATAATATGCCTTGCATAAGAGACCGCACGAGTTCACTATCATCGACTCCCTTTGATGTGTGCGTCACAAGTGAGGTTAAAGCGCTGTTAATTGGCTCTTTTGAGCATATTTTTTATATGTAGCTTTTCATCAAAGTCGGTTAATTTTTTTAAGTAGCGCACATACTCTGCGTAGTATTCAGGTTTTGCCATACGCGCCTCGATCTCTTTTTGTGTCTCAACCGGCGTTTTAATCGATTGAGGAAAATTACTAACTACCTCATGCTTGTCTTTAAGTTTCCAACCATATTTTTTAATCTCAGCTGGACTAAACACTTTGACAATATCTTCAAGGCTTGTACTGCTGGTGTCCCGAATACAAAACACGATTTCACTGATTTCTCGGCCGATTTTGTTTTCTGTATAGCTAACCTTCAGCGGTGTGTGCTTCTCAACCTCTGCTATGGCTTTACCTAAGACCTTAGTTTTAAAGTCTGTGATTTTCTCATACTTGTCTGTGCAGTTGAATTTTTGGCGCAGATACGCAACTGAGTACGCTTTTTTACCACTCTGCAAGTGCAAACAGCTACTGACAAGCTCGAACATTAAAATACCGTAAGAGCCCAGCTCCACGATATAGTGCCTCTCGTACTTCGTGAACGTGTTTGACTTATCAAATACAGTTAACATCTCAGTCACTGTATCTGTCAACGTCACCGCTATTCGCCCTTGACCCTTTAGATACTCACACTCAGCAACCCAACTGCTACCTTTTCTATTGACGACCTCATCTGCTTTGAAATCATAAAACCAAAACGCTTTTTGTAGCAAACTATCCGATAACTCACTTAGCAGCTGGTATGTACCATCTTTTTCGAGCCCATATTCTTTGGCAAACTCTGAAGCTGTCAACATAAACGTCCGCTGATTAGCATTTTTATCAACGGCAGCTCGAACCTTTGGCGATAAAAGCATGATCAGTCGTCTCTCGTTATGCGTCAAATCTGTAATCGCGTTTAATAATCTGTTTTGTAGCACAATCCAATTCGGCCCATAAACCCAGTTGCTATGGTCTTTTTTATCGGATGCTGTACTACTGGCATCTGAACTTGCATTTTGAGGGGCTTGTATAGGCTTTTGAATCTCTTCTTCAAAAGGCAATACCTCAAAATCAAAGTCAATAGGAATGGGCTCAATAATCTCAATAGAGGCGTTGAAATCATTTCTTGTGTATCTAATATGATTGATTAAAGCCTCACGCTCCTCTGGTGTCAGCGGTTTTTCAACGCGTACCCTGATTGTATGGCCAAAGTCTTGCCTAAGCTTGTCTTGAAAACCCTGCATTTCTTCAGGTGTCATATCCTGACCTATTTGTTTGGTTTTAACTAATATAACATATATGACGAAAAATTTTATAATTTTTCGTCATATACAAGGTATTTGTCTACCTAAAACAAGCTAAATGTCTACCTATACACTAAAACAACAAGGTATTTGTCTACCTATAACAAGGTTAACGTCGTCATTTAAATAAAAAAAATCCCCTGTAATACTTATAAATGAAGCGCTACAGAGGATTGGCGAAAAACGTATAAATCTGTTAAATCTGTATATATAAATACAAAATAATATACGTGTATTTTTAGGTAAGAATAAAACAGCAACTATTTTATTCTGTGGTAACGTGATCAGAGGTATAGTCACCATTAGCAATTATATGGCGTCGTATGACCACATAAGGTTTGTTGTCGAATGTTTAGGTCGAAGTACTAACCAATATATTTAGACGTCTCTACAGAGCTTTCTCGTTCGTTTTAGGACACATAGCCAGAATGGAAAATAAAAAAGTGCCTGATTCTTAGGATCAAGCACTTTTGTGAACTAACACTGTTTACTTAATAATGATATCGGCACTGAACGATGATAATGGCATCATCTTGAACCTCATAAACCAGTCTATGCTCTTGATCAATGCGACGCGACCAATAGCCTGCCAGATCGTGTTTGAGTGGTTCAGGTTTACCAATACCCTCAAATGGATCACGTTTGATGGCTTTAATCAGCTTACTTATTTGCTTGACCTTCTCTTTGCTGGTTTTTTGCCAGTATTCGTAGTCCTCCCACGCATCCTGTGTCCAAGATAAGATCAAGCGTCCACCTCATCATCACAAGTCAATAATGCGTCATCCGTATTGATGTCATGCTCGATTAAACGACCCGCCTTAGCATCGGCTATAGAGCGTCTGAGGCGCTTGGCATTAGTGGGGCTTTTTAGCAGATGAAGCGTTTCCTCATATGAATTAAACTCTTCTAAACTCATGAGTACCGCAGGTTTGGCGTTTTGTCTAGTAATCACGATCGGCGATTTGTCGGTATCTACCTTATCGATATATTTGGCTAGGCCCTTTCTAAAATCAGTGTAGTTCACAACATCCATAACGATTACTCCGTGTTTGGTCATCTTTATTTGTATGACTGATATTATATACCATATCTGTACTTATATCTGTACAGTTATTTTTACACTGATTTATTTATGGCGCTGGCCGCTCAATCCGTAATCACCCGCAGAAGTTTGTGGCGGCGTATTAAGATTAGAGGGTTTTTGATAATCAAAGGATAACGGCACGGTATTGGTTTGCGCCACTTGAGTTAAGAACAATTTGATTGCTTGAGACGGCGTTAATCCATAGCTTTCAAACACGGCAAAGGCGCTATCCTTGAGCTCTTGATCGAGCCTGATATTATAATTGGTTGTCGTCATGGCATTACAAATGGCTTATATATGTACGTACAATATAAACCATTTGTAATGCCAAAACTACTAAGCATGCTTTTTTCATATTATGATTTCTGCTTAGGGAACGTATAGCCTATCGCCAGTAAGTGCTTTTTGTGGGTCTTTAAAAAAGCCTCATCTCTTAATTGAGTGTGTAACCAACTAATAACTTCTTGAGTGCTTTTACCTGATGGTGCGTAACTACCAAACGGTGAGTAGTTAGCCAACAAAGGGGCAAAACGATCAATTTGCTTAACGGTTAGAGGTGGGATATCTCTATCCTCATTATTCTGATTTAGGCCCTCCTGTCCTTTTTTCTTAGTTGGCTTGGCCTTGACGGTGAATGTCAAACCTGTAACTGTGCGTCCACGTTTGATGTTTTCATAGGTGATTTTGATGTCGGTTTTCTGATTAATTTCTTTTATGGGCCCATCAACTGCATTCTCTTTCAAATTGTTGATGCGCTCATACGACTTAGGCGTGCCAAGTTCTTGCCTATATTGATCTAAAGTCATAGAAAAACCACCCTTCCCCTCAGACTTTTTTGCTAGATGGTAAAGGTCTAACGAGTAAGTCAATTTGAGGTTTAAGATATCTTCTTTTAAATATTTAGTGTAAGGGTTGAGCTTATCAAAAACCTGAAGTAAGTATATTACCTCATCTGTAAAATGCATCGATATATAGCCATCTGCATATTTCGACCTGATTAGCCATTGAACCTCTGTATCATCACCATCCTTATCCTCATAAATGAATGTACGCTTCATTAATTTTTTGCTAGCTGATTTCATTTGCTTATAAGCCGAGTTTCTATCTATTCCGCTAAGCTTAGCAAATTCAGAAGACGCAACCTCTATCGGTGTTTTTTCAGTAGCATTATTAACCCTAACCAATGGGCTCGCTAGAATAATGATGCGCTTCTCATCAATAGACATCTCTCTAAAAGCTTGAGTAATTTTATTCTGCATAACAATCCATTTTTCAGGATATTTTTTTTCGTATAGCTCGACATCATTCATTATGACAACCTCATTATGCTAGTTACTTTAAGATACTAGCATAATGCGGGATAAAAGTAGCATTTAAACGGGATAAAAGTAGCATAATGCGGGATAAAAGTAGCATAATGCGGGATAAAAGTAGCATAATAGAGTGCGTAACCCTTTAATAGCAAAGCTTACAGACTGTCTAAAAGTCTTTAAAAGTTTTTAAAAGTAAAAAATATATTTTTATTTTAAATAATAAGGAAAAAACCAAAAAACCGACGGATTTAAGATGATAATTTGATCGACCAATCACTTGTAAAACTGATCAGTAGCTCAGAATGCAATTGTCCATTTACTTAATGTTATTCCACGTTCGCATGGTTCGGATCAAGCTTAGATCTTTGAAGATCTTCAAAAGCATGGTCAAAGATATTTTGAATATCTTCGTCTGTCATTCTGGACAACCCTGTTTTCACATTCTCAATATCAGTCTCATTTTTTGTAGATAGTTTGTCTTCATTTTCAGTAGCCATTATCGACACATCTGTAAACACTTATCAAACCGTTGCTAAAAAGCCTAGAAACCACTCTTATATACGTTTTACGCTCTGTCCGATACGATGGTAGCTAAAGCTATTCTAAAACGCTTAAAACAGCCGATAACCGTCTCCTAACCTTTCGCTAATTAGTAGACGATCCAGCTGTACCTTCAATTAGGCGATTTCGAGTAGCTACTGTGATGATGAATAAATATCAAGCAATGAACCGTAGTCACTGTCCTGACTGTTTTTAGGTGGTGTAAAGCTGCTTGGTGTTTCCTTAGCTTCACTTTGCATCTTATGAGCGATTGATTTTAAAAATTCACGGTGCTTTTTCAAACGGACATATTTTTCATTATCGTGTGCGTCTAAAAAAATAGCTTGCAGTTCATGATTGTCATCATCGTCTAATGCGTTGGCCAACCACTCCCCCAATATTTTATGTGCTTCAAGCCTGTCCTGATCAATCTCTTTCTTAAGAGCCTGTAATTGCTTAATCTTATTTGCAAATAAATCATCTGATATTACTGACATTACCTCATCCTTTTTTTAGCCAACTATGATAGAGTTGATCCTAGCAGTACATACACAGGTATGCAAGGTAGTAAAATACACAAGACCACATCGTTTCGTGGGCGCAGTAGTATTTTAACACTCTGTTAAGAGCGAACTTAGGAGTTTATGTAAAAAAGGCCCACAAGGGGCGCTATTTTTTTACATAAACTCCGTCGTTCGGCAGGGGGCGAACCCCCTACAACCCCCAAAAAATCATCTCTCAATATTGGGTTTTTTTGCTATGAATAATAAAGGGTTCCATCTGTCGGTTAGCGCCGTTAGTAAGGCGAAAAATCATAGCGTGGTGGCAAAGTCGGCTTATAATTCTGGCTCAAAACTGGTTGATGAGCAGTCAGGAGTCGTCCACGATTACACCAGTAAAGCTAAAGACAAAATCTTAAATTTAGTGGACAGTGATGGTACTAAATACACGCAAGTTATTGAGAAAAATGTGATGCATACGGCGTTGATAACGCCAACTCTTGCTGGGGATTTGGCGGTAACGCGTGAGGGGTTTTGGAATGATATCGAACGTATTGAGACTCGTAAAAACGCGCAATTGGGTACTGAGATTGACATGATGTTTCCTGAGGGGATCACGGCTGATCAGCGCATGGTGCTGGTCGAGCGCTACGCTCAAACCTTATCTGATCGCTATAATGTGCTTGTCGATGTGGCCATCCATCGACCCCACAGTCATGAGAAACATGTGGGGAAAGGTGAAGTGGTTGAGCTGACCAGTAGTAACTTTCATGCCCATATTTTACTCTCAAGCCGTGAAGTATTAGCGGATGCGGATAAAGGTTATGTCTTATCGAAGCGTAAGAATTGGACACAGTGGTCAACCGGTGAGCGGCTATCCAAAGGACTAAATGGGCGCGGTGATGAGCTTAAATATCAACGCACCCTTTGGGCGGATATGGCTAACGAGCTATTGCCTGAGAATAAAGCGATCAATGAGAAATCGTACCGTGAGCAGGGCATTAATCGTTTACCAAAAATGAAACTGGGCAAGTCATTGTATAAGGATGTCTTAAAAGGTAAGCGCTCAGTGATTCATGAATACAACGAGACAATTGATGAGATCAATGCCTACATCGAAAAAAATGGTCTGGTAATTGAGTATGACGACAAGGGTCGCATTGATCTTGAGAGCAACGCACAAGAGGTTAATGGCGTTACAGTGCATTATAAAAAGCGTAAACCCTTTGCGCGACTTGAGCTTAGTAACATTCGCTTGGTGGATCCCGCCGCTGAACTGACACCCGCTACCCTTAAAAAGGACAGTCAGACTCATAGTGATGCGGCCAATGATGACGTACTTGATGAGCTTTTAGTGATCTCAGACGATTTTGAGCAGCAAAAAAAGATGGTACGCAGCGCCTTATTCTCAACCATTGATAGGCTGCATGAAGAGTTAGCACACCAGTCTAAACAGACCATCACTATTGACAAAAATATTAAAAGCACACCGAGGTTCACCGAAGAGGTGGGACAGGATTACAGCACGTCCCGCCAAAAAATGATTGAGCTTACCAAGCAAATAAACACAAAAGAGAAAAGCGAGGCTCTAAATGAGGCTTTAGCGTTGGTTGAGCAGTTTAGACAAGACGACACCCTACAAACGGGCCGTGCCGTTACCAGTCTTGAGAAGCAACTGTCACAGATTGATAAAATAGTGCTGAACAATAAAGCGGTGCTAAAAAAGCTGATCCCGCTTAATAATGAAGTCGTTGCTGACTACAAAGGGTTAAAGGCCACCCTAAAACCATTTGCCGCAAAGCTGAATAAACTGGCGACTGGCTTTAAAGCACTTGATGAGATTGATATTGAAAAATCCGACTTATCCTTACAGTGGGATCAAGCGTTTGCTGATCTACAAGATATAGACGTCACCAATAACATGGACACTTATCATAAGTTTGCCGCATTTGCAGATCTGGATGTTGAGCGCTTTAAATACCTTGAAAAAGAGCGTGAGGCGCTCAGTACGTTAAAAGCAGTAGAGGTAGACGCGGATGCTTACACTCGTTTAACGGCATTGACCGCTGATGTTAAAGCGTTTAAGACCACAAATAATGAAGACATCAAACAGTTAAAGCAGCAAATTAATACCAGTCAGAAAACCTATCAGCGCCTGTCGCCGTTTTATGAGCAGCGTATCGCCTTACTGGATCAAAGTGAAGCTGTGATTGTGCAAGATGATGACCTATACGATGAGATTACCCGTACCAAGACCACTCAATTGAACGCAGATCGGCTTGATGACTGGCGCAACCGTACGATGGTGCTTCACCACCAGCTCAATAAAGCACATGAGCAAGCAAAGCTTAAGGAAGAGGCTGAGCGCGCACGAGAGGAGGCTTTAACCAGGCGGCGAGTAGCTTTACAACAGAGACGGCAGCAGGCATCTCTTAAGCGTCAGCGAATCAATGAGACCAAAGCATATCGAGATCGATTTGACAATTTAGTGGTACGGGTGCGTGACCGCGTTGATACCCTTGATTTTAAGGCCGTTGATGCACCGATCGAAGTGATCAACGCGGCTGAGGCGGTTGCCGCACAAGCATTTATATTCACCACTCTAAAACGCGCTGACAGCTTTACGACACTACAAAAGAGTTTACGAGACACCGATGCCAAAAAAATTGCAACGCAGGTGCAGAAGGCAGCAACATCGCTGTGGCAACAGCTTGAGCGCTTGCCTGACAATCAAGATAAGGTCGAGGTATTAACCCAGATCAATGAGCGCTTTGAGCACGTTCCTGCTATCACCATAGATGCGGCAACGCTCACGCAAACCGTGACAGATCATTTGCAAAAAACGAAGAGCGCTATCCAAGCGCATGAACAAGCACAAACACGCCGCTACCCATCACCACGTCCATTTTAGGCGGCATTATGATAATGAGCATCCCATGAATAAAGACAATAGCAATGAGTACGACATTCACGACGAGCTTATTAATCTCGTGACCAGACTCAAACCTGTGATCGAAGCGCTGCGAGCATTGATTGGACAAGCCGATGATGCGGTGGCAACGCGCCTTGATCAATCGCTTGGCCATATTGATGCCAAGATAGAGGAGATGACTGCCGTTACTCAAAAGCTGGATGGTAGCGCAAACAGTGCCTCAGAAGCATTGAGTCAGTATCAGAATCTGGTGTTAGAACAGCTACAAGCGGCAGTGACTACCTTTACTGACACTGAGATGCCGAGCCGTTATGATGACAAAATAGCGGACATCATCACCAATATGAAACAGCAGATTGATACGGCTGTACAGGCGGTCATCACTGCTAAAAACGACAGCATAGAGGCGAAAGTGAATGCCATGCAAGCGGTGGCTGATAAGCTTGGCGCTAGTGCGGACAGTCTTGCGCTATTCACCAGTCAGTATCAAGCCGGTCATGAGCAGATTGTTCAAGATATCAAGGATTTTGAGACCGCTACAAAAAAGCGGATTGGAGAAGTAAAAGAGGATGCTGATGAAGACTTGGGTAAGATTTACAAGTCTATTGAGTTCATGAGTATTAAAAGGATAGCAGCAGTAGCCGCTGCGTGTACGGCAGCAGTGGTAATGAGCCTTATGGCCCTGATATTTTGGTATGTACCAAGCTTTGATAAGATTGCAGAGATGAGACAGCAGCAAGCAGAGCTACAGCGCGGCATCGATGAGCTTGAAACGGGTTGGAAACAGGCCTTTAATAATGCTCAAAGTGCGCAGTTTATTTTGGCTTGTGATGTTAATAAAGATCAGCCTGATGTGATCAGCTGGTGTGTCAGAGCAGACAGTAAAAGCTTTTTGAGAGATGAAAAAGGCTTTGTTTATTATAAAATATCTGGGTCGACTCGCGCGAAACCTACTGAGTAAAGGTTTATGGTAATAGTGAACCATACTCCTCAAAGAGGCCTTTATAGGGTTGGGGTAGCGTAGATAATTGTACGGGCATTTTTAGGCTAGATACTGGTAGCAGATAGCCTTGGTCAAAAATGAGTCTTCTAAAACATATATCAATGAAAAAAGGTTTGTTTGACTGCCGTTATCTTTGTCTATATTAAAAAGCCATTAGTATGGCGTCTGTTAAATTTTTATGGCCATATTAGAAAAAAGCCAGATAATGAAACTTTATCTGGCTTTAAAGATTATTGTTTCTTGTCGAACAAGATATCTGCGAATATCAGCTAAAATAATTATGCTGCTTGGTCAGTATGAGCTGTGACCAACTCCATAAAGGCGGTTTCAAGGATGCTTAAAGTGTAGTCGTCAACGATAAGACCATCATCCAGCTGTCGTTGTACCCAGACATAAACCGCTTCATCATTATAAAGAATAGCGTCAACACCCAGTAATGATGCCAATTGTACACCTTGCTGTATTTGTAAGCTTGATAACAGCTGAGAAGCTAAGGCTTTAGCCTGTTCACTAAACCATGTGCAGCTGTTGAGCCGCGATAGATTGTTATTCATTGGTATTCTCCTGTAGATTATTGTGTGTTAATAATGGATAAAATGACTTACTACAGGTCAAATTATACCTATATTTTAATCTATTACAAGAGAAAATGACCTTCTGAAGGTCTTTTTATACGTTTAAAGGTAATAATATCTTATGAGTGAGGGTGTTCACTCAGGAGACTCACTGCTGTCCTCATTTATGATTTCATATAAATCGCCAACATTGATTCTAAGATACGTGCATAAAGACTCGATGACATCTAGATCAACTCGGGTGGCTTCTTCATGGTACATGCGAGTAATGGTGCCACGATTGATACCAGTATCTCTTGCGACATCGGCAATTTTAAGACGTCTTTCGCCCATGATGGTTGATAAGTGACACTTCACCATAGTGGTTTCCTCATTAACGATTAGTGGTTTTTGATTGGTGAGCGGATTATAACGAATATGAGCGGCTCAAGTATTCCTTTTAGTAGCTCAAATTGGTATCCAATAGCGGTAATTTACCTAGTAGTAGGCATTTTATTATGCTGTCTTTGATATAGGACGTCTATCATGATGGATATACGCTAGTTAAAAAAGGCGATGCTATTTTTGCTGTGACATATTGCTATTAGTAATGATGTGACGTACATTTTTAGTTATACTTATATACTTATATACTTATATACTTATATACTTATATACTTATATACTTATATACTTATATACTTATATACTTATATACTTATATACTTATATACTTATATACTTATATACTTATATACTTATATACTTATATACTTATATACTTATATACTTATATACTTATATACTTATATACTTATATACTTATATACTTATATACTTATATACT
>NZ_JBQQES010000012.1:0-54610 GCF_052259005.1 Psychrobacter sp. 1Y10 | reverse complement strand
TCGGGGGTGTAGTGTCGTGTTTTCATCGTTGTATTCTCTCAGAATGTTGAGTCTCCGACAATCCCGGGGCGGTTCATACTGCTTTAATACGTTCAATGACACGGGTATCAGCATCTTAAGCTTTATCGGCAAGCCAAGTTTGGCTAATACTGATATCGAGTAGTTCATCTGGGCCACACAGGTCATGAGCTGAGCCATCTATTAAATAAAAACCCGTAGGATTGCCTAGCGTATCTGTACGGGTATGTATTTTAGTCGTTAGACCATCTCGGCTTCACCCAATGGCTTGATCACTTTTTTTCCAGCACTGTGCTGATGGGCTTTTGCAATAGTGGCATCTAGCATGGCATATTCATCATAGGATTGTTCAGATAGCTGATTAAAAACCTGTTCCCATACGCCTTTTTGTGACCAACGGCTAAAACGAGTATAAATCTCTCTAAAGTCACCAAAACGTTTAGGTAGATCACGCCAAGGTATGCCTGTCTTATAGCAGTACAGAACTGCTTCTATAAATAATCGGTTATCCTTTGCAGTAACACCAACGTCATTTGGTTGTCATGGTAGAAATGTTTTAATTCGCTCCCATTGGGCATGTCGTCTTGTCATAGCATCCGATCTCATATTTTTAAATATGATCTAAGTGTAGCTTATTCTGAAATATCTCCGCTAATTGATGACACGCTCTAGTTATTTTAGAATTAATATTGGGTTTATAAATTATTGTTGTGGGGTCTAACATTTTGAGTTAGCCTTTAGAATTACGATTATTTATATAGGTTTAATTTCGTCATGAGTCAGGAATGGTGGGAAGGTGATTATAAGCATGAGTACATACATCGTGAAAACTTGAAACAGCAGATGTCTACGGTTGGATGGATATATATAGGTATCGATATAAGACAAGATAATATTGCTAAAATTGGACTCACTACTAAATCATTAGCGACTAGGGCTGGTTGTAGTCAAAATCCGTTCTACACCCTACTTTGTGGTTTTAAGATTAAACATGGTGTCGAGCCACAGAAAGTTCATCAAAATGAGAAATCTAGTACATGACTTTCTATATGATAGGTTCAATCAATATATGTATTCTTACTATTGTAGTGAACGAAATATTGGTGTTATTTTTTCTTGGGAAAATAAACAGTTACTTGAAGGTGTTTCTCGAACCCCATATAAAGCCAAAGATTTGAGTTCCCCGCCTATTGATTCAAACTGTTATATACAAGGTTGCTGTGGTGAAGATTGTGATTGCTGGGACTAAATATAAGTGAGCTGTAAAAAGGCACTGTAGGCGTATATTGTTGGACTAGTTCCACTCGCTCCGAAACAGCTGAAAACATGAATGTTAGTTACCAAACAAAGAGAATGTTATGTCCGAAGGATTGACTGAATCAGAAAAATTTGTGAACTCTATATGTGAGAGAGCTTTTCTCAATCTTTGGACTCATCCAAATCCGATTGGAAAAAAAGGAAAAGAGCTTTGCGATTGCTTAATTGTCTGTGGTAAACACATCATCATCATTTCTGTAAAAGATATTAAGTACAAAGATACAGGGGATGAAGCAGGCTTTAAAAGGTGGACTAAGGCTGCAATAGATAAATCGGCTTCTCAAATATGGGGCGCTGAAAGATGGTTGAATTCTTCAGTTGAATTCACTAGGCACGATGGCCGACAAGTCGAATTGCCTCCAAAAGAAAATCGAATCGTACATCGAGTATCAGTATCACTTGGCTCACAGCGTAAAATACCAACACAGTCAGGTGATTTAGGAAATGGTATCGTGCATGTCTGCGATGAGTTCAGTCTTGGAGCAATTTTTGGTCTACTGGATACGATCACAGATTTTGTTAATTTTTTGACCGAAGTTGAGGATTTAACAAGAAGAGCTAATATAATTTTCAGCGGCGGAGGAATAGAAGATTTATTAGCAATTTATTTGTTAAACAACTATTCATTCCCTTATAGAGAAGCTGACCTGCTAATAATTGACGATACAGTTTTTAAAGGATTCATAGACTCTGATGACTATAAATCTATGCAGGAGTCATATAAGGATTCGTATTTTTGGGATAAGCTAATAGAGCACTTTATTGGTGATCTTCTTACAGACGGTATGTTTGAATATGGCGCAAATCAGGTCACTGATAGCCAACATGCTCTTATCCAAATGGCTCTCCAGCCCCGTGATCATCGAGCAAATCTAGTTGATGCCTTTTCTGAATTTTTGCAAAAACCCGAGTTAAAAATTGCTGCCAGAGTAGTACTGGCACACCAAAATACAGCATTTGTATTCCATTTAGGGCCAAGTAGTGATCGAGAAGCTCGGGTTCAAGAGCTAGGGTTAAGATGCTTAGTTGTTAGAGGTCGACTTCCTGACGTCAAAATTGTAGTTGGTATTTCCAGAGATAAGCTAGGCCCGTCAGTGGTTGGTTATTCTCATGATATTGTTTATGTGGACATTCCAGAATGGGATGATAATTTCGAAGAACAAGTAAATAAAATACAAAAAGAGCTAGGCTATTTTGAAAATGCATCTTGGGCTAAGAGGCCATAAAATGCATAACAAGACACTACTTTAGAACAAGAAAGGATTTTTAAATATGTCACACAACCTTTTTGAAGACTTTATCGATTTTTTATCCAATAAGCACGGCGAAGAAATCTGGATCACCGTTTATAAGCGCGAGCCGATCAACAATACAGCCCATGATGGCACAATGTATTGTGCACTTGTTAAGAAAGAAAAATCAGAACGTACAATGGAAAGGCCCGGCTGGGATTTGATGGTAGGTAGTGGAGGGCCAGGTTTTAGTATGTCATATGAGAATGGTGAAGAAATTACTACTTACTACACTAATCCAGACGATGACTTTTTGAGACCAGTTCTGGTTCGTGATTTTCACGGTAGGAAAGAAGATTACATTGAAATACTTGAAGAGTTCCGCCTTTTTCATAATTTATACCATGACAATGAAAGTGGTTCATTTACTAGTTTTGACGAAGTTGGCGACGAAGTTGAAGTTATAAAGATCGAACACAATGAAGTAAAAATTCGAAGGCGATATTTACGCTCTTTTATGGCTGCCCGTCAAATGAACTTACTCTTATACTTTGAGCTTACTCAGCACTACCATGAAAGCGTGGGCTTTTCTGATGACATAAAGAATGAGTCACTTACATATACGATCTATTCGGGTGACTCTTATTCGGCTGGATACACATCTTTTTCTAGGATAGTAGGAAAAAAATTAATTAGGTGTGAGACAGTGGAAAAGTGTGGCGTATGGCCATTTGAGCAAGAGAAAGAGTATCAGAATTTCATTATTGGTGGTGATACTGATGAACCTGAAATATATTCTTGTAACCCTGATGAATTAGCTAATAATTTCGGTGCCAATCCAGATTCTCCACATTACTTAACGCCTGTATTTTTTCGAAAGGAAGTTATGCAGAAATACTATAGTTCTTCTGACTATAAAATTACAGATGGGTATTTAGATAGAACAGGCGCGTGGAGATTGAGATTTGACAACAACTCACCAAATCATGTGTCAGTATTTTTAGGTGATCTAGGTCAGGACCTACCTAGCAAGGAGCAGGTCTATTGGAAGAGCTTTAATTTAATACCCGACGAAAGAAAAATAAGTAGAACAAATTTTGAGCGGAGTTTCCTAGGTAATTTCTACGATGCAGAAAATCCAGCGCACAGATTCAAGCAAAAATTTAGAGATATTCAAGAATATTGGAATAAAAAATACGGGTGGTATCTTTTCTTACCGCTTTCAATTAAAGATGAGCATTTTTATGAGTCTATACGATCAATGCTAACCAACGATCAATCAGAGTTTGATGCGCAAGTGCTTGCTCTTACCAAAGTAACTATAGACTCAATAAACATTAAGTCTCTTAGGAACCACCTTGAAGTAACAGATAATTCGACCAAATCAATATCATTAATCGAAACTCTTCTTGAACGCTTAAAATCCCCAAATTTATCCGCTCTATCCAGTCTGTTGAGAGGAGTTCAATCGGTTAGATCAACTGGTGTTGCGCATAGAAAAGGCACCGAATACGAAAAGACCATTTCCAAGCTGAAAATTAATGATGGGGATTACTCTTCTGAGTTCGATCAGCTTTTATTGGGGATGATCTGCCTCTTTGATGAAATTATGAAATTGGATTCAGGGCGTATAGTCAATCCACAATAAAACTGGAACATCCTACATCATGAAAAAGTTTAGTGAGATTATTTTCTATCCAGCCTTGGCGTAGAGATTTCGCTTGAGTTCACTTCTTTTCGATAGGATTCAGATCAGGACTATAGGGTGGTAGAAATAACAGACAATGATCATGTCTATTGAGTAGTCGTTGAACGCGCTTATGAAAGTCACATTATCCATCACGATTACATATGGTCTTGTTAAACTTGGAATAAGTGTGTATTTGCACCAGTCATAAAATACATGCCCATTGATGTTTTTCTCGAAGTAATCCAGTGCAAGTAGTGCTTTTTCATACAAGGCACTAATGACATTGGTACGCTTTTTCGCTTGCCAGTTATAGTGATCAATACAAGATTTGCCTATCGTTGCATAGCCGTGAGGACGAACATTTTCAGCCTCAAAGCCACTTTCATTCATACAGATAATGGGATAGCCTTGAAGCATAAAACTATTAAGCTTACTCTTATATTCCGCTCTTTTTATCAGACACGCTCTTGGATGCGCTAAGGCCTTTTTTGACTAATGCTAAAGCGTTTTAGAGCCAGCTCAATGCCTGACTTGCTACAAAACTAAACGCTGTTATCGCTCATACATATAATCGTCTGGATGCTGTGCGACATCTTTTGATAGCACCTCATTAGATATTTTAGTCGGTGCTTTATTTCTGATTGTTTTACGAGATAAGTCCTGCTGCTAGCTGTGAATAGGGCTTGACCTAAGATGATAAAAGTTAGCGGCTTCTCGAATAGTCATACCGTCTTTAATGCTACGTAATACTTGTTTACGAAAGTCGATTGAATAAGTCATGATTTACGCTATTAAATGAATTTTTTATATCTACAGGAACTCGTATAAAAGGTGTTTTGACAGAAATAACTAAAACTATTGGGACAGTCGGGACAAGTGGGACAACCTAGACAGTATAAGGGCTGGCTTTTTTCCCACAGCATGAAAACACCTTGGGACAGATGGGACAAAAATGTAATGAAAAATCTCATTTATCTAAATGTATGACTAAATTAATTAATCGTTATGACTAGTAGATACCCTAAATATTTCAGTATACCCGAAGATGCATAGTAACTATCTGTCATAGCTAAATTTCCATCAGAATGTTTACGTTTTTTCTGTACTACCCTAACCTCATAACCATGAAAACTCTTACGAGCACCAACACGTATTGAGCTATCGAGCCATAGCTCCTTTTTAACATTACGCACTGCTTGCTCGCTATGTGCCCTAACTTGCCAATGACTGGCATCAATAAGCTGACAACCAACTATCATGAACTCCTGTAGCATTTTAAGCTGGGTCTCCTTCATACCGAAATGAATTGATGAAGTATTTAAATTGTTTTTATCTGCAAATATATCCAAAAATAACTGTAGCTTATCAGGTGTATCAATTGACATTTGATACATACGATCAAACGCTTTGACTAAAATCTCTTGATTTTTATGTCCCGTCGGCGCACTCAAAAGCAATCTATCATCAGTAAAAACCTGACTGGCTTTATCGTAAATTTTTCTAGCATCATTGACAGTGATGCCATGACGAAGTGCGATCTCTGCCAACCGCCCTGCTCTCTTATCAACACTTATTTTTTGAAGCTCTTCCAACAGTCCAATCACATCATAAATTTTTGGATGAATAAATATAGACAGCTGAGTATCTACTGCATCATTTTGCGGGGCTTGCTGGCAAGCCATGTTAGCTGGTGTGCTGTTATAAGAAAATAGAAACTCTTTGCCCGCAATATGATTGATTAAATATCCACGCATCTTATCAAGATGCATATGTTTAGTACTGGCATTATATGCCCTGCCATCTTGCCTATTCACCGTCTGGTAACCAATACCTGTCACCATCTCAAATACGGTTATAGGCATAGCAAGCTTAGCTTGACTCATTTGCCAACCCGCCAGCAGATGCGCTGTATGGATATAGTGCTCAAACGTAGTATCAGGTGTCAGATGCCCAGCGAAGCTAGCCAGCCCAAACCATAACCCTTGAGCTTCATTATGAGCAAGAACCCCTTTCGAGATGGCCTTACAGTGAGTAGCGTTATAATCTGTCATCACCTGCGCTAGTGGCGATCCACTTAATACTAGTGCCAATTGACTAATTGCGGTATGCCGAAAGCTATGAAAAGTAAAGTCATGATTATTTAATAAGCGATCCCATATTATTTTCATCATATTACTGAAAAATACTGGCGGCAACGGCTGATCGCCCGAGCCTTGTGAGAATAAATAACGGCGCTTTAACCTTTTTTGTTGATAATAGAATGCGATGAACGGTTGCAACTCATCAATCTTGAAAAGCTTGTCTATCGGTATCACTCGTTTGGCACTGCTGCTTTTAAGCCTACGATAGCGGTTGGGTTTGAGGATTATTTTTGGCGCTTCAATCACTTGGCCATTGATAAACCCTATATCTGTAATGTCGTTAACCTTAGTACCAATGATTTCATTGATACGCATACCAGTGCGATAAGCAAGTGCTAGAACCACAAAGCATAATTGCTTTTTCTCAAAATCTAAATTTGATGACTGAATATAATCTTTCATCGCATGATACACACGTGGTGACACTATCTCAGCTTTTACTACCTGCCGATTATTGCCCCATGGAAAATAAACGTAAGGCGCATCAAAGTGTATACGCTGGTGATCGTGAAATGCTTTCAGACGCCCATAAGTAAATTTCTGGCTGTCTTTTAGGCGATCAAGATGAGAGAGCGGTTGACCGGCAGTATTGTTATCATTATCTATACCACTAGACGTATCATCAAACTCTGATGACTTACTAAATAAAGATGGCTTTCGACCGTCCTTAACCTTACTTTGAATAATCTGCTCATAAACTTCCTCAAAGTCACTGCCTTCCCACTGATTAACGTCCTCATCCATGGTTAGCATGAGCCAATCACGACCGATACAACCGCAGTATTTACTGATGGTATTAAGTCGAATGCTATGATCACCAAGTAAAGATAGCGCCCAGCTCAGTAGACGCTGAACATTGGGCTGGCTAGCGACTGTTTTTAATATTGTGATAGTGGAAATAGCGTCATTTCTGGTTAATTTAAGTGCCTCTTGAACTTCTTTGATCAGATTTTTACTAAAACTAGGGTAGTTTATGGTACCGCCTTGGCTATTCGACTTTATCGGTGATTGATAGCTGGCATTAAACAGTTCAGACCACGTTAGTGGTACAGGATTTGACTTAATGTCCTCTCGGTTATAATGGATTAGCTTATCAGTAGGCAAACCTGTCGTCTTTATATCTCCTTTTTTTACCACGGAAAGCGCCCCATCAATCAGGCTACCCTCTAGCTGTCGCCAATGGTAGTTAGCATATTTTATGAGCAGTGAGTGCTGCGGGCGATCGATATCTTTATTAGTGAGTTTAAGCGTTTTTGAGATATCGCTAATTATGGTATTAAATGGCTTTATCTTGGCAGTGTTTAACTCTTTATCCTTTAGAGCATATAAAAAACACAAGCTCATATCATCAGGAATATAATCAACAAAACGGTGTAAGCTTTCACTGTCATCAGCCGCGCAGCCATAATTATCATCACGCACTCTAAGCGGTATCACAGCCACTGACTCTGCCCTACTTTTTTCATCAGTCGCTGGCATGTCAATCTGATACATCTGACGCTCACCAAACAGCCAATCGTATAACGCTCTTAGTACCTCAATGTCATTAATACCACCATACATGATGCTGCAATACAGCACCCCTTCAACCAAGTCATTCACTGAGAAACGCCGTTTTCGTTGCCAAACCTCTATCATTGTCGTACTACTGTCTACCACAGCACGTCCATTCACAAACCAATCATAGTTAATAGTCAAGCGCTCACGAGTTGCCAGTATCGGTACCACAGGCTCATTAAGATATATCTGATGAGTTTTATTATAATCACGAACAAACTCTAAAAAACCACGCCGAGCCAATTGGAAGTTTTGAGCGGTGTCGAACGTCCCTTCTAGCAACTGGTTAATTGCTGAATAATGATGCTGCAGCTGACAAGGCGGCTGCATAGAATTTTGATTGATATATTCTTCGATTAATTTTTTAGCGTCACGCTTAACACTTTTTTTAGATTCTTCTCTATTAAGCTGTCGCAGTTTATGAGCACTGATATTATCCATACAAGCGAACCTCAATTTGTTTTAGGCAAAGATCATTGGCGACTGCATCTAGGTGCAGGCTGATCTGGTGTAATTGATTGATAAAGCTTGATGACATCGGATGCATGAATTCTTGATCCGGATGTTCATGACCGTAAAGCGCACAAATCAGGTAATCTGGCACGCGCCCTGTGAGCATGGATCGAAGTTGATGGCGCAGCCAATTATCCTGATGACTAAAAAAGTCTTGCAGCTGGTAGCGGACGCGACTTGGCGTGATACCGATAAAGCGTTTTGGATTTTTTTGGTAAATTTGAATGAGCGGTTGCTCTGATTGCAAAGTAGCATCGATGGGATAAGGCGTTTTGGGGCAGATAGGGTTATAAATGGCGGCAAATTGCTTGATATAATCAATGTAGTTTTGTATAGCAGTGATTAAAAACTGACTTAACGGAATAAGTCTACCATCAGACTGACCGTGACGCTCTTCTTTATCAGACACCCACAGTATGCGTCGCTTAAAATCAAGCTGGTTAAGCATCCCTGGTGCGTGTTTAACCGGACGGATACCGGTTTGAATCATAATAATGTGCCACAGCCAGGTGCTATAGCTATTAAATTGTGCAATATAGCGCTCGATACTGTGATTAAGCCGCCCATTATAGCTCTCAGCGCTCATAGCCAGTTGGTTAAAAAATTGCTCACACGTGGACGTTTCAAGCGCCATATCACTACCAATATAGCGTTTTTGACCATTCATTGGCACACTACACTCATCTATCAATAACGATTTTTGCTTGTCGTTACAGTATGCGCTTAGCAGTGCTACTGCTTTTATATAGGTTTGCTCTAGATCAGCAGTTTTGATGCTGGTGTAATACAGCGGCGAGCTGTGCCTTACATCAACACCTGTGAGGATGTCAGCATGTAGCGGTTTACTAAGGCCATTTTTAACCACTACAAACAATCCAGACTCGATATATTGAGTACTCAAAGCTGGCAGGTTGAGCTGATTCTTAACTTCAGTGATGGCTAGTTTGACATCATCAAGTGAAACAGTAACTTTATCCTCTAACATGATCTGCAGCGCTTCAGGTAATGCTCGCTTGAATACGCTACCATAGCTTTGCCTGTGAGCAAGCAGATGACTTCGGGTATTGGTGGTCACATCAATCTTGATAGCAATACTACTGATTTTACGGATACGGTCATAAACAAAATACTGACGCTGACTACGACTGCATTGCCAATCATCAATTATATTGTCAATACTAATACCGCTTAATAGTGACAATAGCAGTACGGCATAGCCCGTCCTATTTCCTGTATGTCCGCTCATAAAGCGCTGCCATAGCATTGCAAATAGCATTTGATAGCCAGTGATACTCAATTGGCGGTGATTGGTTGGGAAATGAAACTGATTACGGCTGGCATGTCGGTGATTGTTTCTTAATCGCCATTGCTGTAGCTCTGAGGATTTAGCGATTTGTATGGCGGGCTTAAAGTCATTGTCTAGCAATGGTACTTCATCGTTATCGGCAATATTTTCAGCGATTGCCACATTACTGTGCTTTTTTGATTGTTTCGTACCAAACAATTTTTTCTGTAATGGCTCGCCATCAATGAGCGTTGTTGTATTGATTACTTTTTGGGACTGTTTTGATTTTCTGTGACTCTTATTATAGGTTTTACCGATAAAGGCTTTATTATTGATGACCACTTCATAAGCCAACCTGATTTGACCAATTTTACTGGCAAGATGCTGATTAGCGATTTTACCCGTAGCTTCCTCTTGTTTGATCAGCGCTTCATACTTTCTGATATCATTCAAACAATCAGATAACCGATCATATTTTGCATGAATACAAATTAGCTGGCTGAGGATATCGCGCTGCGGATCAGCAGGTCTTAGTGCCATGCGAATACGAACGCCCAATTTGTCGATTTTAGCAAAATGCTTATCGTGCCTAGCCGCAATCATAAACATGATCTTGAGATAGCCACTTATAAACCGCCAAGCATCACTACCGCTATTGACAGCACCATATGCTTGATAAAATACGAGCAGCATGTATGTAACCGCCCACTCTCCTGTCTTACCCTGCCCTACAGTCTGCTGGATCACTTCAGTACAATCGATGCCCCTAAAACTAGCATTAACACATGATGTCGAACACAGTAGATCAAGCTCAGCGTCTGGCACCAAACTGACAATATCAATAACCAATGCTTGCATTTGGACATAATGCGGCGAACCTACAGGAACGATCTTATCTAATACTCGCCTATCAGTCACGTCAACAAATGCTTTAGTATCAGCCATGTACACCACCCATCCAGTTCATATTTTTAGGCAAACCTAATAAAGTCTTATCACATGCTGCCTTGCACTGTTGATACTCATAGCTGCTTTGACTGATACCTGCAAACTGACAGTAATTGCTAACAGTTAATCGATGCACGCCCATCAGCTCACACACAAGCTGCTTTGGCGCACTTTGATATATGTCTTGAAATAAGGCTGGATGGTTCACGCCAGCAAATCTAGATAGATTGAGAACCTCGCACCACGCCAGCCGCTTAATATCATGACGACTTTCAAGCGCAATCAGACAAGGCTGACGCCAGCTATTTTCAAACCTCATTACCTCATCGATTCGTGCAAAGTTATTGAAGAACTGATAATTGTCTTTATCAAGCACACATAACCGTAATACTGGTCGATAATAGTCATCTAAGCCTGCCAGCTGTGGTCGACTCAGAGGCAGTCTATGCTGTTGCCAAACCATAAAAGCAGTGTTTGCATCAGGGTGAATGGTGAGATTTTCTGAGCTCAAAATTAACAGCTTTTGAGTTGAGCGAAGAGTTTTATTTTTCACTATATACTGCTCTAAGAATCATTATTTCATTAATAGTACGTTATAACATAACATTATACAAGTGGATGATTTAATTATATTTATTAAAAAATATATTGGCTGTAAATGAGTGCAAAGTCATTAAAAAAGCTCTCACAAATAATAGCTATGCTATTATTTGTGAGAGCTATGAATATTTCTTATCAGGTAATAATATCGTTATTTTTTAGAGTTTAGAATGAATATATAGATTCAACTACATTATTTATAAAACCTAATTTTTACTGTCTTCATCAGGTATGTATTTTAATATCTCACATGGTGTCACCTCTAATACTTCACACAATTTGCTTAGCGTATCGAACTCTATACGAGTCGTCTCATCGTTATAAATCCTATGAAGTGTCGATTTACTAATATCCGTCATCCTTACTAAATCGGCAACTCGAAGTCGTCTTTCTGCTAGAAGTACAGGGAGATTACAAGAAATCACAATAAAATCCTTATTGGTAAGTAAAAAATACTTGCCAGTGACTACTTTTCTGCTAGAATAATACTCGTTGGCAATAACTAAGTTTCCGTCAAAAACTATTTTATGCTGACTAACGCTTTATTATGTCATATACCTATCTTGCTGCTCAATAGCTGGCTAATGATGGTAGGTGCGACTGGTTCAATAGATATCATTACTATAAAAAGGTAATGCTAGCCGTAGGTATCAGATCATTAAAAAGGAGTACGTTGTGGGCATCAGCATTGAATGGAGCATGACACAAAACGCTTGGGACAAACGGGTCTGTGAGGATTATTGGGCCTATAATCATAAAATCAGCTATGTGGATTATGTTAGTTTACTTTGTCAAAAATATAGCATTAGTACCCATACGTTATTTGACACCATAAGCCAATGCTACGCATGCTTAGATGATGTGTGCTGCGAATATTGCGGAAACGCCTGTCCTATTGAAGTACCTGCCGATATTGCTTATATGCGGGCAAAAGAGAGTTGGTTTTGCGCAGTATGTGAGCATGCTATGTGGCGCGGAGACTCTATTAGCAAATATAACTAGCTTCAATTGATAGTAGCAGCCAAAGCCATATGTTTATTACATGTGGCTTTACTTTTCTTCAGCATAAACTGCCTTTAAACGAAAGCAATCAGGTTCATCAATCATACTTGAGCTGTAATAAATAGATACATCATCAGTAAATAATAACGCTTCAACAGCTTCTGATATATAAGAAAAGACATCTAGTGGGAGACTTTCAACATTCTCCATTCCAACAAACAATCCTCTAGTATCATGAGCTTTTGAAAGTTGTTTCACAAGTTTATGTGTGGTTGTTTTTATTAAATCTGATTCAGACTCACCTGTGGCACTTGCTTGAACAAACTGAAATGAATAACCACACTCAAACAAGCTTATAACGTCTGCTACATCTATACCGATGATAGTACTTGCAGACTTTACATCTAGCAGTTCAATGACATCATTTACTTCATCAGGCTGACATCTAACAACCCCCTCTATAATATCCAAGCGTTCATACTTATGATCATCTGTCTGTAAGCCTACTAAAATATCAGCATCTACTTTCTGTTTTAGCGCTAGTAGTGCTTGCTCATTCCAACCGTCATTGATCATAAAACAGGCGATAACAGATGGCGAATAATGGCCTTTATTTGGTCGGTATAAGGCGACACATGGAATGTCATCTACTTTCGATTCGTCGAGCTGATATTTCATGATTAGACCTTTTGTTACTCTAAATGTTATGACACTAAAAGTATCACTCGTTTTTATTTTTATACTGACTTATCGTATGATTAATGAATTTTTGTACTTCATCCATCAGTCTATTAACCTGCTGTATATCTATGAAGTTT
Source organism: Psychrobacter sp. 1Y10 (assembly GCF_052259005.1). Classification (NCBI taxonomy): domain Bacteria; kingdom Pseudomonadati; phylum Pseudomonadota; class Gammaproteobacteria; order Moraxellales; family Moraxellaceae; genus Psychrobacter; species Psychrobacter sp. 1Y10. Next base: position 41,489 of record NZ_JBQQES010000012.1, on the reverse strand, counting down.
TCACCATCAAAGATATCTGTGTCTAGTACAGCAAAGGTCATATCCTTGCCTGAACCAAAGCGCTTCGGCTTACTCACTTTTAAATCGAACTTAGACGCTTCTGTCTTAAATAATTTATAAAGCTCATTCCTAGTTTTGCTATACCCCTTACCACTAGGAACAGAGACTTTAAAGCAAACCTTATCTTGTTCTAGTAGTAAATAGATAGCGATGTCATCTACCGTTTTCTTGAATGCCCAAAAACCCATGAACCCTCCTGACTTATTGGCGACATACTTCCAATTACCTTCTCCTAAATAAGACTGCAAATGTTGAAAAAAGCCAATCCAAGCCCGTTTTTTCCATTCTTTGACGGGTTTTGATTGAAAGCTTTGCACTGCTTCTTCAATAGACTGCAGATGGTTAAGATAATCGCTATATATATCACTCTCTTGCAGTGCCGCATTTTGTTCACTATTAAAGAGGTCTAATAAATCTCTTCTAGTTACTGGATAAAAGCCATCCTTTAACACAGCTTTGTAGTTGCTTTGATCATGCGTTTGTAAATAAATTGGGATTATCTCATCTTCTGTGAAAGTAACTTTATGATCATTAATCATAAACTGCTTGTATCGAACCAACTGATTAGAATGCTGAATACTACCTACTTTATCTTCAATTAATACGCAGTAAGTGTCGTTAATAATACAAAGGACATCAATGTTATTCACTTGACGCTTCACTACTATTTCATCAATATGGCTCGGTAGTGATTTGTTCGCTTTATCGAAGAATAACGCCAATACACTGGTTGCTATCTTATTGAGCGCTTTATGTTTATCGCTTCCTGTCTGATAGTCTTTGTCCGCCCACGATAGAAGCCAGCAGATAAAGGCGTCTTGTGATAACTCAGAGGTGGCAAATTTAAATAAGTTAGGTGTGGTCATTCTAGCTCCTTGATGACATTAAAAAAATGCATTTGTCTTTTAGTACTTTAGCAAAATTCTTGATCAACTATTTTGTATATAATTTCATCCCGCTTTCTAAACGCTCTAAAATAACCGCTTTTAACTCGTTAGGCTCAATCACCACTGCCAACTGCGACATACTGACTAGCCAGTCTTGCAAGCGCTGCGTATTGGCAACTGTTGCACGCACTTCGTTCCAAGTGTCATCGATAACCGTAATCGTTTGAGTAGATGATAACGGCCGCTCATATAAATGCTGGCAGGCATATTTTTGCACCTTTAGAACCAGTCCGATTTTCAAACCATTATTCAATTCAAGCTTTCCTAGCTTACGTAGATTCTCAAGAGTAAAAGCATTGCGCTCTACCCAGTCCGGTACCAACTGCTCTGTTACTTCAGCTGCTTCAATACGATTAACTGCAAAATTACGATGTGCCTTCAACAGGACGTTATCATCGATATGATCACTCGTTGGATTAAACCCAGTAAGATAGATCATATTGTCGATAAAAATAAGTCCTTTAGGATAGATTACCCTGATTGTAGGACTGTTACGCCATTTGTTTTGATAGCTGATTTGAAGCTGCTTGTTGTGTAATAGCGCCTGATGGATGCTAGCGAGCACGTCACTATCAAGCTTTGGTGCTTGTACGATACTGGGCAGGGTAATGAGATGATTTTGCCACTGCCCTAGTCTGCTTTGATTGAAGCTGGTCTTATCTTGACGATCTAACTGGGTCAACTTATCGCTAATACTTTGCTTGAAAGACGTTGGTAAATAATTTGCGGTATATTTATCAAGCATTTGCCAAAATAACACCGTTTGCTCATTAATGACATCAATACTAAAGCTTGGCTCAATATAAAACCTTGCCGTCTGTCCGCTGATATTCCGTCCCCAAGCTGGCAGACGCATTAAAGCGTCGCTGTAAAAGACGTCATTGAATATTTGATTGAGACTCGCTAGGTCGTTCTCTAAATTTTTACGCTCGTTTGCGTAATGGTTAGGATTATTGCCATAAACATTCATTAGCTCTGTGAGTGATATTGCCTTGTCTTTACTACGTGGCAAGCGCTGATAGAGCGCAAACAAACGGGCTGATTTTTTGTAGGTTGCGATTGGGTGTGTAGACATATGAGCTACTCTATAGGTTATCGAATCTATCAAACTGTCATCTTAAAAGTGAACTATCATAAATTGCTTTGACAACTGCCTTTGAGCAGTGCTGTGACTTGTTAGAGCTAGCAACGCCACCCGATACGGCAAGACAAAATGGCGCTTGTACTGATGTCACTGCCATCACCCTTAAATCCTCTTGATACCAATGATCTAGAAAGAAAAATAGTCTTACTGCAGTCCGTTGCTGGCATTACCTTGAAAAGCAATGGCGCACGCGTGGGCTATTGTTTCAATAAGAGGTTCATCCTCATTACTTAAAACCGCTGTCATATCCATTCGCTCATCAGTGATTATCATTAAGATAAGTATATTAAACTGCCTACCAATTAGTTTTCTAGGTTATATACTATTCTAAATTCTATCGTTTGCTTCAATAATCATGATCAATTGTTAGGAGGGTTACCCGAGGACTATGGATGTGTAGTATATAGAATGAAGTATATATCGACTTTTATCAGTATATAAAATTGGGCAAGCTCTACTGCTTAGGTGTTAATATCGTCATTTTTTAGGGTTTGTTATTATTAGATTTAGTGGAAAAAATAACGACGTGCTTAGCATAACCTAGTACAAAAAAACGCCGCTAAGTCAAATCAGAAATTACTTAGAGGCGCTTTTAAGATTTTACGAAATACTCAGGTGGTTTGAGTAATGTTAGGGTTTACTCTACTATAGCTTTCAACAGTGCATCACGCGCATCTTGATAAAACTGTATATCGATTTTGGTAGCCATATCATCTGACAAGTCATACAGCTGACGCCTAGCTGTAACAGGCATAAGTAGCACACTAGCACCCTTTTCTACTGCTAGTTCGGCAATATTGACCGCATTGGTGACAGGTTCAATAGAGCCACCCAGATTTATCTCTCCTATCAATATAAGACCGCCTTTTACTGACTTTTTCAGTATACTACTACACATAGCAACTAACGCTGCCACACCAATCCTAGAGCCTTTTTTAGCTGCATCGAAAGCCCTCAGTTGTACTGTGAACTCATGAGCTCTAGGATCACGATCCCCTATCAGCTGCATGGAGCGCGCATAGAGGTTCTGTTCAGCGTAACGTAAAGACTCCTTGAACGCAGCTGGTGCTGGATTATTAAGAATCTTCACTCCAGAGCCAGGCCCTTCGTTTACTTCTATACGATACAGACCAGCGTTATCGTCAATCTCAGACCCACCTTCACTAATAGTCCAAATCTGTCCTGGTTCTAATGGGTCATCACCTATCTCGTTATTAGCTCTCAGTTCTGCTGTAGCAACAAACTTTTCAATTCCATCATCACCGATAGTGTAACTGAAATGGGTATTACGAAACTCAGCAGCACCAACGCGCTTCTGTTGCTCCTTCACCCGGCGGCGTACTTCAAGCCCCAAACGAATTGCCCATTCCAAGTCTTCATCAGATACGCTAAGCTCAGCATCTGGATACATTAACTTTAGGAGCCCTGATACTGTTTTATTAACTGCATTGCTATCACGGCCACTGAGCGCACCACCTAAATACACGCGGTTCTGCATAGCAGATACACGACTTTGAAAGCGCAGGCGAGTCATGCATTCAGAAAAGAAGTCGCTAACTAAACCAAAATGGTCAGTAGTTAGCTCTTTACTCATTTTTGGGACATCCCAGCCTGGCAGGTAGCAATGAATACGATCCATCCATGCCGTATCATCACGCATCTCAGCAGGTAAAGGACCAAATAAGTGGCCCACACGTTGCTGATGCTCTACATCCACATCGAAGTTACCCACAAACACCAATGATCCATCTGCACGGATGCTTTCTTTACCTCGGCTAAACTCACCCGACTCCATGTAGCCTTTCATGATATTGACACCTTCTTTAGTATCGAAGGATATTCCGCTGACTTCATCAAAACAAACTACATCGTACTGACAGACCAAACCACGCTGCCCACTAGCATTGTTCACAAACATCTTAGCGATTGTTGCTTTACCACCAGAAATCAGATGAGCATAGGGTGAAACCTGCTGAAACAAGTGGCTTTTACCTGTACCACGTGGCCCCAATTCGACCATATTGTAGTTACGCTCAACGAATGGCACCATACGCAGCAGGATGGCATCTTTAGCCCGTTGTGATAAAGCGCTTGGTTCCAAGCCGATAGAGCGAATTAAGAAATCACGCCATTCATCACTAGTGTAGTTTGTGCGAGCTTCATTCATCACATCTAGCACGTTACGTTTTGACATTTGAATGGGTCGCAATTCAGCTATACCAAAAGCATTGCCTTTTTCTTCTGCAATAATACTGTCGTATTCAAGCGTTACTTCAGCATAAAACCCACCTGTCAAAAGACGCTCATTATCATCAACAATCTTGTCCGGTATACGTACTTTAGTAAGGTTTAAACTAGGTAAGCTGGCAAGGTAACCATTCTCTTTTTCGACAAACTTGACACTAACGATATCAATAAGCTTGGCTGATCCATCCTTATAGGCACGTGCTTTGAATAGCTCCTCCTCTCCTGCACGTACTGTTCTTGAAGACAGCTGACGCTGGACAATTTCAAGACCTTCCTCTATTTCATCTGGGTCAGTTGATGCGCAATAACGACCCAGCATAAACTCAACCACATAAGTTGGTACTGGGAACTGGCGAGCAAATGTACGGACAAGATCCTTACGAACGATGTAGCCCTCAAAGAAATCTGCAGCCTTTTGGTCTAGCGCATCTAATTCCACTTACATGTCTCCTACTAATGTTGGTTTTTTTGCTATCACATTGCCATGCTCGTCTAGCAGTACAAGAATAGCTGACGTATCTTCATATTCGTCATCCACCATGAGCGTGCATTTACCTTCTTTAAGGGGTTTACGCTTACTAATCTCAGAGTCTGAGTCAGCCGCATGTATTCGTAGTACTGCGACAACTCCATCAGAGTCGCTATCAGCTTGCACTCTGCACTGAAACCCAATCCAACGCAAATCTGATAAGGTCGCTGTAATCGATGATTTAGCAGCTGAGGCTGAGCTTTGTTCATTAAGAACTTCAATCACCGGTGTCAAGCACTCCTGTAGGCTCAAGCCACCATGATCATAATGCAAGCCAGCCTTAAAACACGAAACCCCTGGGGCCATAGCGATACTGACTTGGCTGTTCCAGTACCAACCTACCTGCAAATAGCCACTGGCAACTGAATCTTTAATTACTGCACATCGTCCCCAACGAGTCTCTGTTAAGTGTTTAGGTAGCTCCACCTTCGGCATCGTTTCAGGAGTCAACATCCACCCATGGTCCGTTACGATTCTAATTTTACGCCATCCTGCCGCCAGCAACTCTTCAATCCGCTCAACTATTTCATCTAATAAACTATCAACCCTTCCTACAAGTTTAAGACCTTTTACATGGCCCTCCTTATCTATATCGCCGCTTTGTACCCATGCATTAAATGCCGGATCTCCTGAGTCACCCTCTTCAAGGTAGAGCCAACCTTTTTCTTTCAGAAATTTTCTTAAGTAATAAGCAGAGAAGCTTTTATCTTCATCCAGTAGGCTTGGTTCAAAATCACGGTCGGTTCCTCTACCGGTTAGACGATCGTGTACTGGCGTGACAGCAGCTTTAGCCGTTGCAGTAACTGAAGGTAATGCCGACCAGTTAGTGGCAAGTCCAACCTCTCCCAATGGCTTTAACTGTTCAACAAGACGCTGTGCCAAGTCATAACGCAGGCCATCAACGAAGAATACCACCTCTCCCGCATCAGCATAATCAGCTGTCGCCTTGTTGAGTTGAGTTGTACCGGGATAGCCTTTCTCTTTTACTAAACTTTGGAAGTTATAGGTAACCTCATCGAGCCACGGCGTATAGATGAGGGCAAGCAGTTTTTGTACTAAAGCTTGCTGACTGGACCTTAAAGGATAAGCCAAGGCTTTGAGGGTTAGGTCATCCGCCTGCCAATACTCATCACGGTATAATGTAGCCATTTCCTCAGGATCAGTGCCAGAAAAACCCTGCTGAGTCATGTTTGCAACACCACTCAAGTACTCGAGCACCCCCGCCAGCGGGGCCATATCTAGCTTAAACCAAATCCAGTCGCGGCGTTCGGCATGATACTGTTCTAGTACAGCTAACTCTTGACGTATCTCGACTGAGTTAAGTGTTTGTAGCTGAGATAATGATTCTTCTAAAGCAGATTCTTCAGTTTGGTTTATAACTGGGTAACTTGCACCATCAGCAACAAGATCACCCTGAACCTTTAGTAATAGCTCGGGCAAAGAAGGGTAATGATGACAGGATTCAACATAACGCTGCCACACTCCCTCCCAAACTCCCTGGCGTTGGCACAACAGCTCAGCGGCTGTCAGCTCACCATCTTGCTCGGGATTTAAATGATATTCAGTTTCACAAATACCGACTAATGCTTGCCAGCGCGCCTCATCCCAGCGCTCACGGCAAGCTTTTTCATCGTTCATCCAACTGAGTAAATCACGAACTGGATCGCTAGACACCAGCTTGTTAAAGTCTGAAGCCTCAAGACGGCGGTTCGCCAAATCCTCACGCTTGCTTTCAAGAATCTCATTTAATACACGTAACATTGCCTGCTGGCTTTTGTCATCCCTAGCAACATCAAGACCAACACCACCGTTATCTGAAGTCAAAAAAGCATTTACGGTCCAATCACGTCCAGAATTATTATATATCCACCAGCTACCACGGTATTGCAGTTCAGCTAAAGGCATCAGCGCTTCAGGACAAGTAGCAATGGCTCGTAAGTCTCGGCGCTCAATGCCTGGCAAGTAAACAATAGGAGTTCGATCTGTAGGAAGCTCAACCTCTGAAAGAGCGCCATCAACAACACATTTAATCCAGATAGCAGGACCTGTTTTTTTCTCAGGAGCATAGTCTCCTAGAACGATCAGCTCAGGCATAGCGGCTTGCAACAAAGGTAGTGCTGACTCCCACTGCCGCTGTTTATCAATCCAAAGAATCACACTAGGAGCTACTTGAACATTTGAGTTATAGTTAGCGCTGGCACGTACTTCTTTGGCTAGTAAATCAATAATTTTCATAATCTTCCTATAAAGAGATAAACAGGCATTGCTATAACACTACTAGATACTGGCAATTGATACTGTTAATAGGTACTTTTCCATTATCTCGGCGACTAGTCTATCAGTACGATCTTCAATTTTTTGAACAGACCAACTGTCTTGTTCAATTAGTGATTCGTTTAAATATAGTCCATTATTATAGCCAACTTTACGCCCTTGCTTATCTACTCGGTTTTTCTTATCTTCAAAATTCTTATTACCTAGCGTGCTGTTATAACCAGAGATGGTTAAATTCCCCAAGCAGTGTACATAAGCTTGACGATACTCCTCAGCAAGCTCTGTATCTCCATTAGCAATCATTTCTACCCAGTCAATCGGTATGTTGTCGCCTTGAGGAAAAATATGTTCAATAGTCCAGATATACTTTTTACCTTTAAGCGCCCATAGATCCACTTGAGTCTCACGAGTCATACGACTTTCTTCTAAAGCACATAGAACGAAACGACAGACTGCTTTATTATCCTCGTAAATGGGTCCTTTGAGACTCTTCTTAAACTGCTCATCACTAGCGCTTTCGGCTTTGAGTCTAGTTTGAATATGCTTAACCACTTCATCACCTTTTAATGTCATGATACTCTCAACCACATCCATAAAAATACGAGTGAGATCTCGGGTTGGTGGTAAGTCAGTCGCGTTTCGGCGAACGAAATAGGAGATTAGAAATTCTACTGTTTGTTCTAAGTGAATGTCTTGCAGTTTAAGATCAGCCTTACATTCAAATAGCACCATTAGTAGTAGATATGCTGGTCTACCTTGGATACGATCTAATGATAGTAATAACGAAGATAATTTAGGCTGATTGGGCACAGCGCGATAACTTACAATGTGCGCATAGTATTCAGACATACGAATCATTGTCTGCAGAAAACCTTCAGCATCTTGGGTTATTAGCTTCTCATATATTTTAATCAGATTTGACTTGGTGGCTACCGGTACAGAGACTATCTGCTTTAAACTGGGCTTAAAAGCGTTGTAATATTGGCGGAAAAACCGTTCTTGCACTGCATAGTCGTCACCCAAAGCATCAATCACTTTTTTCCAACGATTATACTGTTTATCAATACTACCTTTATCTTGAGACTCTAGTACAGCAAGTAGCTTATTTTTGATAAGGTCGATGGCGGTAAGCGGCACGCCACGGTTATTTAGCGATTCAAATAAAGTGTAGGCGTCAGAAGTACTTGCTACTTCAATCTTCACTAAAGTTGCTGTATTTACTTTTTCTAATAATTCTTGAAGTTTAATAATCGGATTATCACTGTGCTCAAGATACTGGTTAATGCGAGAGTGAAAGTGCCGGTACGCTTTAAACACTCGGCGATTACCTGCATGTGCAGCCATCTCTATATCTTGAAGAATGCCTATACTATCCAATACCGAAAAATAATCTTGTTGATTATTATTCTGTACTTGAGGTACTAGACGTGGTTGATTTGGCATTTTCTTTAAAGCTAATTTATGCTTTAGATTGTAGAGCTCAATCTTTTGTTCCATAACGAGATTCGGCTGCTTATTGAAAATATCATAGATGGCAGCCAGCAAAATCGATATTGTCGTCATACGTTGTTGACCGTCTACTAACTCGAGCTCCCGAATTGCTAAAGAATCCTGAGATTGATTGATACAGATAATTGAGCCCAAAAAGTAATGAAGTTCGTTATCTAATAAATCATCGAGCAGTGCATCCCACTGTATACGACTCCAAGTATATTCACGTTGATAGCGTGGGATAACGTATATTACATCGCTTTCAATATCGAGCAGGGTAGAAACTGGGTAGTTATAAACAGACTTAATCATAATTCGTTAATCATCTTGGAAGTTGTTATATAGTCTTTAAGGTAGTTTTCAAAAGAGAATTCTCGACTCTCTATTTGCTGTGAGAAATCATTGATCCAATCGCCAGCTCTACGCTGGTATCTATCTTATTTTCAGGAGACATTACTCCAACTGGCCGAATAGCATAGTCCATTAGTACATTCAAAGCAGCATAACCTTGCTCGCCTAGAGTATGGAAATAGTCATTAGTAAGCCGATCTATATCGTTACGAAATAGGATTAAATCATTAATTCTATTTGAGCTGATAGATTTCTTAGGATTGAGCTGTATACCAAACACCTTACATGCCAGCGGCAACATATAACGCCTAGGAACATGAAAACGTTCGAGGTTTCTCAGCTGATTAATAAACTCAACTTCTAGCTCTTTAATTTCTCCAATATTCTCATGCCAGCGAAGCATAATGTCATGCAATTGCTTAGTGTGAGCAAAACTAATTTCTACACTCTTACTCTCAAAAATAACTTCATTAAGGTTAGTCAGACGACAGAAACCTATCTCAAAACATAGTCTATGCGTTCGATTATAGCTGTTGGTGATACGGATAAAAGGTATCCATTGATCATCTTTCCATGGCTCAAAACTACTTTCCTTATGTATCAGATCTATGTGACAAAAAGAGCGTGTTTTAGGCATTATTATTTTTAGGCATGCCATATCCTTCAATGCTGTGAAATCAAATACTACCTTAAGTGCTTCTGCTGCAAGCTCATATGCTTGCTGGTTAGTCACTAATTTATAATTCTCAGTCACTACCGCAAAAACATAGTCGCTTTCGCTCTCTACTACTGCAAAATGACGCGGCAATGCATGATAACCAAATAAGTCTCCACTCTGCCGAGACGATTGTATAAATACAGGTTTCAGTTCGACAGGAAAAAAAGCTACTGATGGATCATAGTCAGGCCAATTACACTTCATTTATTCAGCTCCCTGCCGCTGATTATCGATCCAAAGAATTACACTGGGAGCTACTTGAACATTCAAGTTGTGCTTAGCGCTGGCACGTAATTCTTTGGCCAGTAAATCAATAATTTTCATGATACTCCTTAGGGTTAAGTGTTATTACTTCGTACGACAGTAAGTCTTTCCAACTGCTTCAACCAATTATCAAATAATTCGCACTTTTGGCGCATACTGTCCAACCCTACTTCTAAAGCGGCAAGTGTACCCATTACAGGTTTTTCATATCCTCTGATCAAACTTTCTATTCGCTTACTTGGGGCAGTCTGAGGGCTATTATTGATATGCTCAGGGCTATCAAACTGCTCAGCTATATCAGCCAAATTCTGACTCAGATGCTCATTACTAATTCCTCTAGCAAAGGCAATAGGATCGCTAAACAATAAAGCTTCAAATTCATACATTTGTACGAAAGGAATAAAGCGACGCATAGCATTATCACCAATTAGGCGTGTGAGCTTTGCAGTCATTGCATCTTGTACACTTGTAGCTTTGGTAACTATATCAACTTGGCTATCATGAACATCTTTACCTGGAAAAGATTGGGGAAGACCGTAATAATCGAAAAACGTAGTACAATATGCCGTTCTTTCACCAAGTAAACGATTTTTTACGTCAGCCTGTAAACGGTCGAATTTGAAATTACCACCTTTATGTCCTGGTCTACCTATTAAGGCAGGCACAAGTGATATACCTTTTGCTTGAAATGTAGGAGCCAATAACTCTTTGACAAACATCTCTTCAGTTTGTCCTTCACAAATCACATGAACCCTAATCATTATGAAGGTCTCCCGCCCAAAATGTTCTTTTGCCAGAGCTCACCAATTGTATAATCCTCAAGCCAGCTGGCAAAATCATCCTCATCTAGGCGTTTGACGACCGTCCCGCTGTCTTCACGATCCACAACGATCAGGTCTTCAATGTTGAACTCATTCAGTAATGCAACTGACTGGGTTGAGACGATTACTTGCATACGCTCAGCAGCTGAACGCAACAAGGCTCCTAACAAAGTAATAGCATACGGATGCAAGCCAAGCTCTGGCTCATCAATCACCAATGTAGAAGGCGGATCAGGTTGTAGTAGCGCAGTAACCAAGCAAATGAATCGAATCGAGCCATCTGATAGCTGACTAGGCCAGAGTACATAATCACTATTTTTTTGTCGCCATTGCAGGTTGATCTGTTGTTCCTGCGTTTCCAACTCACGTGGTTTGAATACAAAGTCATCAAACACAGGAATTGCTAACTGTATAGTACGACGTATCTGCTTCAACACCTGAGGATGCTCTGATGATAGATGATACAAGTAAGCAGCCAAATTAGAGGCATCTGAGAACAGATAATCATTATCTTGTACTGAGCCCCAGCGTTTAACACCAGCAGTATCACTGGTGTCGTGAAAATGAAAGACCTTCCAGCTAGCTATAGAACTGTAGCAGTAATCAGCTTCACTACCTTTACTGGATGACTCATAGCGATGCTTAAGTTTTGCTTCTTTATGTCCAGAACCTAAAGATATCCACTTCTCACCATATAATGGCCCATCAAAATAAAGCTTTTCTTTGAAGAAAGAGAAATTTCCTTCAACTGTCGATTCAAGTTCGAATAGATATCCATTTAACCCAAACTCAATAAAAGACTGCACTCTTTCTGTTTCTTTTATACCATAGCTAAGAATACGATCAGCACCGCCCTGTTGGGTAGTCCAATGCTGCAAGCCGCCTTCAACCATCTTGCTTAGCATACGAAAATAATCAACAAAATTGCTTTTACCTACGCCATTTGCCCCGATAAACACGTTTAGCGAATTCAAGCGCAATCTATCCAAGCTTTGGATAGACTTGAAGCCTTTGATGGTTAAGTAATCAATGGATTTTTCTGTGCTCATTTAGCTACTACCTTTATACTTGCCAGCGTTATCTTTACAGTGTTTTCTTACTTTATTTAACCAGCTTTCATACCAATACCAAGTGTTTGCAACCTCAACACCAAACCCTTTTTGAGCTTCTTTTGCTTTTTTGGACTGCCACAGATTTGTATGATGGTGCATTTTAAACTTCAAATAACCTTCTTTTTGTATTATCTCGACGATTTTAGAGGGTAAATACTTACTCTTTTCAGTCTCTTTTAGATAAACATAGTCCTTATTCACTTTCTCAGCTAGTTCAGAATCCGCTTTTACAAACTCAATGACTTTGTCAGCCTGTCCACGTTTATTCGCTGTTTTTTGGACGAATAACACCCTGTAGGAATAACTTGGGTTATCGAATTCTTTGTCGCTAAGAACACTGTCAAACTTCTGTATGTAACCCTTAATATTAGCTGGCAAGTCAGCTTGTTCCTCTAGCATCTCCTTTTGCTCAATGGATATGCTAGAGAACTGCAAGCTAAACGACAGATGTTTTTCAATTGAATGCTCATCACCAAACAGCTCTTTTATGTATTGGTTATAATTAATAGCGCACGCTTGAAACCTGGCACTTAAAAGATCGTCAATTCTCGTCGTCATTTGATGTTCTATTTCATGTCTGAGCCCTATTAGGAAACGCAAATTATTAGAAGCGTTGTTATCAATAGGTGAGTTTCTGTCGTTTAAGCAGCGCTCAAGCTCCCAATACTTATAGGCTCCATGCTTAGTTTTGTCATATCTTCTTGATTTACCAGCTTCTTTATAATATCTATATTCAATCCCTTTCCCTCTGTAATAAGCATGCATCAGGTAGGTCCAGGAAATATTCATTAGCACAAGATATGATTCGGACTTAAACGTAATATTCGGATTATTAAAAATCTGGACCGCAGCAAGTGCGGCCTCTCGTGATTTATGAATTAGTTCATTCCTAATTGAGCCAACGCGTCTCGTTCTTTTTTGCACTTTAGCCCTCTCTTGCCGCGCGCTTGTAAGCCAACATCAAGTGATGATCATTAATTCGATCACCCTCCTTGCCTTCATACTCTAAACCTAAGGTGTACCAAGGTGCAGACTCAACATCTTTACCACGGTCTTTGGTCCATTTAACGTTAGGCTTCCAGCGCAACACGCCAGCATCTTTTTTACCAACATCACGAGCCTTCATAAATGGACGGATATTTAGACGCACACCATCGTTAAGATCAGGATTCCAGCCGATAGACTGCTCTGCTAAGGGCTTCCAGCGTACAAAGATATCGTAAGGCGCCTCCCCCTCAAGAATAGCTTCGAGCTCGCGCTTGAGTGCTTCGGCGGCAGCGAGACGTTCTTGCGCGCCGTCTTCGCCACTAGCCATCCCGCTTTGCTGGGTACGTATCCAGTCACCTAGATATGTATAAATCAGTCGTTCCAAGCCAGCTTTATCTAACACATGATAGTTAACCAAAGCACTAAAGCCGTCTGCTAGTCCATCCCATATATGCCAGATAAAAGGGCGATGCTGGAACATCTTACAGTGCTGCTCAAAGAATTTATCACGTAGCCATTGGTTGAGAGACTTACCAACTACTGTTTCCAATAAACTGTTCTTCAGAGGTGTTGTCCAAGCTTCTCCATACGCGGCTTGCAATAGCGCCTCTAAACGCTGATCTGCTGCCTTTTCACCGCGTACTGCTGGCAGGCAAACGATACCGTCGTCATCAGTAAATTGGTTAAGCTCTTGGCTACGCTCAACCCACTGTCTTTGTTCAGCGGCTAATTCCATTTCATCATCAATCTCAGCAGGCCAGCGGTAACCCAGCAGCCTGGCTACTGCAATTTGCAGAACGCTGTCATCAACTCGTAGTTCACCATTCACTGTCCATTTTGTTTTTTCATCCCATACAACAGAGCCGCAGGGATGACCATGGAATATCCATTGGGACGGATCGTTAGTATGAGGCTGTGGCAAGCCATTAGAATATTGCTCATTACAAGCTTTTGTCCAAAAAGAGCAATCAAAAGGAGCTTTAATCATAGTGGCATTAGCAACAGCAACTTTCTGGTCGATTTTTCTGATTTCATTCTGAAAGACACCTGATTCAACAAAGGAATATAGTGCTGAAAGGTTTTTAGAGTTTTTAGGAATTATTGGACAAACGTTACTATCGAAAGCTTCTCCAATATAAAGGGCAATTGGTAATGAGCTCATTTGTGAAACTGCCACTCCTTTATTTCCCCATGCAGCAAGACCTTGTCTACGAGCTAAAGCATGTCCATCTTCTACCCAATCAACAATATACTCAAGTCCACCATAAAATGTGTTCTTACTAACTGTGCTTTGTAAAAAAAGCCATCGAGGGGAAATGTCAATAACCTCCCAATACATTCTACGAAACCTTCCATCGTCGCCTGACTTTAACCCTTGAAAAGACGCAGCCATTGTAGATAGAAGATTAGAACCATTCAAATCCTCTAAAACGACAGCTACACCAGGATTCTTGAGCTGTTTACCCTGTTCTACACTTTTTACATCACCATTTAATAACCCAGCGGCTTTTTCAGTAACAGTATGAAATTTGGACACATCCAATCCACGAATCCATTTTTTTTGCTCGCTACTATTTAATAAGTCATTAAACTGACCAGTTGCATTACCTCGACTTAAAGTAAGTAGTTGTACATTGAAATCCCACATTGGGGTCTGGAATGCTTGCGCACCAAGACGAGCAATTAAGTTCCAAGTTTCATGATGTAAAAGCTTCTCACGAAACTTTCGATAATGAGCGAGAAATAGCCAGTTTTGTGGTAAGACAATACTTGCAGTACCACCTTCAACACAAAATTCTAAACAGCGATCAAGAAAAACCGTGGCTAGATCTTTCTTACCTTCAGGGTAGTAACGCTCACAATACTTCTTCAAAGTATCATCTTGTTTACCACGCGCCAAGTAAGGCACATTAGTAACAACCCAAGTATACTGACTGCCTAATAGTTCAGCCGCTTTTACTAAGCCCTGAGCCACAATCCCTGCTTCTAGTTGGTTTGTTTGCTCACTGCTATCAGATTGATTAGCCTTGCCTTGGTCTTTTGCTAATGCTTCTTCTAGTAACTGCTGCAGCTCATCCCACTTAGCAATCTTTACCGCATCACTACGGCGCGGGTTAATCAAACTACCTAACACTGGCGCATCCTGGAAGGTTTGATACATCCAGTCCAAAGCAATACTTAGGTTTTGCTTACCAGCATTTCGGCTTAGCGCTTTCCATTCGTCTCTGGCAGCAGAAATAGATAGACCACTACAGGCTAAATGCAACTCTGGTAGCTTACGATATCCACCACCATTTTTATATCGCCAAGCTTCTAGTGCTAATGCAAAGACCGCCAGCTCCACACAGCGTTGGTCTAACTCTAACCCGTGTAAGTTTTCACTGAGCACTTTATCAATAGCTTGTTGTTCACTGAGGCTCTCAAGTTGCATACGCATTGGCACAAGCATGAGGAAAATAGCCACTAAAAAGTGACCTGACCCGCAACATGGATCTATGGCTTTAAACTCACTGAGATCATCTGGCCAGGCATCAAAAGTGCCAGAAGCGGGTTGCCACTGTTTGGTTTGCTCGTCTTTTACAAAGCGTAGGTATTCAAGTGATACGCCTGGTATAGCGGCTTTATTGCGTAGCTCTTGTTCACTGCTGGCATGTTGCCAATCACTCTCAGTCAGTCGCTTGCCAGCCCACCATGCACCTAAGGCATTATCAAGTAAGAAGCTCACCATGTAAGGTTCAGTAAATAGCTGGGTAACAGGAGATAGCTCATCTGCGCCTATCTTCACTTCAGACGCATTCACCTCTTCTTTGCGCTTACTCTGCCAAAACTGATATACCCAGCCAAGGCTATCTTGAGCTTGGAAAGTTTCTAAGGATAAGCCAGTGACGAGTTGTTCTAGACTACGCTGATGTTCAGGAGAAAACTCCAACTCAAACACTGGGGAGTCGATACGGAAAATCTGCGGCAGCATCTTTGACGCCAGCACGCCTGCCAGCTCCCAACCGTTTCCACAGCGTCTTTCTAAATCATCACGGGCGGTATCTGGGTCTTGCACCAATTCGTTGCAATCAGCCAAGGTGAGCGCTGTGTATTCGTCGTACATGAGCAAGTTGTTTTGCTCAAGGAACCGAGCAAATAGCATGCGGTGCCAATGCTCATAAGCCACTTCGGTGACTAGGTTGTGAATGGCTTGTCTGCCGCTATCTTGTTTAATGTCACCTAATTGACGACCACGTGCACGCAAGCGGACACGCAATTTGCGTTGTTCATCATTTAAATAATCAGCAGGTTTTGCATCACCCACACCCAGACGGCTGAGTGCTTGAGTTGCCGCTAGCTCAGCAATATCACGGGCTTTAATCACTGTTGCCTCTAACGTACGACGCAAAGCTTTATCAAGAGGTTGTCGAGTTGTCATCATTAGAAAGTCACCGGTCCATCACTAAGTTTATTGAGAATTTGAGTTTTAACTTTAGCCAACCAAGTATCAACATCTTCTTCTGTCTCAAAGGTCGCTCGTGGCAACGTAATACGCTGTAACTTAGGCTGCAATCTCTGTATCGCATCCATACGTGCTTTATCAAAATTACTGGCAAGCGCATCTGTACGATCTCTCCACTGCTCGAAATTAACCTCATTCAAAGCATCGAGAATGGCATCAGCGTCATTTAGAGCAGGCTCATTAAACGTCGTTAGCTTGAATTTATTAAGAACCTCATTCTTCTGAGTCTCATCCAACTGCTGCCAATAGCTATCATCTTCCAGTTGAGCTAAATACTTGGCGTGCTGCTCAAGATAGCTATCCACACGATATTGTACGGCTTCTCGTAACTTATCAACCAACTGCTTTTTAAGATTAGTAATTGGATTAGGCTCATCGAGTAACGATCGATTGGCTTCGATGGCATTTACTTCAGCTTGAATATCAGCTTGGAATGACAGGCCCTGACTCTGGTCTAATAAGTCTTTTAGCACAAACCAATCGGGTCGTCTTTTTTGAATCTTATCAGCAGTCTCAGTCCATTGTTGGAGTGATTGCTTGATGGCATCTTGCTCATCTAGAACATATTTGAGCTTAGCATTACCAGATTGCTGTGCAATCTCGTCAAACAAACGGTAGCTTGGGCGCTCAGGCAAAGGCGCATCACCACCCGCTTCTTTTGCTAATGTACGACCTTTATCTATTAGCGAATCTAGTTTAGCCGCTTCTTCACCAGGCTGGCACGAGATGCCACTAGCACTAATTAAGCCGCGTATCTTAATCATATCTACTGGACGAATAGTAATACTTTCTGGTAGAAAATTAGTTTGGCTGATTTGCTTGCGTTCTAGCTCTTTTACAGAGATGGGATGGTTTCCATTACCTTTAGCAATGAGAATACCACTAGCCAATAATGCATATAGAGCGCCGTCGATAGTATCTTGCGGCCAACCATAAGGAGCGGCAGAAAAATGTTCTCGAATCTCACTACCTTTTTTAGATACCCCTATATAGCGCTTGATCTGTGCGCAAACCGGATGCTGCTCAGGCTCATCAGAGTAACCTACAGCTTCTAATGCATTCTGTCCGCCATCTTTGCGAGCTCGATCATAGACCTTACCCCATCCTGTATTATCAGCAACATCAAACTCACGATACAGACGCACCAAAGAGGCTTTAGCAGCCGTCTCAACACGCTCTGCAATACTACTGCCTTCAACTTCGCTGCCGCCAGCTTGCAACACTTGCACGCCAGCAAAGATTTCATTCAATAAAGCTTGAACTTGCTTTTGTGCATCACGGTGGCGAGTTTCCATCGCACTACGAGCATCCGTACCTGCGTCAGTATTAGGGATACCGCGCTTTTCTAGTGTGGCAGATGCTGCATTCTCTGTAATGATTGCATTGGTTAACTCAGAGCGATTACGCGCAGGAATATAAACAAAAATTGTCGGCTCGCTAGGCTGGCGGCGACGCGCTTCAGAGACAAAGCTTTTTTCATCAAGGCTCCAACCATCCTGTATCCAAACATAGATTTTTTCACTGGCATCACTTGGCAGCTCCAAATCAAAACTAACAATCAGCTGGCGCATCTCATTAGACTTACCTTGAGTTAGACGAATCTTGCTAATATCCTGACGAATAGATTTATGCAGCAAGTCCACGCGTATATTTTCAACGCGCTGCATATTACCACGCAGATCTGCCTCCTCCTGACGCAGAGTGTCATACCACTGAGCACTTTCTTGAGTTTGTAATCGATACTCAGACCCAACACTAGTCTGCATGACCATTAGCAGACCTTCTTCAGTCAATTCATTTAGCAACTTAGGTACAGCAGTACGAATTTCATCCTTACCATTATTCAAATCTGCTATTAGTAAATCCGCGAGCATATCAGAGGTCGCTCTCACACCACAGTCAGCTGCTGGATCAGTAGGTAGCTTCCCGATTAGTAATATTAAAGCAAGTATGCGAGCTTTAAGCCTATCATCAGCATCACCCGCAGAAAAACGACCAATGGTTTCCGTGATTTCTTTAGAGATTACACCTGTTTGTAAAAGATTTACTGAGATTTGATCATAAATAAAGTCAGCCGGTACAACATGACCTAATGGTTGATCTGCTGTGGCTTGAGCGGCTTCATGAATCACTTTAAGCTGATTGCGTA
Organism: Psychrobacter sp. 1Y10; assembly: GCF_052259005.1. Taxonomy (NCBI): domain Bacteria; kingdom Pseudomonadati; phylum Pseudomonadota; class Gammaproteobacteria; order Moraxellales; family Moraxellaceae; genus Psychrobacter; species Psychrobacter sp. 1Y10. The sequence goes on along the minus strand of NZ_JBQQES010000012.1, from coordinate 22,893 downwards.
GCTGAGACACTGTGCCTGTGGTATCTACAATACGTAAGACCTTTTCCCAAAAACGACGACGTACCGGCAATAATGGATAGTCAGCCAGTAACACTTTCTCATCATCACGATGATGTTCAATTTTTGTACCTCGTAATTGCCGAGCGATTTCTCCTAGATGGGATTGCAACATCTCCTCTAGCTGAGGTTTAACTGAGGCTTTTTTCTGTAAGATAACCTTGCGGATAACCGACTCTACATCAGTATCAGATAACTGTACCGGAATCTGGAAGCGGCCAAGTAGACGTTGTAAGTTTGCCATCCCCGATAACGCACTTTGACCAGTGGCGACAAATAGCAGTTTGCTTTTAAACTTAGAGTGTTTACAGCAAGTTTCAACCATTTCTTGGACTTGATGCGCCTTTTCAGCGTCAGTGCCAATATATTGTTGCACCTCATCTAATACAATCAGAGTCAGGGGGAAGCCATCATCTGATGCCAAAGCATCATAAATTGCATCGACCATCTGTTGGTTAGTAACATCTGAGGCAATGGGATACTGTTCACGAAGAAGCTGTCGCACCTCTTTAAAGTCTTCGCCTAGCGTATTATCTTCTTCCAGCAATGCTCCAGCAATACTACGAGAGACATAAAGATCTTCTAATTCATCTTCCCAGTAGTCTCCTTCAGCTTCAACCCTTGCTTTAGTACTCTCAAAAATACCTTTTTTCTTGAGCCACATTACAAAGCGAGCTTGATGGTACTGCTCTGGAAGTCCAACAGATTTGAATATAATATTAAGTAGTGCCATGCGCACATTATTATTTGCACCTGACCCTAATGTTCCAGATGCGGCATGAAGACCACCATATCGATTAGCAACACTGCTCAGCTCTTTGAATTGATCTTTAATTTCTAATGGCAAATCAGCAATATCCCTTGCTCTAGTTCCATCATTGAATTCTTGGTTAATCCAAAAAGCTCTAAGCATCTTTGCCAGGTGCGACTTACCTGAACCGAAAAAACCAGAGATCCAGACTCCTGGCTGCTCATGATCACTGTTTAGGTTTGTCAGATAGGCAGATAAAATTTTATCTAATCCAGCTTCATACTCACCATCACAGACGAATGTCTGTATTTCATAACGCAAAGTTTTAAGAGCTTGATTGGACTGATCATCTTTTACTTCTGCAACACCATTGTTTTCTAATCGGTTCAGCGTCGGATCTAACTGATAAATTTCACGGTTCAACATTTCTTCAAGCTCCATTGCAAACATTACGCTGATCTAAAGTAAGACAGGTAGGTATATTATTAATATATATTAGTTTTCTGCTGTAATCGCTGTGGCCTGATAACCCCAGCCATCGCGAGCATCTAGCAATCGATAGGTGTTATCAATATACTCTCCTGGAAACAATACCAGTAAGCGACCTGGTACATGAAGAGCTAATTGCTTTACAAAGTCCGATACGGAAGCTAAGCCAAATAATGTGCCACACCCTACTAGAGCCACCAGGGTGTCTTCATCAGCTTCATTTTGAATACGCTCTGCTAACAGCTCCACAGACTGTCGAGTAAATACCTTATACTTAGACTTCAAAAACTCTGGATCTTCAAAATAGTCTTCACGGTATTTTTGTTCTGCCATCCATTGAGGAAACAGGCGCGTTATATCCAACTCTAACCAAGTATGTCCTGCGCTTTCAGTCGCCAAACGGAACTCTTCAGTACGCGCTCGTAGCTTTAGTTCATCTTCTTTGTGGTAGACGGCAAACAGTACACGCTGCTCATCTGCCAATCCTCTCATCCAGGGAATACTAATATAACTAGAATAGCTTTGAATCAGGCGATTCAATCGATTACTCATATATCCATGACTCCTCTTCCTCATTTAAATAGTTAGGAAATGTCACTTCCATCACCTCACTAGAGTGCTTGAAATCAATTAAACCACTGTAGCTTGCCTGCCTTGTCAGCTCGACCAAACGTTCCTGACGACAACCCAGGATTTTAGTCCATTCGGTATTAAACAGCCGATTTCCGGTCGCTCCCTGTAGATAGCCGAGTAATAGAGCAAATGCCACATTAACCGGCCTCACGTCAGGCTCAGCTCGATGCTTTTTGTTCCGTCCGTGCAAATAACCTGCGTTTGTCCATGTGCCGTTAACATTTTGCGCTAGAGATTTGAGCGACGCTGCACTGAACCTGTCAGGATACTGATCACTAATAGCCTGTTCCATATCTTCTCTTGGCAAGTGTTCACCTAACTGCAGAGATAATATTTTGGCTTTGGACATCTCTAATATAGGATCACGCGTCAATGCCATCTGACACGCCAGTAAAGGGCGTGCGCTAGCATCACTCTCCCATAATTGTCGGAAGATTCGAAAAAGTGTAATTTCTGTATCCATGCCATACAAATCGACGAGATGTCGCCAAGTCAAGGTGCGCGACTTACTGGTAGGTTTATGTAAAACGTTAGCCTGCTCAATATCATCACGATAATCGTCAGGTTTTGCATTTACTGGTTGTCCCTCAAATAGTTGTGTCAGCTCCGAGAACATCATAGTGCGGGCTGAATGTGCACCATTTTGCCCGAATTTAAAGCCAAATTTTTGTTGATTTTCTTTTGTAGTCATAACTATAAGCTCTCATTGAATAATGAAGAAGTTGTGTCAATCATCTTTGTAAGTTAATGGCCCTAAAATTGTTTGTCATTATACCCTGGTATAACGCTTTATCAATAAACCACTAGGTCTTTTCCACATTATTCAAATTGCGTTATAGATTGAAACCTTGAATACGTGTAGCAAATGAGCTGATTATCTTTCTACGTGGTCAACTTTCAAACCGTTGACTCTAAGGCTGGTGCGTACCTGAAACTCTGCAGTCATGATAGACAGAGTATTACAATTGGCTATATATTATCTTTTGAGTTTAAAAAGCAATATCATAACAATCTTAATTGGTTAGGCGTTGCTGGCTGCTCAGGTAAAATACACTTTCATATTGTCCAGGCGATTCACTTAACATCGCTTATCATTTTATGAGCAATATGAATGTACATTACATATATTTCGACTCAATTTTAAACCTTTATTCATTATTATAAATTAGATACGATCTGCTTCTTAGGTGAGGATATCGGCGATTTTTAGGGTATTGCATTATTAACTTTAATAGAATAAAGAAACAAGCAGTTAAAATAGTCCTACACAATAAATTGCTTTTACGCCTTTTATCATATAGCTTAGAGGGAATTACAGCCTTACAACAAATACTCAGGTGGCGTGTCTGATATTGGGGTTTGAATCTGACAGCGACCAATGAACATCTTAGTAAGGTTATGAAGTTGTCCAATACTATCAGGTAGCGCTTCGAGTTCACTTTGATCAATAAAGAGTTCAGTAAGATAACTCAGTTGCCCGATGCTCTCAGGTAATGCGACAAGTTTAGAGTGACTAATAGACAGTTTGGTTAGATTAGTGAGCTTACCGATATTGGGCAGTAAATGACTTGAACATATGCCACTGATAGTTATATCTACTAGATTTGTAAGGTTGGTAAGCTCATCGGGTAGATAGGCTATTCTATAGACGTCTTTTGAGTGTTGCTCATCATGTTCAGGCTCTAAGATCTCTAGCTTTTTTAGGGCTAACAGTGATTCTTTATTACGAGGAATTTCAGAATGCTTGAGCTCAAACTCATCTGCCCACGCCCATATTTTCTCAATCCAGTTGTCATTAGTATTTAATGTTTTATTAGAAGTATCAGACTGATGAATGTCCTGATGGTAGTTATTATTGTTTGGATTCATAGCTTTATTCCTTATAACAACTTGAACTATTTTTCTTATGCCAGAATAACGTTAGTATCCTGACATAGGTTTATGCAGCCCTATGCTACACATAGTCGAGATAGTCTTTAGCTAAATAGTCTTTAGCTAAATAGTCTTTAGCTAATTTGCAAGGGGTTTTTTACCATTCATGATCTGCAGCACAAAGGTTCCGGACATTGTAATCAGTAGGAAACCATGGAAGGCCTCCATCGCGGTCATAAATCGAAGATGTCCGTTAGGCATGAGGTCACCTCGCCCAAGCGTTGTGTAGTTAACTAGCGAGAAGTAAAAGTAGTCCATAAAGGTAAGGGAGGCACTGCCGTTGGATGAGGACGAGACGAGGTCACCAACCTGAAAGTTATGCACAGCAACCCAAAAGCCAGTCGCATAAAGCAGTGCCTCAAGGATATGAGCCAGCACGATTGAGGCAACTGCGACCCCAAGGCAGTGTCCCGGATGGCGCGACGGCGTCACAAACTGTGACGAGAATTTTAATACGCCATAATGTATTGCTGTGCAGACAGCGATTAGAATCGCTGCCATTATAATTGCCAGAATCACTTTTTATCCTTTTTGAGGAAGGAACGACATTAAAGGAAGATTACCCTATTTATTTTAACTAATCCTGTATAATTTTTTCACTATAGCTAACGACTACGCATAAGCACTAGAGTCTATTCAGATAGGTCATTACGCAGTCATTTGAATCAGTCAGCATATGTAGTAACAATCCTAGACCAATTATTCTATAGGGCTTTGGTAGAAATAGCATAGCCGCATAAACTGCCATTGCATAGTAAGTATGTAATGGATGAAAATTAATACTACAGCGATCAGGTAAGAAAACAGGTGTTGCTAGCAAGTGATCTAAATCTACCAGCATGGTTGCTAAAAGAATCAAATATACTCGTTTGTAATCATCACGAAAAAAAGTATAGGCAATAATCAACGGCATGCCAAAATGCAGGAAGTAGTGGATAACGGTTTGGATCATCATCTTTCCAATTCAGCATGATGTTTTATTGATAAGTTGGTATGCAGAATAATTAAACTAGTAAACGTTACTTAAGAAGCCAAAGCTACATGTTCATGCTATGTTCAGACTTGAAAAACAGGCGCAAAGCCACCCCCTGGTGTGCGAAAGTTAGTCGCTTGGCCTTGATAGATACGCCCAGCAGTTAGTAGCAGCTGTCCTGCATAGGTATAAAGACGTATATCTACCTTTCTAGTCGTCACCACATCATCAATCTTTATTGATCGCTCTGTAGCAGGGATAAAGGTCTGCGCAATATAGCTTTCATCTAAAATAGTCTCGAATACGCGGCGGGTAATCTTGCTGCCACGGTAAACGCCCTTACTACCATAACCAGCTACTGGCTTAAAAAACAATTGTCTCCGAGTACGCCATAATTCTGCTGCATCCTCTTTTGTAACCATTCTGGTAGTTGGTACTGACTTTTTTAGATATTCTGCATCATCATCACCTAGTCCCCACGACTGCAAAGTTTGCGTATCGGATAGTAAAGTCAGGTTGCGCTTATTAGCGAATATAGCATGGGCATGCGGATTGGGGGTTACTACTACCGCACCCTCTAAATAGGCACTTTTAAGCACGGCGTGGTTGGGGTTTTCAAAGGCGAAATCGACTAACCGATTATAGATCATATCAATGGGCTTGCTATGAGCTGTCAGTACACCATCAGCATAGTTAAGCTCAGACGGATCGAGTATAACGGTATCAATGCCTTTAGCTTGAAGTAGTTGGCAGGCCAGCTGAAACTCCAAATACATGAACTGGCTTTTGGGCTCATTATCCACAATAGCAATGCGATTGGGCATGCTAGTTGCCGATTGTCGCTGCCATTCTTGTATGAACATATTAGCGACCGCTTCTTCAAACCCATCAAGCATTTTAGTAGTAGCAACACTTTGCTCTGAGGGGCGACAGCAGTGTTTTTGTGCGCGGGCAAGTGCTACGTTTAAAAATGCGCCTCCAGCATTGGTATTGATCTCAATAAGCTTGGGGTCATCGCTCCCTAAGTGAAAGTCATAACCCATAAAGGCCCCTATTGGCCCCGGATCGAAAGCCGCGATATTGGGTGCCCACGACAGTACTTGCTGTTGATATGACGGTAGTCTAGCAGTCGACTCAATAGCTGCGATGATTCGCACCATTGCTTCTATCTCTGTCTTAGGGACGAACACCGGTGTCGCTGAAAACAGCTTATTAAGCTCATTGGCTCCTAGTGGATTATCTCTTGTGTTTACTAATTGATCTTGCAGGCTGTTATTAAGCGCTTTACGATCTAAAGTACGGCAATAGCACTCTTGATTAAGCTGATTTGCCAGATTATCATTCGTTTTGTTTTTATTATTAATTAGGGATTCCATTTAAATCTCATTACTAAGTTGAATGTACTGATAGGGTTTAGGGGACAGCCAAAATAAAAAAAGTGTCTTAAATGTTTAAGATAAGGTTGTTTTTATAGTTACTTTACGAAATAGTCATTTTGCAAGATACTTAATTTGCAATATATCTAGTTTATAAATTAGCTACTTTGCAAGGTTATACGGTTTTACGCTCTTCTTTAATGAGTACTTTCGCTAAAAACAAACCTAACTCGAACAGTAGCCACATTGGAATCGCGAGCAATAGCATTGACACCCCATCGGGCGGTGTGACTACCGCTGACACAGCAAAACAACCGACGATGATATATCGGCGCTTACTCTCTAGACTCTGAGTGGATATGATACCGACCATTATCAATAATAAAGTAACCACTGGAATCTCAAAAGTGAGTCCAAATACCATAAATAACTTTAGCGCAAAGCTCAGATAACTGTCGATATCGGTCATAGGTATAACGTTTTGCGGAGCGAATAAAATAAAGAACTTCAATACGCCTTTGAGTACCACAAAGTAGGCAAAAGCGACACCAGAATAAAATAGGAATATCGAAGATATCAGCACTGGAATAGTGATTTTTTTCTCTTTTTTATATAATCCAGGCGCTATAAATGACCAAATTTGATACAGAATATACGGCATCACTACAAAGGCAGCAACGAAAATCGTCAAGCGAATAGGTGCCATAAAGTTCGAGGTAATATCAGTAGCAATCATAGTCGAATTCGCAGGCAGCTGCGCAACCAGAGGGTCTGATAAAAGATTGTAGAGCTCACGCGAAAACCCTACCAATGCTAAGAAGACGATCAAAACGGCTACGCATATTTTGATGAGATGCTTGCGTAATTCAATCAAATGCTCAGTAATAGGCATGTCGCTAAGCACATTCAGCACATTATCAGTCTCAACATTATGGGTAGCATCTGACGCCTTAGCATCTGTATTTGCTAACTTTCTTTGGCGACTTTTTTGGCGCTTAAATAAGCTCATTTATCCCCCTTCTCTATAGCTGAAGAAGAGGTAGTATTCTGTTGATGGTCTTTATCATAAGGGGTGATTGACTGATGTGAAGCGTCTAGGCTTTGGTTCTGTGACTGCTCAAACTTTTGCATACTGCCACGCATTTCTGCTAATTCGCGCTTCATATCCGACTCGGTCTGACGAATCTTTGCCAGCTCATCTTGCATCTGTTTTCGTGTCTCAGCTAGATCAAGCTCAGCTTCTATTTCAGATTGTAGAGTGGATACTGTACGGCGCAGTTTGGCATACCATTGCCCAGCGGTACGTGCGGCTTGCGGCAGTTTTTCTGGGCCCAATACGATTAAAGCAATGACGCCAAACAAGAGTAATTCGGAAAACCCAATATCAAACATAACAGTCACATATATTAATAGACTACTTAGTGCCGCTATTTATAAGCGGCGCGCTTCATACTTTAGGCTGGTCATCAGTGGAAATAGGGCTGATTTCCATATCATCAGCCTGATTACCTACACGCGTATTTAAATCATTACTTGCAGCTGGCGTACTATTTTCATGGCTAAGCACATGATTTTTGCGAGCATTCTCGGGTTCTTCATCTTTGACCGCTTCTTTAAAACCCTTCACCGCACCGCCTAAATCTTTACCTGCATTTTTAAGCTTGGCAGTACCAAATACGACCACCACTACGACCAATAAAATCAGCCAATGTGTAATAGAAAAGCTGCCCATAACGGTATCCTTATATTTTGTGATCTTGTTTAGACCAGTATGTGTCAGTGTGCTTTAGAACACTTTTTACCGTACCAGAATTATAGTTTCAAACGGCGCAATCGCAGCGCGTTAGCAATCACCGAGAATGACGACAAGCTCATCGCTGCCGCTGCTATCATCGGACTGAGCAGAAGCCCAAATATGGGATAGAGCACACCTGCGGCAATAGGAACACCAAGTGCATTGTAGATAAAGGCAAAAAACAGATTCTGTCTGATATTGCGCATGGTGGCGTGGCTAAGCTTATAAGCTTTGGCAATGCCCATTAAATCACCTTTTAGCAGGGTAATGCCCGCACTCTCCATCGCCACATCGGTACCGGTTCCCATAGCGATACCAACATTAGCTTGCGCTAGCGCTGGTGCGTCGTTGATACCATCACCCGCCATAGCGACCAATTTACCGCTGTCTTGCATTTCTTTGACGATACGGTTTTTATCCTCTGGTGAGACATCCGCATGAACTTCATCAATACCTAGTTTATTGGCGACTGCCTGCGCGGTTTTTTCGTTGTCACCGGTTAGCATCACAACTTTTAAACCTGCGTCATGAAGCAGTGAAATAGCCTCTTTAGTGCTTGGTTTAATAGGGTCAGCAACTGAAATAATACCAGCAGCTTTACCGTCTATAGCCACAAACATTACCGTTTCTCCGTCTTTTCTACGGACATCAGCTTTAGTGGACAGCTCATTATCAAAACTATTTAGGCTTTCCATAAGCTTAGAGTTACCAATAGCGACTTTCTTACCATCGACCACGGCTTGTACGCCTTCGCCAGTAGTCGAATTAAAGTCAGTAGCTTTAGGAATAATGAGTGATCTTTCTTGAGCTGCTCTAACGATAGCTTCTGCTAAAGGATGCTCGCTAGCGCTTTCTACTGAGGCTACCAATGCGAGGAACTCGTCTTCATTTTGACCTACCTGCGCATCAATTGCGGTAAGCTCGGGCTTACCAGCGGTCAGTGTTCCGGTCTTGTCGACGACAATGGTATCGACTTTTTCCATACTCTCTAACGCTTCAGCATTTTTGATGAGGACGCCGTTTTGCGCGCCTTTGCCGGTACCAACCATAATGGACATCGGCGTCGCTAGACCAAGGGCACAAGGACAAGCAATAATCAGTACCGCAATCGCGTTAACCAAAGCATAGGTCATAGCGGGCTCAGGGCCGAATATCGCCCAGACAATAAAGGTTATGATAGAGCTGACAATAACAATAGGTACGAACCAACCCGCCACTTGATCTACCAAGCGCTGGATAGGCGCGCGGCTACGCTGGGCTTCAGCAACCATTTGTACAATTTTAGATAATACTGAATCTGCTCCAACATTGACCGCTTCGACTAATAGCGTTCCGGTGCCATTTACCGTACCACCAGTCACTGTATCTCCTGCTACTTTTGATACAGGGATTGGCTCACCCGTCACCATTGATTCATCAACATTACTATTACCATCGATCACTGTACCATCTACGGGTAGTTTCTCACCTGGTTTAACCCGTAGCTTATCGCCAGTGACGACCTCATCAAGCGAGACTTCGACTTCTTCACCGTTTTCATCGACACGTCTTGCGGTTGGTGGTGCGAGCTCAAGCAAAGCTCTAATCGCACCTGAAGTTTGACTTCTAGCTTTGAGCTCTAATACTTGACCCAGTAGCACCAAGGTCACAATGACCGCTGCCGCTTCATAGTAGACTCCGACTTGACCAGAGGCATCTCTGAAACTGTCTGGGAAAATATCGGGGAAAAAGGTCGCGACAATACTAAAAATATAAGCAGCGCCTACGCCTATCGCAATCAAGGTAAACATATTTAGATTGCGGCTTTTTATAGACTGCCAGCCACGGACGAAAAACGGGGCGGCGCCCCAAAGCACTACAGGGGTCGCGAGCACTAACTCAGCCCATTGTAAGATCTTTGAAGAGATACCATACTGACTAAAATTAACTACGTTTAAGTCAAACATACCGCTCATCACATATATTAATAGCGGTACAGTCAACACGGTACATATCCAAAAACGACGAGTCATGTCGTCAAGCTCTGAGGTGTCCTCTTCACCGATAGTAAGCGTTTCGGGCTCAAGCGCCATACCACATATCGGACAACCGCTATTTCTAACGTCTCTCACTTCAGGATGCATAGGACAGGTATATACCGTGCCATCGTAATCAGCAGGTACTTTATCGTATTTACCGCCTTTAACAGATTTTACTCCGCTACTATCAGTATCCTTTCCATGACAGCTAGCGTGACTATCATCTTTAGCAACTTCGTCTTCAGGTTTAAGAAACATGCCACATATTGGGCAGTCACTTTTTTCAACATCTCTTACTTCTGGATGCATAGGACAAATATAAATCGTGCCGTTATAATTTTCTGGTATCTTGTCGTACTTATTGCCTTCGACAGACTTTAACTCATTACTATTATTAGCATCCGCTTTATGACAATGCGCATGACTGCCCTCATTACTGTTGGATTCAGCAACCTCGTCTTCAGGTTTGAGAAACATGCCGCATATCGGACAATCGCTCTTCTCAGTATCTCTAACCTCAGGATGCATCGGGCAGATATAAACCGTACCACTATAGTTTTCTGGCACTTTATCGTACTGACCACCTTTGATAGATTTTTCATCGGCAATATGTTTCATAAAATCACTCCTTGAAGACAATAAATAAAGCTTTTAAAGCACAATCATCAACCTTTAATTGCTATTCATCTAATTACTAATCTAGATATCTCGAAAATTAAGTTTCAATTGGAACTTAATCTTTATTACGCAAATATTTGAGTAAGGCCATAATAGTCAATATCAGTACCGCAAAAACCAGTACTGTAAACAATAAGGAGACAATAGATTCTCCCCAACCCATACCGTGCATCGATCCATTCATCATGCCGTGCATTGACCCATTCATTATGATTTCTCCTCAGTCTAAACTGTGATCACTCCAACTCTTCAATTAATTTTTACTCGAACCGAAGAGGTTTACTGACTGTTAATATATCAATATCTTTAGCGCACTTTGGCGAACCAACGATATAGTGGCACGAACAAGATGGCGAAATACCAACCGTAAAGATATGATTCTACAAGTCCAATTAGAAAACCTGTCCATGTTAACCACTCAAAGCCAGGTAGTAGAGGTGCCCAAGCTTCGTGCATCGCTATCTGTTCGGGTGCGAGTAAACCAAACCCTATGCATAATAGATAACTAATAAGTAGAAACAACGATACACTATTGCCAACAGGGGCAATCCTTAAAGTACTTGTTGTTAAGTTTGATTTGACCATCTTAGTAATCCTCACTATTGTATGATGTGGTTCAAGCTCAAGATAACCAATCGTATCTAACCATGCTAACTCTAAGGATTTGTATGAATTAAAGCTTTATCCTGTATTGATATTACTTTTTAACTCGTGCGGCGGCGGCAAGTTGACGCCATTGACCCCATTGAGGAATAAACATTGGCACTTGCTGTTTGTAAGCAAGGTAGTCTTTACCAAACTCTTCAAACATATGCCGTTCCTCACGTCGAGCTAACCATGTGTATACAAGCACAATCACTGGAAACAGACCGATTGAAAACAGAGTTGGCCAATGCACCACACCCTCACCGAACAGTGCAATAAACAACCCGGTGTACTGAGGATGACGTACGTAGGCATAGAGTCCATCAGTTACTAAACGATTTTCCCCTCGTGCTTTGTGGACTTGGCGCCAACCTTGAGCAAAAAGACCGACTCCTAAAAATGCAATAGCATAGCCGAGTAGCATTGAGATCATCATGCCTGTCTCACCTAAACCAACAAGGGTCGACCATAAGCTAGCGCTGACATATTGGCTGTCCAAACCAAAAAACCGTACTAATAAATATATAGTGAGCGGAAAGCCATACATTTCTGCGTAAAGTGCAATAATGAAAGCCTGAACTACACCAGCACCCGCCCATTCACGCCAGTTCTTTGGTGCGAAATAACGGTAAAAGAACCAAGAAATCAGAACAATAACAATTAGTGCGAGACCCCAAGTTCCAGCGTGATTAAATGACTCATTCATAGCTTACTTTCCCTGTTGTCTTTATGAATATCGTATTGCATGAAATCAATTCTTGAAGATAGTAAGCAGACGCTTAAATCTATGCAATTTTTAACCAAACAATTTTCTGTAAACTCTTTGATGTTACTGTCAATGATGGTCTGCAAGCGTATCTTTTTCGATAGCTTTTTTCCTCGCTGAAGATTTCAGGTAAACCTGCTCAGCCACAGCAATCACTACAATAGTGACGACTGCTACGCCAAGTACGAATGGATCTGAGTTTAGTTTAATCCAGACAAAACCGCCGAGAACCAACAGGTCAAGAAGTATGGCCACTATAGGCACCCACATCACCGCCTTTATATCCTGACGAAGGTATCGCAAAACACCCCAATGAATGGCGATATCCATAATTAGATAGAAAACAATGCCAAGCGCTGCAATTCGTGATAAGTCAAATAACGTCGTAAAAGCTAAACCCAACACCACAGTATAGACCAACGTATGTTTTTGAACGCTTCCCGGCATTCCCAAATGACGATGAGGCACCAGCTTCATCTCAGTCAACATAGCAAGCATACGAGAGACTGCGAAGATGCTAGCAAGGAGGCCGCCAGCGGTAGCTACCATTGCGATTGCAACTGTGAACCATAGACCATAGTCGCCAAGTGCTGGGCGTGCGGCGGCAGCCAAGGAGTAATCTTTAGTTTCGATGATTTCGGCAAGAGATAGATTACTAGACACCGCGAAACCGACTAGAGTGTAAATAACTACGCATATTGCGATTGATATTACAATGGCACGGCCGACGTTGCGATGAGGATTTTTTACTTCCGAGCCACTGTTGGTAATCGTGGTAAAGCCTTTAAATGCCAGTATGCCTAGCGCCGTTGCGCCAAGAAAGTCACCAACAGTATTAGTGTCATCTAATGTAGAAGAATCAACTGCAAAGCTATCAGCTAGCCAGATACCAACCAACCCGAATATAAGAATACCGACAATTTTTATAATACCGATAACCGATGCAACCCCCTGAATCCAACGATTACCAAGTAAATTGATAAAGAACGCAGCAAGAATAAGCGCGGCGCCAAGGATGGATACCATGCGACCGCTGTCATCGCCACCGAATAACTGCATAGTGTATGACCCGAACGTCCGGGCCAAAAAGCTCTGCGCTATAACCATGGAGAAATACATCAGCAGGGCATTAAATCCAGTCGGTAAACGATCTCCGTATGCCTGATGCAGGTACATTGCAACACCGCCAGCCGACGGGTAAGCGTTAGAGATTTTGATATAAGAATAGGCACTAAAAGAAACAACGATTGCGGCGGCTAGAAAAGCAAGTGGGAAAAGCGAACCCGTCATCTGAGCCATCTGACCGGTCAGAGCGAAAATACCAGCACCGATCATGACACCGGTACCTAGCATAACTGTTCCTGATAATGTCAAACTATCCTTCTGATAGCGAGTCGTTCTATCTTGCTTCATACTTATTCGACCTTAATCTATTTCTTCGTAGAACTTCAGTTTTACAGGTTATTTTTGAAGTAAGGAGTAGGTATAGTTAGAATTAAAAGACGCGATATAGTAAATAGTTTTTAAAGAAGAGCTTACTTATTGGTATCATAATATATTATTCCAACTCATCAATAAGTGCTTGCATCTCACCGATTTCACGCTTTTGTGCTTCGATAATGTCATCAGCAAGCTGACGTACACGTGGATCTTCGATATCAGCACGCGAACTGGTCAAAATAGCAATCGAGTGATGCGGTATCATCGCCTGCATCCAATCCACTTGATCGACCGTTTGTTGTGATCTAACGCCCCATAAACCAAAGGCAAATAGCACGACACTAATCCCATAAACCATTAGATTGACCTTAGTCTTTTTATACATATTGGTCATAAAGGCGAGCATAATAATAGCCATCATAGCGCCCATATATAACGCCATATAAGCTCTGGTTTCGCTAAAATAAACGTGATCCCATTGATAAGTATTAAAATACATCATGATAAACATCACGACTGTCGATGTTAAAATCATGATTGTGAACTTTACATAAGGGTTCATTTGCTTCTGTTTATTATCCATATGGTTATTCATATTCTTGTCCTTAATTTAGTAAAAAGGCACCTAAATAGACCTCTTGCAAAAGTAATTATAAGACACAACGTATATTATTGAACTCTACTTACTTAATAGATATGCCAAACATAGATAAGCTACTCAAACAAAGTGACGCTGGTTTTAAACGCTACACTGGCATTCATAAAGCCACCTTTTATAACATGCTTGAGGCCATGCAAGAGCATGAAGCATCTAAGACCAAATCAGGTAGACCAAGTGTGCTCAGTCTTAAGGAGCAGATACTACTAGCCCTGACTTATTGGCGTGAATACCGCACGCTTTATCATATCAGTATGGACTTTGGTATTCATGAGTCTTCTGCTAGCCGTATCATTCGTAAAGTAGAAGACGTACTTATCGATTCAGGTAAGTTTGAATTGCCCAAAAAGCTGCCTAGTCGTGTCGATGAGAACATCAATTGGTCAGTCGTCATTGTCGATGCCACCGAAACCCCTATTGAGCGTCCAAAAAAAACCAAAGAGACTACTACAGCGGTAAGAAAAAACAACACACCTTAAAAGCGCAGGTTATCGTTCATTGGCAAACTGGTTTGATACTCGATGTGCAAACCTGTAAAGGGTCAATCCACGATTTTAAGCTGTATAAAGATACTTGTCCTGATTGGTTGCCTGAGAATACTAACTATCTAGCAGACAGTGGTTATCAGGGTATAGCAAATCTACATAAGCAAACTTTCACACCATTTAAGAAACCTCGTGGTGGTCAGTTATTGGAGATATGCAAACAGGCCAATCACTATCTGGCAAAGTTCCGTATTGTGGTTGAGCACAAAATAGGCTTAATCAAGTTGTTTAAAATCGTGGCTCATAAATATCGCAACCGTCGTCAGCGCTACGATCTTAGAATGAAGCTATTTGCTGGTATCATTAATTCCGAGCTTAAACTATGACTTTTGCAAGAGGTCTAATAAAGAGGTGCCTTTTTTTAGAGCTAGTGTTATAAACTGTTGTTACTTACATGGTTAACACTAGAACCAAAATTTCACACCAGCTGTAACGCTACTAGAATCAACAGCTTCGTCTTCTTGACGTCGCAAATCTCTTGCGTTGCCTAAAGCGGTCTCATAGCTGATACCCACATAAGGCGCGAGCTGACGACTTAACATCTCGTAAGTAAGCCTAACGTCAGCCCCAAACTCATTAAAGCCTTTAGTAATATGGTTATCTGTATCATCTTTGCTAAATGCCGTCAGCTCTACTTCTGGAATCACTACCCAATGTTGATCTAAGCGCCACTCATACTCCGCACCTAGATCTAGACGAACTTGCCCATCAGTATATAAATAAGCTCTAGCATCGGTTTCGATGAAGTAAGGTGCAGTGCCTGCAATACCAGCCATCACGGCAGATTTATCATTTTCGGTATCATAAGCAACACCGGCTTCCCCATTCCAAAAAATACTAAGTGGCTTCCAGTAAGATAGTGAGGTTAAGCTATCAATTTCTTTATCATCTTTAGTTTGGATACTACCTTCGCTACGTAGCGTTACGCGGTTGCTGTCTGTACCGTACCACGTATCAAACTCATAATTGATTTGATCATCGTCAAATTGATAGCCCAAATCGTCTACTGATACGCCCCATAACGGTAAGCTACCCATCATCACAGGCTTACCAAAGCGACCATAGGGAACACCGTTCGAGTAGTCAGGGCTTCGAGCATCGGCTGGTGCTTCGCCACCTTGCATTCCTGACATGTCCATACTGCCATGATCCATGCCCGACATATCCATGCCACTATGATCCATACCTGACATATCGCCCGACATATCCATGCCACTATGGTCCATATCTGACATATTGCCCGACATATCCATGCTGCTGTGATCCATATCTGACATATCCATACCAGACATGTCCATACTGCCATGATCCATGTTCGACATCTCAGCAGCGTTTGCTAAAGGTGACATTAGTAGCATCAAAGATGACATGCCAATAAACGGTAGACCTACTTTATATATTTTCATAATAAGGCTCATATTCGAAGGTTTATTAAACAACGGCAACTTCTCTAAACATCCCTGCTTCCATGTGATAGAGCAAGTGGCAATGCCATGCCCATCTGCCAGCTTCTCCGGTGACATCAAAGCTTATCTTTTGTGCAGGCTGTACCATTATCGTATGCTTACGTACTTGAAACTCACCTGAAGGCATCCGCAGATCGCTCCACATACCATGCAAATGCATGGGATGATTCATCATGGTGTCATTGACTAAGGTAATACGTACGCGCTCGTTGGGCTTAATATTGACCGGTGCGGCATCTTTGAACATAACCCCGTCTAGAGCCCAAATATAGCGCTCCATGTTTCCCGTCAGATGTATTTCAATCTCTCTGGTGGGTTTGCGCTGCTCTGCCATTATCTCATCGCCGACAGAGCGCAACTGACTATAATTCAAAACCTTTCTATCAATGTTACGTAGATTAATACCAGGGTCATCAAGGTTCATACGCGGACTATCAACGCGCATATCGGACTTAAAGTCATATTCTGTTTTGGCATGTTTAGCGTTATAGCCATTCGATCCCATGGCGCCCATCATGTCGGCCATCGTCAGCCATTCGATTTTGTCCATAGCAGGTATCGCAGGACGAGCACCTTTTTTGGTAGCAAGCGTTGTCGCAACATAGCCTGACCGATCTATGTTTTGAGCAAATATGGTATGCGCGTCTTTAGTGGGCGTCACGATGACATCATAAGTCTCGGCCACCCCAATACGGAAATCATCGATATCGACGGGACTGACATCAATCCCATCCGTCGCGACGACTTTCATTTTTAGGCCGGGGATGCGTACATCAAATATCGTCTGCGCTGAACCATTAATAAAACGTAGTTTGACAGGCTGTCCAGCCTTGACAAGTTGCGTCCAGTTAGCCGCTGTGGTTTTACCATTCATCAGATAGGTAAAGGTTTTTTCACCAGACAGATCAGTAAAGTCTGTCGGCATCATGCGCATCTGATTCCACATTTTGCGCTTATCAAAAGCAGCTTTTAGATCTGTTGCGGCAATATCGGACAGTAGCTTTTTAAAATCTGGTAAATGATAATTATCAAAGTCTGCGCGTTGCTTTAATAGTTTAACCAAGTTGTGCGGGTCACGGTGCGTCCAATCACTGAGCAAAATGACATGGTCTTCCTCGATAGGATAGCGTTCGCGCCCTTTAGGTTCAATCACAATAGCCCCGCGCATACCGGTCTGCTCTTGGAAGCCAGTATGCGAGTGATACCAATAAGTGCCTGACTGTGTCAGTTTAAATTTGTACGTGAAGGTGCTACCCGCAGGAATACCATCAAAGCTGATACCCGGTACGCCATCCATCTCAAACGGCACTAAGAGGCCATGCCAGTGAATAGAGGTCGACTCATTCAGCTGATTATGGACTCGAATGGTGACCGTATCGCCTTCTTGCATCTTAAGCGTTGGCGCAGGCAGTGAGTCATTTATCAGCGTTGCCATGCTTGACTTACCGTTGACCGTTATCATCTTCTCACTGACATAAAGATCAAATTCATTACCCGTTAGTATAGGTACAATGTGATCGGCTCTATCACTATTGACTACGACATTTTGGCTTTTAGTTAAAGCACTATTAGCCATCGTCGGTAGTGTGGATAGCATCGACGCGCCGAGCAAGGTGGATGACCCTGTCAAAAAACGCCTGCGGTTAAATCTGTTTTTATTCATAATATTGACCTAAGTTAATCCATGAAATGAGAGTTGAACTTATATATCTGATAACTTATTAATAGAACTACATCTGCTGCGCTGGCGACTCAATAGCCGCATACACTTGAGTGCTGCCATCCTTGTTCAATTGCATGACTTTATAGGGCATAAATTTATCTTGATATTCCATGCCCGGACTACCAACTGGCATACTCGGTACCGCAAGACCGATGGAATCAGTTGGCGGATTGGCTAGAAACTGTGCCATGTATTTGGCAGGAACGTGACCTTCAAAAACATAACCATTAGTAGTGACGGTGGTATGACAAGAGCGCATTTGCTGCGGGACACCGTAACGCTCTTTAAATAAAGATAAATCTGTAACGTCTTGCGCAGTTGCGCTTAGACCATGACCTTCGGCATAGCCTACCCATTCTTTGCAGCAGCCACAATTAGCATCTTTGTAAACTGTAGCCGAGACGTTTTGTAGAATTGTCGACCCAGTACCTGAATTAGCACTGACAGACATCATTTGCGGTTGTGGTTGCTCTATTTGAGCACTTTTGGTGGCAAGCGTTGGCTCAGTTTGAGTAGAATTTGAAACACTAGTATCGGGCTGACTACAAGCCATTACTGTTGACGTTGCTACTAGTAAAAGAGCAGAAGCTGATACCTTTTTATGTCCATTGCCCATTATATTTATATAGCGTCTCATAACTTACTCCTAAGCGTCTGCTTATCTGTTGAACCTTCTAAAGATTTATACCCTATAACTAAGTGTAGTATAGGCAAAGTTTAAATCCCAAAAGGCAGCACTATTTAGCACTGCGCTTTTATAAAGGAATATGGAAGAATTAATGCTGCATTCCAGCTCCACCTTCTGACATATCCATCATGTCGCTATTCAGTGACATATCCATCATGTCATCATCCAGTCTAGTGGTTAGCATGGTATACTGATTCTCATTTAACTCAGGTAGTGATCTAATAAAAGCGACCATTGCCCACATTCTATCGTCGTCATGAGAAGCACCCCATGCTGGCATGCCTGATGCCATAATACCGTGCTTAATCGCCCAAAAACTTTGCTGAGCTCCTGCATCCGTTTTATAACGATCAACTACTTGCGCATTAGTGAAATTAGGTGGCTTAGGGTATAGGCTCTCACTAAAATCAGTGCTCTCTACCCCAGGAGACAAATGGCAGCCTGCGCACATATCTTTGTAATCGGCACCGCCTGAGCTAATCATCTCTACTTTTTCTAAATCTGGAACAATAATGTCCTTGCTAGCGTAGGCTATTGAACGGGTACGAGCCGTCTCCAAGAAATTATAAACCAATGGACTATGTCCTTGATCAGCGCCAATATTAATGACACCACTCATAACCACAGTAAAGACACCAACAATAGCGACCACGACAGTGAAAAGTACTCCTAGTAAAAACTTCATGGGTTTATCCTAAAATCCATTTTCTTTAATACCCTACTCTTAGCGTCTACAAATATTTCCTACAAACCCTTATTACTGATTGATGAAACTATCTAGCAGTAATAAAGGATTTATAAAATCAATGTTTAAGAGTCACTTTTATCTGTTACGCAGTGCTTTTGATACATTTGTTTCATTTTACCCATGTTAGCCATCATTGATTTCATAGCGGGATCGTTCATGTCCATCTTGCTATGATCCATTTTTTGCATCATTTGCATATGCTTTTCCATTTTTTCACAGTTCATTTGATCTTTTTCAGCATGCATTTTAGGATCATGTGCTAGAGCTGAGGTTGAAACGACTAGAGCGACGGCAGTGGCTACGATTGCTTTAGGTAAAGACTTTGATTTAAAGAGTGACATGGTTAATCCTTAATTGATTTAGTTGAGGGTACATAAAGCTTTAGGATATTAATTCAGTCTAAAGCATAACTTATTGATTCTGACAGAGAGATGACAGCAAGATGACAATATTGTCATCTTGCTACTTTTATATTTTAATGCTGCACGTATTCATTTAGTATGGCATCAGCATTTCTATCACGATCGCTACCATATTTTTTTATAAAATACTTTTCAGACTGCAGATGTTGATCTTGATGCTGAACTTCGCAAGCGACTCGTGCATCAACATAGCTTTTCATTTGAGCATCAGACATCTGCGCGTTATTGTGATCTAGATTTCTGGCAAACGTAGTTAAGTTATCGCAATTATCGATAATTGAAGTGCTTAGATTGGTAGTATGCGCATTAGCTGCTGATATACCGATAAGCATCGAAGCGGATAGCAGCACCACTTTTTTGAATGAACGATAGCTTTTCATATAACATCCTTAATAAATTATTAAATATTGAAACTAATTACCTGTAGTAATAATTCATAGTAGCTACTCGTATCAAGAATGAGCCGCTATGTACTATAGGTATAGATTAACAAACGAAGACTGACCATTTGATGACGAGCGCATGACATCTTTGTCAGATACCAGTCCGTTTTGTCATTTATATTGATTTGGGTATTATAAAATCATAATTATATTGAAGGATTACTATGAAAGTACTACTAGTAGAAGATGAATTAAAACTCGGCGAATATGTAAAAAAAGGCTTAAGTGAAGCAGGCTTCATTGTTGATCATCAGCTGACAGGTTTAGATGGCTACCATGCTATGATGACTGAAGAGTTTAGCGTGATACTCATGGATGTTATGCTGCCTGATGTTAGCGGTTTTGAGCTAGTACGTAATTACCGAGCGGCTGGCAAGCATACGCCAGTGTTATTTCTAACCGCAAAAGATGATTTAGATGACAAAATCAAGGGGATTGAGATTGGCGGTGATGATTATCTGACCAAACCTTTTGCCTTTGCAGAGTTAATAGTCAGGATAAAAAGCTTATTACGACGCGCCAATCAAGCCGACTATAAAAGTACGCTCATGCAAATAGCGGATCTCAAAATGGACATTGCCAAGCGCACTGTACATAGAGGAGACACGCCCATTAAACTAACCGCAAAAGAGTTCTCCCTATTACAGTTTCTATTAGAGCGCCGCGGTGAAGTATTACCACGCTCAATCATTGCTTCACAAGTATGGGATATGAACTTTGATAACGATACTAATGTGATTGATGTGGCAATAAGACGTCTGCGTATAAAAATAGACGATGAGTTTGATACCAAGCTAATTCATACTGTGCGTGGCATGGGCTACCGATTAGATGCTGTCGACGTTTCAGCTAGTAATAAAGCTGCCAGCGAAACGGAAGATAGCCAATATGATAAATAGATTGGACAATCGACGCTTACCCTTACTATGGCGAACTGTGTTTTTATTGACGATGTTTGTCGTTTTATCGCAGTTGATAATCTATATCTGGGTACAGCACTCTGTTAAAGGCCATTTTGAGCAAATGGATGCTGAAATCATTACCCACGCAGCCTTTAATCTACGTAAGCGCGTAACAGAGGCGGATAACCAAATAGCCTCTCAGACACTACCTAAGCCTCAAAGTCCATCAAACACTCAACAACCGCTAAGCTCGAAAGCTTCTTCAAATCTACTTCCTACAATAGCCACAGAAAATGATGATCACCTGCATTCATCAGCGCTAGATTACGATCTAAAAACTATCATTGCTGATAAAGAGGGGCGATTGCTATCTAGTACTCCCAAAAACTTTGCTAATGAATTAAGTGCCGACTTTAACCTATTATCATTACAGCAAAATCATGATGACAGACAGTTTGTAATAAATATTAAAGACAGACGTTATCGAGCTATGGTTATTGGAGACGATGACATGCTTGCCCTTATCGCCTTACCCATTGACGTGCATCATCAGTATTTATTACAGTTTAACCGTCAACTTAGTCTGATCCTATTTGCCATCACACTACTGTTGGTTTCAATAGCAGCCTTAAGCGTGTATTGGGGTTTTGCCCCTTTATCCACTATCGTGCAAAGGATGAAAGGTATTCATCCTGAAAAATTGAGCGAAAGAGTAATAGTTAGTGATATGCCATTAGAGCTAAGACCTTTAGCAGAATCCTATAACTCGATGATGGCTAAGCTTGAAAGCAATTTTGAGTCGTTGTCGCGATTTTCAGACAATATCGCGCATGAGCTACGCACGCCAATAGCGACGCTGATTACGCAAACGCAAGTCATGTTAAATAAGCCTAGAGAGGAAGAGGAATATGTCGAACAATTACATCAGCAACATGACACCTTAGAGCAATTATCGGCGATGATTAACAACATGCTACTGCTAGCAAAAACCCAAAAAGGACTGAGTGATTCGCAAGTGACTACTGTAGATACTGAGGTCCTAATCAATAAGCTGTTAGATTACTTTGAAATGATTGCCGAGGATCGTAAAATAACTTTTGTAAAATTAGGAGATTTTAAGGCAGTATTAGGCGATGAAGGTTTATTACAAAGGCTATTTGCTAATCTGCTATCAAACGCGATCTACTACGCCGCTAGTAATAGCGTCGTCACAATATCAGCCACTGTCAACACTCCAAATACTTCCGTTAATAATTATAAGATGCTTGAAGACGATCAAAGTAACACTCAAACCGCGAAGCAATCTTGGCTAGAGATAACTTTTACTAACCTTCTAGAAAAACCTCTAAACCAAAGCGAAGCAGATCGATTGTTTGAGCGCTTTTATCGTCATGATAAAACTAGCCAGCACCATTCAGGATCAGGTTTGGGTTTATCTATCGTTCAGGCTATTGCTAATGCTCATAAAGGGACGGTCAATATCACTAACAAAGATGAGTATTGTTTTGAAGTTACTGTAGGATTATTGATTGCTAAGTAGCATACACCTCAATATCCTAGTGTTCAAAATATTAATAATATGTAGACCTACTATAGGTCTATTTTATTTTGATAAGTCGAAAGGCTCTGAATGCTATTATTCATATAGTGTATAAGGCTAGATTATGATGAGCTATGCTGAAGAAACCGTACAACTAAACTTGGTAAACTAAGCGTATTGACAGGAGTTTACCATGACCAAGAAA
>NZ_JBQQES010000011.1:0-78565 GCF_052259005.1 Psychrobacter sp. 1Y10 | reverse complement strand
TGTCCGATGGTGCCGACGTTGACGTGGGGCTTGTTGCGTTCAAACTTGGCCTTTGCCATGGGTAGTTCCTCTTTATTTGGGCTTAGTTACTTAACTAAAGTATTTAAATAATATGAATACGTTAATTAAATAATACTAAGCACATTAAGATAAATGTTAAAAGGTTGCACATTCGATGTGCAGATATTATAAGAAAATTACAACCAATAACAAGTCTTTTAACAAGTTATTGGCATATTCTCTACTGACAATACAAAGATTTGCGTTAGATTGTCTTATTTAGCAATTTCTTACTTACTCGTCATCATCTTTAGAGTTGAATTTAGAGATGATTTCAGCAGCTACTGACTTTGGAATTTCCGCATACTTTTGGAATTCCATTGAATACGTAGCACGGCCTTGTGACATAGAACGCATTTGAGTGGCATAACCAAACATTTCTGCTAATGGTACTTCAGCACGGATCTGTTTAGTACCACCAGGTAGATCTTCCATACCCTGAACTAAACCACGACGACGGTTAAGATCGCCCATGATATCACCCATGTAATCTTCAGGTGTTTCAACTTCTACTTTCATTACTGGCTCAAGTAGTGCTGGGTCCGCTGCCATGAAACCTTTTCTAAAGGCCATAGAACCTGCCATTTTGAACGATAATTCATCAGAATCGACATCATGATAAGAACCATCATACAAAGTTGCTTTTACGCCAACGACTGGGTAACCAGCAAGTACGCCGTTTTTCATGCGCTCTTGGATACCTTTATCAACAGCACCATGAAATTCTTTTGGTACAGTACCACCAACAACTTCTTCAGCGAATTCATACTCAGTTTCGCCCGCTGGATCAAGTGGCTCAAGACGTAACCAAACGTGACCAAACTTACCACGACCACCAGTCTGACGTACAAATTTGCCTTCTTGTTCAACAGTATTACGAATCGTCTCACGATAAGCAACCTGCGGCGCACCGATGTTCGCTTCAACGTTGAATTCACGCTTCATACGGTCAACTAGAATCTCTAGATGTAGCTCACCCATACCGCTAATGATCGTCTGACCAGACTCTTCGTCAGTGTGTACACGGAACGATGGATCTTCTTTTGCCAAACGGCCCAAAGCAATAGACATCTTTTCTTGGTCAGCTTTAGTCTTAGGCTCAACAGCTAGACTGATTACTGGATCTGGGAATTCCATACGCTCAAGAGTAATAACGTTACTCTCATCACATAACGTATCACCAGTACCTACGTCTTTCATACCAACTAGAGCTGCGATATCACCGGTACGAATCTCTTCTAGCTCTTGCTGTGAATCTGCCATCATTTGAACAATACGGCCTACACGCTCACGCTTCATCTTAACAGGGTTATAAACACTGCTGCCCTGCTTGATAACGCCAGAATAAACACGTACGAATGTTAAGTTACCAACGAACTTGTCGTTCATGATCTTAAATGCTAGTGCTGAGAATGGTGCTTCATCAGAAGCTTCACGCGTACCTTCAGTCTCATCTTTGTCGTCAAGAATACCACGAATAGCTGGTACATCCATTGGAGCTGGTAGATACTGAATAACCGCATCTAGCATCTTTTGTACGCCTTTGTTTTTGAAAGCAGTACCACAAAGTAATGGAATGATTTCATTGTCGATGGTCAATTGACGAAGCGCGCCGTGAATTTGCTCTTGAGTCAATTCGCCATTTTCCAGATATTCATTCATTAATTCTTCTGATGCTTCAGCAGCGTTTTCTACTAGATACTCGCGGTACTCCTCTGCTTTGTCTTGTAGTTCCGCTGGAATATCGCGCTCGTCGTATTCCATACCCTGAGAGGCTTCATCCCAGTAAATAGCTTTCATAGTTACAAGATCGACAACACCTTCAAAATCGTCTTCTTTACCAATTGGGATAACCAACGGTACAGGCTTACCACCTAGACGAGTTTTGATTTGCTCGATAACACGATAAAAATCAGCGCCAACGCGATCCATTTTGTTAACGAATGCCAAACGTGGCACTTGGTATTTGTTTGCCTGACGCCATACGGTCTCAGACTGTGGCTGAACGCCGCCTACTGCACAGTAAACCATGCACGCGCCATCAAGTACACGCATAGAACGTTCAACTTCGATTGTGAAGTCAACGTGACCTGGGGTATCAATGATGTTGATACGGTGTTCGTCGAATTGCTTAGCCATACCTGACCAGAAGCAAGTCGTTGCTGCTGAAGTAATAGTAATACCGCGCTCTTGTTCTTGCTCCATCCAGTCCATGGTAGCCGCACCATCATGGGTTTCACCAATTTTGTGGCTAACACCGGTATAGAATAAAACACGCTCAGTAGTAGTCGTTTTACCAGCATCAATATGCGCTGAGATACCGATATTGCGATAGCGTTTTAGGGGAGTTTTACGAGCCATAGTGTTTTCCTAAGGAAATTCGTGTATATAATAATGTGTTGTGTCTCTGCCTATTACTCTATGACAAAGCAGTCAGCTTCGTAATATTACTTACTGATTATTGGGCCTAATACGGACAAAAAAAAGAGCAAATACTAAGAATATAGTGGCATAAAACTTGAGATGTTTTCTAATAAGTAATCTGTTTATTTAAAAAGGACCATTACTAGAAAACATCTTGATAGATAGCCGCCACCCAGTTAAAAATAGGCTAAACCTTTTATAAACTGGATAAAGAGTGGCGGCAATCAGTAGAATAGAAAATATAAAATCAGTTAAAGCGATCTATCAATCTATAACTTAATATAGAGCACTATTAGTAAGCGGCTTAGAAGCGATAATGAGAGAATGCTTTGTTTGCATCTGCCATACGGTGAACTTCATCACGCTTTTTCATAGCATTGCCTTTACCTTCTGAAGCATCAGACAATTCGCCAGCAAGGCGTAAAGACATTGATTTTTCAGAACGTTTAGCAGCAGCTTCAGCCAACCAACGCATAGCCAATGCGGTACGACGGGAGGGGCGTACTTCCATTGGTACTTGATAGGTTGCACCACCAACACGGCGAGCTTTCACTTCAACCATAGGACGTACATTTTCTAAAACTTCTTCAAAAAAAGATACTGGATCTTCGATGTTACGCTTTTGACTTACTGTATCAAGCGCACCATAAACGATACGTTCGGCAGTAGACTTTTTACCATCACTCATTACATGGTTGATGAATTTAGCGATGGTTTGGCTACCAAACTTAGGATCTGGAAGGATCTCACGGGTAGCAACGACGCGACGTCTTGGCATAATAAATTTCCTTGTCTTCAGGAGTGTCTGACATTCACAACATGGCACCATTTAATAATGTAGGTGATATATCAAGTTGTCAGTCAGCCTTACTGCATGGCGGTATGTCATAACGACCTATTGTTGGTCTTACCAATAAAGCGGTTAACACCAAGCCCATGCACAGTTAATGGGTGATACGATTAAGCGGGGCTAATATTAAGCTTTAGGCTTCTTCGCACCATATTTAGAACGACCTTGCTTACGGTCTTTAACGCCTGCACAGTCTAACGCGCCGCGAACAGTGTGATAACGTACACCTGGTAGATCTTTTACACGACCACCGCGGATAAGTACAACACTATGCTCTTGTAAGTTGTGACCTTCACCACCGATATAGCTTGATACTTCATAACCTGAAGTCAAACGTACACGGCAAACTTTACGCATTGCTGAGTTAGGTTTTTTTGGCGTAGTAGTATATACACGAGTACATACACCACGGCGTTGTGGGCACGCTTGTAACGCAGGAACTTTTGACTTTTCCTTGATGGTTTTGCGACCCTTACGAATCAATTGGTTAGTTGTTGCCATAAGGCATCCTTCTCCCGTTTGGTATAAAACAAAAAAATGGGCAAACCCACCATCCTTTCCATAAACATGAAAATTTTGGGGTACCCATTTTTAGGACAGTGTATTATAAAGATATGTTACTGCTATTTCAACTACTTATAGACAATGCTACTTTACAATACCTAAAATATATGTATCAAGTATACTTTGCTACCAGTTAGTGATATTACAAAGCATTAAATGTACACATAAAAAGCTTACTACCTGCTTCTGAAAAATTATTGAGTACTGGGCTTGTTATCGTATATATGGCGTTGCAAGCTTACTTTTCAAGACAGCTATAGGTATGTTTACTGCATTTTGGATGATATTTTACCAGTCAACGCTATGACTCATCTACTTAGTATCTGCTTTGTTCTTAGCGTCAACGGCTTTGTCATCTGCTTTGTTATCATTTTTAGTCGACGCATCGGATTCTTCTTGTGTAGAATCACTGTCGAACTCTTCTGACTTACTTTCTTCATTTGAGTCTTCATCGCTTGCCATTTGTTTGACTTGTTCTTCACTGCTACTATCATCAGTAATAAAACGATTGGCAAGTTTTGGCTCTGGCGCGAAAGTCGCTTGAGCAACGCCAAGCACTTCATCAATCAAACGACTATTATAATGCATACCAACAGCTACCGCTGACACTGGTAACAAACGACGTAACCACGTTAAATCGACTTGATCCAAATCAAACCCTACTTGTCCAGCGATATTATCTATTTGCTCTGCATAAAAATTAACATTCTGGTTTTTGAGTCCAAGGTTTTGTAACTCACTGTGCAAACCGCGACTTTGAGCATTATCAAGTAGACCTTTTCCTACCCCAATACCTGCTAATAGGGCTTGTTTTTCTTGCATTTTGCTCAAATCTGCACTGGCAAGCAGCTCATAAGCCATTTTTATACCTTGTTTACCCGTTAAAGGTTGGTCATAAACAGCCGCTAACTGATAAACAGAGCGTAAAGACACCAATAGCAACCATAGCGTATCAGCCAACAATCCTGGCAATCCTGCTAAGCCCGTCAAACCGCCCAAAGTCGCCAACGCTCTATTCTGGTTGGCAATATCAGTCGCTAACGCGTAACGCTCTTCACCATCCAATGCAGTAATATCAGCAAAACGATGCTCATTAGGTAGGTCTAGTTGACTCCAGCTCGCTGCAAGTTTTGCAACCTGAACAAAAGAGCTGTCTAATACAGATTTGAACAAACTATTAGGAACAACTTTTTTAGCATATTTACCATAGGTGGCAAAGCGTGAACCTAATAGCTGCTGGGTCGTTTTTAAGGTTTGCTCCCGGAACAGATCTTGTTGGAAGTCTTCATCGCCTAAATTTACCGCTTTATATTGACGTGGTTTACTTGCTTTAGCATTAGCACTATCAATGAGCGAGCCCATACGCTCAAGATTATTACGAGTAAAATGACCAATGGTATTGATACCTTGAGAGAGAGTACTACGCTTTGCCATCGTTATGTCCTTAAAATGGTGGTTAAACAACCTAATAATTAGTCGGTATGCCTTTACGTTATGTAGTCATATATTAGATATATTAACACACTAGTAAACATGGGTAAAAAGAACAATGATAGGTACTTGTATCACTGTTTGAGCCGTTATCTTATCTATATCTTAGACTCTATGTCAGTGTGAACAATGTTATCAATGTCACAAAATTTGTATCTAAAGGTGTGGTTTATTTCTATTCTTACTTATCCTCTATAATGCATATAAGTTAGATTTTTAACCCATCTACTTTATCTAGGAATGCTATAATAGAGCATATTATAACGTTTGTACTTAAGTACAGTTTTTGCTTCGTTAATACGTTGTTGTAATATTGACGTAATAATCTGCAAATCTATATATGGTTAAATTATAGTTATAAATATTGGTCAGTAATTTTTAGATATATCGATAGTAATTTATTATTATAAGGAATGGAATATGCGCCGAGTTGTGATTACTGGAGCAGGGATTGTCTCTTGTATCGGACATGATTTAGAAGCCGTTACATCTGCTCTTCAACAAGGACAGTCTGGCATTAGATTTAATGAGACTTATGCTGAACAAGGGTTTAAGTCACAAGTTAGTGGTAGCATCGATAAGACCGAATTAGATACTTCCGGTATTGATCGTAAATTAAAGCGTTTTTTTAGCGATGCAAGCCTTTATGCGTATGTGAGTGCGTTAGCAGCTATCAAACAGTCTGGATTGTCCCTTGAGACCATCAATCATAATCCGCGTGTTGGCGTGGTTGCAGGCTCGGGTGGTGCATCGACAGGAGATGTTGTCAGTGCTGTCGATTCTATGCGTGAAAAAGGTTTACGCGGGGTCGGTGCAATGGCGGTACCTAAGACTATGAGTAGTTCGGTATCAGCTGCGCTCGCAACTGGACTAAAAATCCAAGGGATTTCTTACTCTATTTCTTCAGCTTGTGCAACATCAACCCACTGTATTGGACATGCAGCTGAGCTTATTCAATTGGGTAAGGCTGATGTGGTACTCGCTGGTGGTAGTGAAGCTGAAGATTGGACCCAGTCTTGTATGTTTGATGCTATGGGTGCCATGAGTACTCAGTACAATGATGTGCCCAAACAGTCTTCACGTGCTTATGATAAAGATCGTGATGGCTTTGTGATTGCTGGTGGCGGTGCAATGGTAGTGGTTGAGAGTCTTGAGCATGCCAAAGCGCGTGGCGCAAATATTTTGGCTGAGATCGTCGGCTATGGTGCCAGCTCTGATGGAGCAGAAATGGTTGCTCCAAGTGGTGAAGGTGCGGTACGTTGTATGCAGCAGGCGTTAGATCAAGCAGGGTTAGAGCATGTTGACTATATCAATACTCATGGTACCAGTACACCGTTAGGTGATATTACTGAGCTAAAAGCCATCGCTAAAGTATTTGGCTCTGATGCTGACTCTACCACGCAAAACTCTGTTCCCCCTATCAGCTCAACCAAATCAATGACAGGTCATAGCTTAGGAGCAGTTGGAGCGCAAGAGTTAATCTATTGCTTGCTTATGCTACAAAAAGGCTTTATCGCACCAAGTATCAACATTGAAAATATCGATGAGGCAGCAGCACCGTTTGATATTGTCACTGAGCTACGTGAAACCAAGCTAGACACCCTGATGAGTAATAGTTTTGGGTTTGGTGGTACTAACGCGACCTTGATTATTAAAAGGTTTGACGCTTAAAACATGCTTGCACCGAACGCTTTTCAAGATAAGCACAAACAGACTCACTTTGTACAAACGCCAGCTATCAAAAATAGCTGGCGTTTTGGCGAGTTGTCGGCCACAGAGCTGCTACCAAAACTACAGCAGCATTTACTTGCACAAGATAGCAATGCAAACTGGCAATTAGTCTGGCTAAATAATGATGGACACCCTGTAATTGGCCTACTACCCAAAGTAAGCTGGTCTGTATACCCTGCTCATAATCAAACCTCTCATACACAGCTGCCTACTTATAGAGTAATAAAACACTGTCGCAGTGACGAGAATGCTATTACGACAGCATATATGAGTTATACCAAGTGGCAGGACGAGTTAATTGCTTATAGTCGAGCTCATGAGGCTAACAATACTGCTTCAAACTCTCTAAACACACCCTATGAGAAGCCAAATTATCATCACGGTTTAATAGGTTTTATTGGTTATGATATTGCCGCGCATGAGCTGAGTCCAGCGGCTAAAATTGAGCTGGCAGCGCAGCCTTGCGCTGTATTAGGACATTACGATATATACTTGACTCAATCTGTTACAGACAAAGCTGGCTGGACGTTAAATACTATAAAATCAGATGTTGATAGCCCACCAACAAACTTGGCAGTAGCTAAGCTTATATCGTATTTGGATGCATTAGACCTTGAGTTGTCTAATATAAAAACAACAGCCCAGGTTATTCACTGTCAACTAACGCCCTTAGTATTAAACGCACGGTGGCATAAAGGGGACTATTATAATGCTTTTGGAAAAACCCAAGACTATCTACAACAGGGCGATTGTTACCAAATCAATCTGACGCAAGCATGGCAGGGTTGTCTTCATAAGTTAGATGGCTCATATGACAATAACAGCTCTATGACGTCTCTTATCGATTACTTACCTGCCCTATACCAAAATACGCAAACACCATTTTCAGGCTACTTAGGAGCTCACAATCATTTAGATGATGAGAAAGCTGAGCGTTTGGTAGCTAATAATCATACTAAAAGCGTTAAAGAGCTTAACAACTCACCCTTAAGCTTTGAGATATTAAGCTGTTCACCTGAGCTGTTTTTTACTTTTATAAAAAATACAGCTACAGGCTCTCACCATATTATTACAAAGCCTATTAAAGGCACGCGTCCTAGAGGTAGCATTGACAAACAAGACTTAATGTTAAAGCAGCAACTCATTGACAGTGATAAAGATCGAGCTGAGAACGTTATGATTGTTGATTTATTGCGTAATGACTTAGGTAAATATGCCAAAACTGGCAGTGTGAAAGTGCCGCAGCTGTTCGCTATTGAAAGCTTTAGTAATGTCCATCATATGGTAAGTACCATCACCGCCGAGCTCAGAGTAGAGACTCACCCATTAGCCGTATTGTTTGGCAGTCTACCTGCAGGTTCAATCACTGGCACACCCAAAAAACGCGCCGTTGAAATTATTTCTGAATTAGAAACAGCACCGCGCGGTGCCTATTGTGGCACCATGGGCTATATGAATTTTGATGGAAGTGGACAGTGGAATGTACTCATTCGTACGTTGCAAGCTAATAGCTTAACAAATACCAAGACAGAGGTCAGCTTGTGGGCAGGCGGCGGTATCACTGTCGCGTCTGATCTTGAAGAAGAATATCAAGAGTGTCTCGACAAAGTGGGCAATCTACTAAACGTATTGAACCCATCAAACATCATATAAGAATTTGTACCAAATATTTCAGCATGCAAAATTCATATAGTGAACTCTGCTGTCAACTAATCATTTAATATCGTCCTGATGAAAACTTAGCCCATATTTGAGATAGTCTCACTATCTTCGCTATACGTTTGCATAGCGGTCAGTGCATCAATCAGGCGCTCATGCTGTGCTTGTGTACCAACAGTAATACGAAGATATTCTTGAATGCGCGGCTTATCAAAATGACGCACAATGATGCCTTGCTCGCGTAACTTAGCGGCCACTGCGCTTGCATTTCCATCTTTAGGACGAGCAAATACAAAGTTGGCATGCGATGGCAGTACTTGATAGCCAAGCGTTGTTAGCTGAGCCGTCAATGACTTGCGCAGATCAATGACTTGTTGGCGGGTTTGTTCAAAATAATTATTATCCAACACACTAGCAGTTGCGCCAGCTTGCGCAAGTTTGTCCAATGGATAACTGTTGAAGCTGTTTTTCATACGCGTCAACGCTTCGATTAATGAGGCATTACCAAAGGCCATACCCACACGTAGTCCAGCAAGTGATCGAGACTTTGAAAAGGTTTGAGTCACCAATAAATTATCAAACTCATTAATCAAACTGACTGCTGAAACTTGCGTGCCAGAATGGCTTTCATCTATACAAGCAAAGTCAATATAAGCTTCATCAATGACTATCACCGAATTAGAATGCTCGCTGGCAAGTTTACGAATATTAGCAAGCGATAATAATAGACCTGTTGGCGCATTGGGATTAGCAATAATAATACCGCTACAAGGCTGACGATAAGCATCGGGATCGATACTAAAATCATCTTCCAATGCAATCTGTACCAGCTCTACACCAAAAGTCTGCGCATAAACAGGATAAAAGCTATAGCTGATATCTGGTGCTAATACAGGACGTTCTTTTAGAAAAAAGCTGGCAAATACTAAAGCAAGAACTTCATCTGAGCCATTACCGACAAATACCTCGTTTATATCAAGATTATATAACTCGGCTAATGCTGCGCGCAGATCATCAGATTCAGGGGCTGGATACAGACGTAAATCGTAAGCCTGCTGCTCTAAGACGTTAGCAATGGCCTCCCCTACCTTCGGTGATGGTGGAAACGGGTTTTCGTTGGTATTCAGTTTACACAAATTGGCATGCTGAGGCTGCTCACCAGGGACGTAAGGTGACAAGTTACGTGCTTTAGACGACCAAAGTCTGGTATCAACTTTTTGTTCACTCATAAGTTATCCTACTAGTAGCTAAAAGGGTTGCAAGACCTAAAATGACAGTAATAATAATATTTTGTCGATATCTTATTAAATTCTATACAGCCTCAGTTATAACCACTATATATTTCTGATAAAGGGTTCTTTATATCCGCTATTCTGTCTATATAACGTCTATGTATAGGTATTTTACTGGTAACGATAACGAGCTGAGCGCGCATGAGCTTCTAAGTCTTCATGCTGCGCTAAAATGTCAGCGGTCTTAGCCAATGGCTTGCTACCGCCTTCACTACAATAAATGATAGATGATTTCTTTTGAAAGTCGTATACACCGAGCGGCGAAGAAAAACGCGCAGTCCCTGAGGTTGGTAGCACATGATTGGGCCCTGCACAGTAGTCACCGATTGCCTCAGGCGTATGACGTCCCATAAAGATAGCACCCGCATGACGAATATCATCGAGTAGCGTATCGGGGTCATCAACAGACAGCTCTAAATGCTCAGGCGCAATACGATTGATTAAAGCCATACCCTCGCTTCTATCTTTGACTAGAATAAGTGCGCCACGATTCTGTAATGAGTCGCGAGCGATATCTGCTTTTGGCAATTTTGCCAGTGCGTTTTCAATCTCTGTAGCGACTTGTGCTAACTGCTCGCTACTTGTCGTCACAAAAATCGCTTGGGCAATGCGATCATGCTCAGCTTGGGACAATAAGTCCATAGCTAACCAATCGGCACGGTCTTGCGCTTCACCTTCTGCATACACCAGCACTTCAGAGGGACCAGCTATCATATCGATCCCTACCTGCCCAAATACGGCTCGTTTGGCAGCTGCCACATACTTATTGCCAGGACCAGTAATTTTATCTACCGCTGGAATAGTTTTGGTACCATATGCTAACGCTGCCACGGCCTGAGCGCCACCAATCGTAAACACGCGATCGACTTGTGCCAAATGCGCGGCTGCCAATACTAAGGGGTTTAGTACGCCATTGGGAGCTGGTACAACCATGATAACTTCTGTGACGCCAGCGACTTTGGCAGGAATGGCGTTCATCAGTACAGAAGACGGATAAGATGCGAGCCCACCTGGCACATAAATACCCACGCGATCAAGTGGCGTGACTTTTTGACCTAAGCGATTACCTAACTCATCCTCATATTGCCATGTCTCTTGTATTTGGCGTTTGTGAAAACTTTGCACACGCGTCGCTGCTGTAGTCAGTGCCGTCTTTACTTTTTCGTCTAAATTATCAAAAGCTTCAGCGAGTGATTGTTTAGACAATTCTAACTCTTGTATCGTCGTTGCTGGATGCTGATCAAACTTTTGGGTTAATGCTAGCACCACCTTATCACCATCATGACGTACTTGAGTAATAATATCATCGACAGTCTTTAACAGATCAACATCGTTGACTGTCTCAAAGGCCAGCAGATCCTTCAATTGCTGTTCAAAATCGGTATCTTGGGTACTCAACTGGCGCATGATCTAATCCTGTGTTTAAGTCAAAAAGACTGCTGAGAAAGTAAAAATGATGAAAACAATCAAACCATAATAGTAGCTTCTAATAAATTAACTACAGCTAGTTTGGCTAAATGACAATGGAGTTTTCTCAGTAGTTATCTACTAAAAAACCAGTTTAGCACGCTATATTCATTATAGAACGCCAAACTGGTTTTAAAACTCACATAACATCCTTTTATATTATTAATAATAAGTATGATCTACGTTCAATATTGATCAACTATGTGATAATCAAGAAGCAGCCGCAATACTGATTTTAAAGCTCTCAAGAATCGGCTCGAGTAGCGCAAACTTACGCTTATAGCTGACTTGGTTGACGATCAAACGAGATGATACATCACAAATATGCTCACGCGGCTCTAGACCGTTCGCTCGTAGTGTATTGCCCGTATCGACCACATCAACGATTAGGTCTCCTAAACCGACTAATGGCGCAAGCTCCATAGAGCCATAAAGCTTGATCACGTCTACTTGCTGGCCTTGACTGGCAAAGTAGGCGCGGGCAACATTGACGTATTTGGTCGCAATACGCAGACGACGGTTAGGCAATGCTGCATCCTTTACGCCTGCCGTCATAAGCTTACATTGAGCAATTTTTAAGTCTAACAATTCATAGACATGATTGGCACCGTGTTCAAGAAGTACGTCTTTACCTGCTACCCCAAAATCAGCAGCGCCATGTTCTACATAGGTTGGCACATCACTAGCGCGTAGGATAAGTACACGCACGTTTGGGTTTGAGGTAGGGAAGATAAGCTTACGTGATGCATCAGGGTCTTCTAGTAAATCAACGCCAGCTGCCTGTAGTAGCGGCATTGTCTCTTCTAAAATACGACCTTTTGATAATGCTAAAGTGAGGCCATTAAACTCATTGTCTACTTCATTTAATAAGTCGTTAGTCTGTAAGCGTTCATTTTGCTCAGTCATAATGACAAGGTGTCCATATAGAATTAATGTCCCTAAAGGTTAGGGAGTGTGTTATACCGCTGATAAAAATAAGCGCCCTACGCAAGATATTATAAATCTAGTCGTTAGTATTGATACGCTCAATATTAACCCCTAAGGCTCGAAGTTTGTTTTCGACATCTTCGTAACCGCGATCAATATGATAAATACGGTCAATCAAACTCTCACCTTCAGCGGCAGATGCTGCCATTACCAATGACATCGATGCGCGTAAGTCCGTTGCCATGACTGGCGCCGCTGTAAAGTGCTCGATACCTTTGACCACTGCTGTATGACCATCTACCTGAATAGAGGCACCTAAACGATTGAGCTCAGGAACATGCATATAGCGATTTTCAAAGATGTTTTCGATAATGGTGCTTGTCCCATCTGCCAGACAACAAATTGCCATCAATTGAGCTTGCATGTCTGTGGGAAACCCAGGATGTGGCTGGGTACGAATATCAACAGGATGCGGACGTCCTGTCATCTGTGCACGTATCCAGTCCTCACCCGTTGTAATCGTCGCACCCATTGCCTCAAACTTCTCTAGCACCGGATATAGTAGTGCTGCATTGGTTTTTTTGGTCAGTACATCTCCGCGAGTCATCAAGGCGCCTGCTAAATACGAGCCCGTTTCAATGCGATCAGGGACCACTGAGTACTCACAACCTTGTAAGCGCTCTACCCCTTCAATAGTCATGGTCGCTGTACCAATACCGCTAATCTTAGCGCCCATTGCAACCAGCATATTGGCCAAATCAACCACCTCCGGCTCAAGTGCGCAGTTACCTAAGACGGTCGTGCCTTTGGCTAGTGCCGCTGCCATGATGACGTTTTCGGTACCACCAACGGTGATCATATCAAAAGAGAAGTTACAACCAATCAGCCTGCCACCTTTAGGAGCCTGGGCTTTGACGTAGCCGTTCTCTACAGTAATATGAGCGCCCATTGCCTCAAAGGCTTTTAGATGTTGATCAACGGGACGTGAGCCTATCGCACAGCCGCCCGGTAGTGAGACTTCTGCCTCACCAAAACGCGCCAGTAGCGGACCCAATACCAAAATCGATGCTCGCATTGTCTTGACAAGATCATAAGGTGCATAGAAATTGTCGATACTTTTGGTATCACAAGTGACGGTATCGCCTTGCTTTTGAATATTGATACCCATGCCAGCGATCAGCTTAATCAATGTACTCACATCTTGTAATGATGGCACGTTATGCAAGGTGGTGGGCGTCTCAGCTAATATCATAGCTGCAAGCAAAGGCAAAGCGGCATTTTTGGCGCCAGAGATAGTAACTTCCCCTGCGATACGACTACTACCGGTGATTAAAAACTGATCCATAAAAGTGACAACCTAGCTATATATGTGAAGAAGAATGCGATGAATAAAAATCAAAAGCTTGCATTATAAAAATAAGAACCGTTTAACCTTGAGACTGTGTTTCCCACTCAGCAGGCGTCAATGCTTGAATATTGAGCGCATGAATGTCACCGCTGGCAATCTTATCATTTACCAAGCCATAAATAGCTTGCTGTCGCTGTACCGCACGTTTGCCCTCAAAGCTGGCATCGACGACACGTACATCAAACTTATTGCCTTGATTGGCAGCTTGAATAAAAGCATCTGGGAAATGCTGCTGTAAAAATGCAATCAAATCATCAGCGTTCATGCTCATAAAAAATCCTATTATTGTATTAAAAGTAATGTTTGTATGGTCTATATAAGAAGGCTACGTCTCATATAAAGGCATTATTATAACAAGAGTTTGGTCATCTTACAGTATTGTCTACTCACAAGCATGAGTGTCAACTCTACAGCTGTTAGTCTATTTACTTTAACGTTTTGTTTAGATACGTTAATACTTGCGCACGTACGTCATTAACCCAGCGTAATGGTGGTGCCATCGCTCCGATACTCGTAGCATGACTGGCGCCTTTAATCTGGCCATTTTCAACCTTGGCGCCGTAGTCATTTAATGCTTGAGTCATTTTGATAGTATTTGTATCGTGCACGGTTTTGTCGTTTTCGGCAGTCAATAGTAAGTACGGCGGCTGCGTACCCTTTATTTGGCGATCAGGCATCACGTCATCTGGCGTATCATCGGCGCTAAAAGCAGTCACACTAGCAAACTTACGAAAGTCATAGCTATAGGGACCGGCAATACCAATAACGGCAGCGATATCGTTTGGTTTGATGCCGTAAGGTGTCAAAAAGTCTTCGTTAGAAACGGCAGCTACTGCATTGAACGCGCCAGCAGAATGACCAATGACAGCTAAGCGCTTAGGGTCGACATGAATACTTGAGGCGTTATTAATACTCCATGCAACTGCCTGTGCAGCGTCTTTAACGTAATCAGGGTATACATGCTCAGGAGCTTTTCGATAGTTGATGACTGCGGTCACGTAACCTGCTTGGGCTAAGCTTTGACCAACAAACGCATACTCATCTTTACTACCACTCTCCCACGAGCCCCCATGTACGAACACAACCATTGGATAAGTATCCACGATAGTGTTCCCGGCTTTCATACCCTGCGCCAACGGTTTTGGATAGTAAATATCCAAATCTTGTAACGGCTCATCGCCATATAATATATCTTTACTGACACCCACGCCACCGTTTGCAGTGATACCGTTCACCACAGCCAGCGCTGACAATGCTTGAGCCTGTTGGGTTGCAAAGGTAATAGCACCTACGGCTACTATACTTGCACCTATCAGCTTCAACTTATGGTTAGATGGCTTGCGGGCAGAGATGTCACTAGTTGACGCAGTCGTGTCCATTGCTTGTTGTGCATAATCAAAGTTTGAACCTTTCATTATTGTTATCCTTATTATTGCCAGCTCGTAGTTACCAAGAGGTTGACTGACATAGCGATTGATCCAAAGTTGTGACTAAGGATAGCTCTACCTTACGAAGCGCTCATAACACCAGCTAGCTTATGGATTTTGGTATAAATCAACATAAGGGCTAGAAGATGGTTGTTCAGTTAGGTCACCAGCTTCTGACGCACTATTATTCGCTACTGGCGTAGTGGGTGCTACGTTGCCCGCGGCCGTTGCAGGTTCGATCTCTCTGACAATAGGTCCTGCACCGGTTGCTTGCGTAGCAGCGTTTTTGGGCTCACTCTCTGACATAATGTCTGCGTCATTAATAGGCAAACCTCTATTGTCTACGACTGTCGTTAGTAAGACCAATTCAGTAATACCAGCAGTACTGTTGGCGATATCGATTAGATGGCTTTGCTGCGTGGGTGTCACTCTACCCATGATATAGACCACACCATCATTAGTCACAGCTTTTAATTGTGATGCTTTGACTGCATTATTAGCCGCAGTTTTAGCCATCAATTTTGATGTGATATAACCATCATGTACGGTTGAGCTATAACCTCTAGCGACACTGACATTTAGCTCGTTATAAACACGGCGAACATCGGGCATGGAGCCGACTACTTTTTCAATTTGCGTTTTTAGGGCCTCTGTTGGCACCTCGCCTGTAAGCAGGACCTCACTATAAAAGCTATCAATACTTATTCGGCTATTGGTTTGTAGATCTTCTTGTAAGCCATAAACATTGATCTTTGCTGTATGCTCGATACTACGATCGAGCAGACGTTGCGGGATGGTACGTTCCGTTACAGGTACCCCATAAGTCCCCTCAGTACTATTGGTTAAGTAATTGGTTGTACAGCCTGTACTAACCATGCTAGCCATTAAAACAGCACCTATCATCGCACGATTAATATCGACACGTGGTGTTTTATAAACGGATTTGAGTGTATACAACCTTGTCATTATCTTCCTCATCAAACACAGTCAGTATTTAAAATTTAGTATAAGGCCTAATAGCATTTGGCAAAATTTGTGTCGCTAGAACACAGTAAACATTATAATGATTTTATAGGTAATATTGTTTGTTATATCAGCCTTGTTGCATACAAAATCACAATCATAATAAGATCTAATCGTAATGATACTTAATGAAGATAGGGAGGTTCTACCTTGCTCTAAACACTATGCCAAACACTTTACTTAATTTTTATAATCAGCGGTTAGGTTTTTGGTAACGGCAACTTGTTGGATGAATACTCTACGTATCTTTCCAAACATCTTCTCTTTATTGGCCAACTAAATACGCTACCATGCTGTTGCCACAAACGCACCCAAAATCCACTCTGGCTGATACCGTAGTGCTGGACGTTCGATAAAACCGTCTTTATCATTGTTTTTATCGTTTGCATTGTGACTTATAACATTGCTCGTAGGACGTTCAATATCGTAAGCAATCACGTCAAATCGGCACTCAAATTGTGCATATTCTGGATATTGTTGCAAAAAGTATTTGGCAGTTTTGATAATTTTGCGCTGCTTGGCTTTGGTCACACTAAGTGCTGCATCACCAAAACTTGAACGTAGCCGCTGACGTACCTCAATAAATACCAACGTCGACCACGTTTGACCTGTTTCTAACATCACCAGATCAAGCTCACCTATTTTAGGTTGTTGCCAGTTTTGAGCGATAAGTATCAGACCCTGTTGTTGTAAAAACTGACAAGCCTGCTGTTCAAACACACTTCCCTGACGCTGCTTAGGAGACGTCAAAGTCAGTGGCCGATGGCCATTAGTTGGTTTAGCCATAGCGATAAGTAACCGTAAAAATAGTCAATTCAGATTAATCATAGCACAACATGATAAACTAACTACTTTTAGGTATTCAACATCACATTTGCGAGGTCTTCATGTCTACCCCTAC
Source organism: Psychrobacter sp. 1Y10 (assembly GCF_052259005.1). Taxonomy (NCBI): domain Bacteria; kingdom Pseudomonadati; phylum Pseudomonadota; class Gammaproteobacteria; order Moraxellales; family Moraxellaceae; genus Psychrobacter; species Psychrobacter sp. 1Y10. The sequence continues at coordinate 61,341 of NZ_JBQQES010000011.1, read as the reverse complement.
TGCGATGCCAGCTTGTCTGTATATCGTTGCTACTCCAATTGGTAATTTAAGCGATATGACGCCGCATGCGATTGAAACTTTAAAAAATGTGGCTATTATTGCCTGTGAAGACACTCGCACTTCAGGGAAACTATTGGCGCATTTTGGTATCGACACCAAAGGCGACAATACCAATGATAAGCCTGTTAATAAAATTGACAATATTGATGCCACAGCAGACAATAAAAATCGCGGACATAATAAACTGTGGGCATATCATGAACACAACAGCGCTATCCAAACGCCCAAAATCATCGAGATGATCCAACAAGGGCATTCGGTCGCTTTAATTAGCGATGCAGGCACGCCACTGGTCAGCGATCCAGGTTATCAGTTGGTGCAGGCTGCGCATGCAGCTGATGTCAAAGTATCGCCTATTGTCGGTGCCTCAGCTGCGATTGCCGCGCTGTCAGTCGCCGGACTCCCTTCTGATCGCTTTAGCTTTATTGGCTTTTTGCCTGCAAAAACGCATGGTCGCCAAAAGCAGCTATCTGCGTTGAAATCACGTCCTGAGACACTCATATTTTATGAGGCACCGCATCGTATTGTGGCAAGCTTAGAAGATATGGTAGAAGTATTTGGTGCTGAGCGCGAAGTAACCTATTGTCGTGAGCTGACCAAAACTTTTGAGACCGTATATAAAACGACCCTTAGAAGTCTTGTTGACTTTGTTAAAGCCGATGATAATCAGCGGCGTGGTGAAATAGTTGTGGTCATTGCAGGAGTCAGCGTCGTACAGGACGACGATATCAGTGTCCATGACAAACTATTGCAGCGTTTACTAGAAGACATGTCCGTCAAAAAAGCGGCGTCTTTAGCTGCTGATATTACAGGTGTCAAAAAGAACGCTTTGTACCAGCGCCTTCTTGAGCTGCAAGCTTAGCAATCAATTGAATGGCTATTTTATTTTAATATTAAAAAGGGAGAGATAATACATGTACGATGTGATGGCGATAGGTAATGCCTTGGTTGACTATGAATTCGTGCTAAGTGATGAGGCATTGGAAGAGACTGAGCTGACCAAAGGCAATATGACTTTGGCAGGTCTTGAGGAGCAGCAGCAAGTACTGGCATTTTTAAAACTGGCAAACATTAAGCTATCAAAACAAGCGGGTGGTGGCTCAGCTGCCAATACTATGTTTACTTTTGCAAGCTTAGGCGGTAAACCTTTTTACGCTTGTCGTATAGGTGACGATATCCAAGGCACATTTTATCTAAAAGATTTAAACCAAGCAGGCGTGGCAACCTCATCTAAGTCAGTACATGAAGGCGGCGTGACAGGCTCTTGTGTGGTCGCTGTCACCCATGACGGTGAACGTACGATGCAAACCTATCTTGGTACATCCAGTGATATCACTGCTGATAATGTTGATTTTGACGCACTAACACAATCAGACTGGCTATATTTAGAAGGCTACTTGGCGATGTCTGAGAGCATTCAACCTGCCATGACCCAGCTCCGTCAACAAGCAGGGATTCATGATGCCAAAATTGCAGTCAGCTTTGCCGATCCAGCGGTGGTGAAGTTTGCAAAAGAAGGTTTACTTAATATGCTGGGTAACAAAGTTGCCGTAATATTCTGTAATAGTGAAGAAGCCCGACTGTTTACTGGAAAAAAACAACTCAAAGCTTCAGCACGTGGACTGCTTGAATACTGTCAGATAGCCGTGGTTACTGATGGGGCTAATGGTGCAATCATCGCTTGTAAGCCCGAAGAAAAAAACAGCGACATTATTATTCATGAAGTACCAACGCCCAAAGTGACCAATGTAATTGATACAAATGGAGCCGGTGATAACTATGCAGGTGCATTCTTATACGCCCTCTCACAGCAATATAGCCTACCGGAATGTGGTCGTCTTGCCAGCGAAGTCGCCAGTCAAGTCATTCAACAGTTTGGTCCGCGACTCGACTCCCAAGACTACAAAGACATTGCTTGCCGAGTACTGGTCGCCTAGATAAGCGTTGTTGACATTGTTAGTCCACTATAGAGCTCATACCGTTAGATCAATAAAAAAGCCCATATCATGATGATATGGGCTTTTTTGGGTGACGAACTGTTTTTAAACAGAGGCTGACGCTAATGCCTGTGCCAGATCTGCTTTTATATCCTCAATGTGTTCGATACCGATAGACAACCGCACCATGTCATTACTAACGCCCGCTTGCTCCAATTCTTGCTCGTTTAGCTGACGATGCGTCGTCGTCGCTGGATGACAGGCCAAAGACTTTGCATCGCCGATATTGACCAAGCGCGTGATCAGCTGCAACGCATCAATAAAGCGTGCCCCTGCTTCAAGACCACCTTTTACTCCGAAAGTCAAAATAGCAGATGGTGTGCCTTTCATATATTTTTTGGCAAGCTTATGCTCAGGATGATCAGGCAAGCCTGCATATTTCACCCAAGCAACCTCATCATGGTCACGCAGATATTCAGCAACGGCTTGTGCATTTTGTACGTGACGCTCCATACGTAAACTTAACGTCTCCATACCTTGCAAAATACTAAAGGCATTAAGGGGACTTAATGCTGCACCAGTATTACGTAGCGGTGCGACACGAGCACGAGCAATAAAGGCAGCCGCGCCCACATCTTTTACAAAGTTTACGCCATGATAACTGTCATCCGGGGTGTTTAATAGTGGAAAGCGCTCAGGATAATCACCCCACGCGAAGGTCCCACCATCAACGATAGCGCCACCAATTGAAGTACCAGTACCGCTCATATATTTGGTCAATGAATGAATGACGATATCAGCGCCGAACTCAAACGGACGACAGAGTGCTGGCGTCGCCACCGTATTATCAATCACTACAGGCACCCCATACTCGTGGGCGATATCACTGACCGCTTGAATATCGATAATATTGCCCAGCGGATTACCGATGCTTTCGGCAAAGACCATCTTGGTTTTATCATCGATCAAATGACGAATAGCCTCAGGGTCTTTGTGATCAAAAAAGCGAACTTCGATACCTTGGCGTGGTAGCGCATGAGCGAACAGATTATAAGTCCCGCCGTATAGAGTCGATACTGCAACAATATTGTCGCCTGCCTCACAGATGGTTTGAATGGCATAAGTGATGGCAGCCATACCAGAGGCGACCGCAAGTGCCCCAATACCGCCTTCAAGCGCTGCTACGCGCTCCTCTAGTACCGCATTGGTCGGATTCATAATACGGGTGTAGATATTCCCTGCAACCTTGAGGTCAAATAAGTCTGCCCCGTGCTGCGTATTATCAAAGGCATAGGAGCTGGTATGATAAATAGGCACTGCCACTGATTTGGTTGTCGGCTCAACAGTGTAACCTGCATGAATGGCAAGTGTCTCTAAGTGCGCAGTATTCTTTAGGTTATTGTCAGTATTATTCTCTGGTTGTCCATCACTCATCACATACTCCTTAACATTAATTGAAAACGTATTGAATAAAAATAATCTCTAAAAAAGCTATTTCCTAAATCATAGCAATAAAAAAAGCTGAGTTCATCATAACCCAGCTTCTTTATTAAAAGAATAGCCATTTATTCAGCGGCTAATGCCTGATATTCATAAGCAATAAGTTTAATAAGCTTTATTCATACCGTCTTTCACACTTATAGGTCACCAATTTACTATTAAATATTTACTTATAGTAGGCGTTTTCAGTAAGAGTATGATCCGTCTCGTCAACTACTTGGGTTAGCTCTGGTATTTGCTGCTTGAGCTGTACTTCAACCCCTTGACGCAAAGTCATATCGACAGCTGAACAACCTTGACAACCACCGCCAAATTTTAATACCGCAGTCAGGCCTACGCCTTCTTCTTCAATCAGTTCAAGCAGTTGTACATCACCACCATGCGCAGCCAAGCTTGGATTAATCTCAGACTGCAATACGTAGTTGATGCGTTCTTCAACACTGGCATCAGCACCGACTTTGGGCACTTTTGAGTTCGGTGCACGAAAAGTCAGCTGACCACCGAAACGGTCTTTATTATAATCAATGACTGCGTCTTCTAAATAAGGGACTGACGCCGCCTCAATAAAGGCCGAAAAATTCTCGTAATCGAATCGCAAATCAGCGCTGTCTTCTTCGCCTGGCTGATTGTATGCCATACAGCATTCTGCACGCGGTGTACCAGGATGCTCAACGAATATACGTACACCGATGCCATCAGTATCTTGCTTTGACAGCAGATCAGCCAAATAACCTTGCGCTGACTCGGTAATCGTAATATTGCTCTTGGTCTCAGCCTGTTCAGTGTCTAATGCTGACTCAAAGTCTGCAGACTGGTCTAATTGACCAGCAGTTTGGTTGTGCTCACTCATAAGGTTTCCTATGCGTTGTGACACAAATGCTATGTCTGTCATAGTTGCTGTGTCGTGAATTTTATAAACATAAATTTTATAAATGAAATAGATGAATTACTAAATACTGCAGTTTATCGTTGTATGAGCTTGGTTTGACTACAGTTTTAATAAAGTTATGACGACTATTATAACGCATTCAGATGATAATTCCGACTGCGCCACTATGATCTAACTATGACCGTCACAAATGGTTGCGATTGGTTTTTTAAATAATCAAATTTAAAAAGTAGAGGTCGTTAAGCCCTCGTGATAATACAAAACAAATAGAGTATGTGTTATAGCCTATATTAAGACTGTGTTGTTAATTATCAAGCGTTGGTAGACTCTTATGATAGACAAAATAAAATACGCAAAACGCTAATAAGAGCAGTGTTCCAATTTTTAACATGTTATTAATTTATCTGAACGATATTTATTTATGCTTTACTTAGTAATGATATTTTTTAAGAATCCCTAGTACCTATTTAATACCTATATCATTAGTACTTCTCCCAAACGACTTGTACGAGACCACTTTTATGATCACGAAAACGCTAAGTTTAATAGAGACTAAGGATGGTGAGCAAATTGCTATTTGGCGAATTATTGAAAGCATAAAGGTTAGTGAAACATCTGATGATAATGTTGCAGCTCATACCTCTATTGAAAGTATAAAGGTAGCTAAAACACAAAATATATTACTGACGCATGGTACGTTTTCGGACAAACACACCTGCTTAAAAATCGCAGAGTACTTAGCCGGTCTTGGTCATCACTGCTACATTATGGAATGGCGCGGACATGGTCACAGCTCAGTGCCAAAAGATAAATTTAACTTTGAAACCGTCGCAACTTATGACTTTGAAGCGACTTTTGGTTATTTATTTGATGAATTAGAGCTGGATAACTTACACTGCGTTACTCATAGCGGTGGCGGCGTTGGCTTGACCATGTTTTTAGTCCAAAACCCACGCTATATTGATAAAATCAATAGCATCACTATGTTTGCCTGCCAAGCGTTCGGGGCGGTCGTAAATGTCAAAAACTACACTAAAATACTAACAGCCAAATTACTTACCCGACTATTTGGCTACATCCCTGCAAAAAAACTCAAAATGGGCCCTATTAACGAAAGTTATTATACGATGAGTCAGTGGTTTGATTGGAACCTACAAAAGAACTTTAACAGCAGCTTTATTAAACAAAGTAATATTCAACAAGATGTGTTTGCAAAAAACATTATTGATAAAAGTACTGTGAATAAAGATGCTGAGAATGAAGTGACCAATGCTGATGACAGCTTTGATTATCGTCAGTATATGCCAATGATTACCACGCCTATCTATGCTATCAGTGCCAGAGGCGATAAATTCATATCACCCACTGCTGGCTGTCAGTTATTTTTCAATACTTTTAATAATCCTACTAACGTGTTTCGTGAATACTCAATCAGCCGTGGGGATTTGGACGACTATACTCATAGCCGTATTATGATTAGCCGCAACGCTGCTAAAGAGATATGGCCGACGGTTGTCGCATGGATTGATAAGCATGCGAAGTGATTGTTTATTTATCTTATTTATCGCCCCTATTACATCTAATCAAATGAACTTCACACCATATTAAGGACAAGTATCAAAATAAACTAACATCAGTAACGACACACCACTAAACATCTTTACACTTGTCAGCAACTCCTATGCTGTGTCAGTATTGGCGTCATTAAATTGTTTTCAATCAAAAAAATAAGTAGTAGGAAATTGGCATCTATGAGTGAATTGTCAGAGCAACATTTGGATAAGCAAGAGAGCAAACATTACCGCTATTTGGTATTTATTGGTCGTTTTCAGCCGTTCCATCGTGGCCATAAAGCCGTCATCGATGAAGCTTTAAAACGTGCTGATGAAGTTATCATGTTGATTGGTTCAGCCAACTTGCCGCGTAGTTTGCGCAATCCTTTCAGTGTCACTGAGCGTGCAGCGATGATTCAGGGCGCTTACTCAGCAGATGAAGCAGCTCGTATTCACTGCGTCGGCTTGGATGATGCACTCTATAATGACACGCGCTGGCTACAATATGTACAAGCAGGCGTCAAGTCTATCACCAGTGACTTAAATGCTGATATCGGTCTTATCGGTCACTCTAAAGACAGCTCTTCTTATTACTTGTCGCTATTTCCAAACTGGGCATCAGTTTCTGTGCCTAACTATCATAACTTATCTGCTACACCGATCCGTGATAGCTACCTAATGGGCGCAACCCCTACCCCTGAGCGTACACCTGAGTCTACTCGCAAAGTCTTAGATGAATTTAAAGAGACGAGTCATTATCAGCAGCTACACGAAGAAGCAGGCTTTATTGATAAGTATAAAAAACAGTGGGAATCCGCGCCTTACCCACCGACATTTATGACTGCTGACGCCTTGGTCGTACAGTCAGGACACATATTGTTGGTAGAGCGGCGCAGCATGCCGGGACGAGGGCTTTGGGCGCTGCCTGGTGGATTCCTTAATCCAAAAGAGACCTTATTTGACGCCTGCATCCGTGAGCTACGTGAAGAGACCCGTCTTAAAGTCCCTGAGCCTGTACTGCGAGGCTCTTGCCATAGTCAGCATACTTTCGATGACCCTTACCGCTCGGCACGCGGACGCACGCTTACCCAAGCCTTTTACTTTCAACTAAAGAATGACGCAAATGGCCTGCCAAAAGTAAAAGGTAGTGATGATGCTGTACACGCTTTTTGGTTACCCCTAGCCGAGCTTGATGCCACCATGATGTTTGAAGACCATTATGCGATTATCACTAAGATGGTTGGATTGTAATATAGTCAGTCCAACATGAAAAAGATACCGCGGAACTGGAATGAATTTTGCGCAGCCTCTGTCAGCGTAGGTACAGCAAGCCAGAAAAATTCATACCAGTTTTGTGTTATCAAATAATGCGTCCATTTTATTTAGTAACAGGTATAGCTCATCTAACTGACCGTTTAGTTCATTATTTAAGTGATTACTAACCGACAAAATTCTATATGATTTTATGAGCGTTCTTTCACAAATTTTTATTCTATAGGTTTTAGCGCCCAAGCTGATAGACGGCAAGGGCTAATCGTCGCAGCTGTTTTTTTATTAGCGCAGCTGCGACATATCAAAGCAGAGGAGTTCTGTGATGTACACCAGCAATTTGAACAATCTAATTCTTAACAGTGACAGCTATAAAACCTCACATTGGGTGCAATACCCAACTGGCAGTGAGTATCTGTCCAGCTATATCGAAGCTCGCGGTGGCGACTATGAGGTGGTGTTTTTCGGCTTACAAGCTTTTATTAAAGAATACTTAAGCACCCCTATTACTCATCAGGATATCGATGAAGCCGAAACGGTGATTCATGCTCACGGTCTAACGTTCAATCGTGCGGGATGGGAGCGTCTGGTCGATAAGCATGGCGGTTATTTACCTCTACGTATCGAGGCTGTGCCTGAAGGTAGCATCGTGCCTGTGTCCAACGTAGTCTGCCAAATTACCAATACTGATCCTGAGTTTTATTGGTTACCAAGCTATATCGAAACTGCCCTGCTGCGCGCCATCTGGTATCCTTCAACCGTCGCTAGTGTGTCACATTATTGCAAAGGTGTTATCCGCCGTGCGTTAGAAAAGTCTGCCGATAATTCAGAATCACTCATTTTCCGTTTGCATGATTTTGGCTCACGTGGCGCTTCTAGTCATGAGTCGGTAGCGCTCGGTAGCTTAGCGCATTTGGTTAATTTCGCTGGTACTGATTCTATGGCTGCTTTGGTTGCTGCTAGTCGTTGGTATCAAATGGGCAATGATATGCCAGCGTTCTCCATTCCTGCCGCTGAACACAGCACTATGACTGCCTGGGGCCGTGATGGAGAGGCCGCTGCTTTTGCCAATATGATTGAACAGTTCGGTGGCAAAAATAACGCCTTTTCAGTGGTCTCTGATAGCTATGACTTATGGAATGCCATTGATAATATCTGGGGCGATGCGTTAAAAGACGATGTCAAAAATATGGGTGGTACCTTGGTTATTCGACCAGACAGTGGCGAGCCGGCCAAAGTCGTACGTGAGGCACTGGAGCGCCTAGCAGTAAGGTTTGGTACCAGGCTTAACAGCAAAGGCTATAAAGTCTTGCCTGATTACGTACGTATCATCCAAGGCGACGGCATTAGCCCGCAAAGTTTAGGTAAAATCATCGATGTCGTGATGAAGGCTGGCTTTAGCGCAGAAAACATCACCTTTGGTATGGGCGGCGGCCTGTTGCAACAAGTCAATCGCGATACGATGAACTGGGCTATGAAAGCCAGCGCCATCTGTATCAATGGCGTATGGAAAGACATCTATAAAGACCCCGTCACCAGCCATTCTAAACGCTCAAAAAAAGGCCGCTTAGCGCTGATAAAAGACGATAACGGACAAATAAAAACCATAAAAATAGATGATTTAAATACTGATACAGCTAACCTGTTACGTGATGTCTATATCGATGGCAAACTGCTCGTGGAAGACAGTCTCACTAGTATACGGGAGCGCGCAGGATGGTAGCTCCTCTTAAAATGTCAGCCATTGCCAAAGATGTATTACTCGCCCCTATTTACTTATATCAAGGTCACAAAGTCAAACGCGACACTGTGCGCCTTCCTGAACCAGATGGCGAAAGACACGGTCATATTCAATTAGGTGACTCTCAATTACGTGACTCTGCTAAAATGGCAGTAAGTAAGATTACAAGAACGCTAAGCTTAATGATCGTTGGGGACTCTGCAGCCGCTGGTGTTGGTAGTTTAACGCAGCAAGAAGCGCTTGCTGGCAAGTTGATACCTGCCTTGCAGCAACAACCAGTCATTAACGCTCATTTCGATGCACTAAACTGGGAGTTGCAAGCGACAACGGGACATACCAGTTTCGATATTTTGCGCCGATTATATATTCTACCTACTCCCAGCCAGCCAGTTGATATTATGGTTTTGAGTGTCGGCGTTAATGATACGACCTCCAACGTCTCTACAGCAAAATGGCAACAGCAACTTGAGCAAATCATTACCATTGCTCAGCGTAAGTTTGGCGTACAAACACTTATTTTCTCAAGCCTACCACCGATGGCGCAGATGCCTGCTTTACCGTCACCGCTTAATAACTTTATCGGGGCAAAAGCCACGAAGCTCGACCAAGTATTGCAGGATGTTTGTGCCAAATATAATGATGTACATTATATGGCAGCAAACTTTACGCTAATGACAGAAAAGCATGCCAACGGTACCCCTATCGATAGCGCCACTATGTTTGCCAGCGACGGCTTTCATCCCAGTAGCTTAACGTATGGCTTTTGGGCACAGCAGTTGGCAGAGCTGATTGCGCAACTGCTTGAATCTCAGCTTGATGAGCATAGCAAATAAAAGCCTTTGTCCAATAAGCCACTTAAACTACGTTTAAAAAACGTAAAAAAACCGCTGAATTATCAGCGGTTTTTTATTACTTGGCAAAATAACTTGACGCAATAAGCGCAAATTACTCAGCAGAGTCAGCGGCTTTTTTACTACGGCCACCAAACGCGCCAAAGCGTTTGTTGAAGCTTGCAACACGACCTTCAGTAGAAGTTTTACGCTGCTCACCAGTATAAAAAGGATGCGATGCACTTGAGATATCAAGTGGATAATATGGGTATTCTTTACCTTCATATTCACGAGTCGCTTTAGTCTTAGCTGTTGAGCGCGTCAAAAAGAACACGTCAGCATTAGTATCATGGAACAAAACTTCTTGGTAATCAGGATGGATATCTTTACGCATAATAAGCTCTCTATGTCCGATGCATGCTTAACATCATTGACCAATGGTCAGATGATTGCATACGTAACTGAGGCACTAAGGACATGTACAAATCTGGCAACTGCGTCACTGGCTTATTCCAGCACTCAGCACCATATCTTTGCTCTCTTAGCCTTCCCCAGCGGGAAAATTAAACCGCGATTTTAACGGTTTTTGGTATTTGATGCAAGCAGCATGTAAGTCCTCAGTACTTATACTGCTAGCAACAATGAGCGCATAGTCCATGATATCACAGCTTCAAACAGCGCTATCATAATCGATGTCTCTACCTCGACTAATGGCGATCTGATAGAAAAAGTAGAATAAATTTAATTGCTTATTATCTGCTTTGGCCCAGCGCTGTACGTGACAAGCGTTTTATAAAAAAGACAGCCACTATGGTGACTGTCTTCTTATTATTTGCATTACGCTTTATTTGGTTGGAATAATATGCCAAACGCCAAGCTTATTGTCGCCGTCTTTGTCACCCACTTTGGTATCATTGGCATAAAAATATAATGGTTTACCATTCATGGCCCATTGATATTTACCGTCTTCACGTTGAAAAGCAGCAAACTGACCAGAAGCCTTGGCATTACTAGGTGCCATAAATGCAGGCCAAGCTACCAAGCAAGCACTACCACATTCTGATTTATTCATCGAATCTTTATCAAAAGTATATAAAGTCATATGATTGGTTGCATCAACCAGCATACCGTTTTTACTCGCCACTGGTACAGTGTTATTGCTCGTCGCTTGCACATCATGCATACCTGATGTGTCATTGCCAAATACGTTGTTTAACGTAGAGCACCCTGTGAGCGTCAAAACTCCTGTCAACGCAGACAACATAAGAATATTTTTCATCATAACTTCCTTGTAATTAAAAACAATATGGGTTCAAATTTATATGTCTCTTTTTACTTGTGGTCTTTTATCTTAGCGTTTGTTTAGCGATGTCTTTAACCATACAATATACGCCTAAATCCGACTGCAAGCGTCTCAATATAGCATACGCTACAAACCTGTCGTTTCCATTAGAATATAATTTTACAAAAGCGCCTTAAACTTACAAATTAATTAAAAACGTCCATTTTTTATTATTCAAATACCATATAGGTATTTTTTGATAAAGTTTTGATATTGCCTGCTCATTTAAAATGTCCTGTTTAAACCGTACATTCCATCACTGTTTGTTGACAAAATTAATGCATCAAATTACGTATTTACCGTCATGTTCATTACAGATTTTCGTAAAATAACACCATAGAATGTAAGTATGGCTAAACAATTAAAAACATGACTCTCACGACTTCATATATGTGTTGAACTTGGTAGTTAGCATACACATATCAGTACATACCATACATTCAACCAGATACTTCTAACGAAATTTTAACGAATACGCTGAATACGGTCTCAAGATGAGACTATCAAGGATATGACAACGACAATGACTCAAACTTTTATTAAAGATCAATCAAAATTAGCCTTAGGCGATGCTTTATCTCAGACAGCAAAGCTCAATACCCCTGCTAAACGTGTGGGTATATTAGGTGGTGGTACAGCAGGCGCAACGATTGCTATTCGTCTTGCAGCCTTAGGGCTTGAAACTTATTTGTTTGAAAAGAAAAAATCCTTAATTGACGGTCCGCCAATGTGCCATTTGCATGCAGGTGGCAACTTGTACCGCGAAATACCTGACGAAGACTGCGTCGCACTCCTTGAACAATGTATCGATATTTTGCGCCTTTATCCTTATACCATTGATGTACGCCCGACTGTATTTGCAGTGCCGACACGTGATGAAGGGCTACCTGAAGACTTATTGCCGCGCCTTGATATCTTAACAGACGCTTATCGTGAGCTTATCGCGCAAGATGCTAATAACAAAGTATTGGGCGAGCCTGACAATTACTATCAACTATATAGTCATGAAAAGATGATCGAGCTTTCTGAACAAGAGCAAGTTGCGGTACCAGAGACAGTTGATGAATGGATGATACCCGTTGCTAAATATTTGGACTTAAATAAAGTTAAGTTTCCACTGATTGTTGTACAAGAATATGGCTGGAACATTTTTCGTTTAGCAGCATCTGCGCAGCTAGCATTAGAAGAATACAATCATGCTCATGTCTTTACTGACACACAAGTTAAGCAAGTGATGCCAGTCGATTGTGAGAATTGTACAAATGCGGATCATCATGTTACCAAGTGGCGTATTGACTACCAGCAGGCTAATGCATCACAAACGGAAGCGGTTGAAGTCGACTACCTAGTGAATGCCTGTGGTTTTCGTACTGGAGTTATCGACGATATGGTCGGGGTTAAAGTCACGCGTATGGTTGAATTTAAATCCTCTTATATCACGCGCTGGGATGATGCAGGCGGGCAAATACCAGAGATTATTGTCTATGGTAATCGAGGCACACCAGAAGGTATGGCACAGCTCACGCCTTACCCAGATGGTTATTTTCAAATTCATGGTATGAGTAAGGCGATTACTTTGTTTAATGATGGTTTAGTTGCTTCTAATAAAGGTAGCGCCCAGCCTAAGTTACCGCAGCAATATGTACACTATATCGAAGATGGCTGGGACAAAGCCCCATTACAAGCACGTAGCCAGCAAGCGATTGAATATGTGGCTGAGTTTGTACCGACGTTTAATAGTGCACGTACCATTGGTAATGCGTTATATGGAGGACAACAAATCCCGGGCAAGGATGACACATTACGAGTGGCTGATGTAAGCTTATATTCTAATATACGCTACGCGCGCGCTGAAAACGTCAAAGCCTCATCAACCTTGATTGCCGCTGATCAGATCGTTCATGAATTAACACAGCTTGGACTGATCGCAAACGATACTGCTGAGGATCGTCGTCGTTATGCGCACGAATGGACTTATCTTGTACATAACGACAGTACAGCTGTTGATAATGTGGCACGCGTACTGGCTGAGGAGCGTGGGTTTCCTCAAGCTATGGCTGGTGTCAATCGCAGTATTCGTGAAGCCACTTTAGCAAATTTGGCGTCTAACACAATATAATATATCACTCCAACTCACACAGGTAAGAAAATACAAAAAAGGAGCAGATGACCAAATACTGGTTGTCTGCTCCTTTTTCTATCCTGCTATATAACTACTAATAATGAATACAGGCTATCTTACTTATCAATTGATTGACCTTATGATACTTGGCTTTCATTTCCAGCCATCTTCTCTGTATCAACCGCATCTTCTATCGTTACTAGTGTCTGTAGTAAGTCGATTGCTTCGTTGATAGTATTGCACACCACCAAACGATCGAGATCTTGCTGCTTCATAAAGCCTTGCTCAGTGGTATATTTTAAATGCTCAATCATACGATCATAAAAGCCATTAATATTGAGAATAATCATCGGTTTTTCGTGCTGATACAGCTGACGCCATGTGGCAATCTCCATTATCTCTTCTAATGTCCCAAGCCCGCCTGGCAACGTAATAAAAGCGTCTGCGTACTCTGCCATGACCGTTTTACGTGTGTGCATCGTATCAGTCAGATGCAGCCGTGTTAGCTGGTCATGCGCAATTTCATGTTTGAGCATAAACGTTGGAATCACACCGACAGCTTGTGCCCCGCCTTTGATAACTTCGTCAGCCACTGAGCCCATAAGACCAATACTGGCACCACCATATACCAAGCCCATACCGTTTTTTGCCAAGGCTTGTCCCAACTCACGTGCTGCTTGCTCATAAATATCACTATTGCCCAAACGCGAACCGCAATAGACTGCGACCAATGGCATAGTCAACGCTGATTTATCTACTGCCTTTTCAATATGTGCAATATCTTGGCTGGTCAATACTTCATAAGTGTCATTGTTAATTTTCATTTGCATAAAGCGCCCCTAATTTTGTATGGATTATCATTTGTGTGTATGACTATATTAAACTGTTTTAATAATTGTGTGCTTTGAACAAATACATTGCTCGCAGCTGATACCAAGTGTGTTTATTTTTCATTGTAGATAGAGTGTTGTCGATGCTCTGTTAATTACGCATAATAAACATAAATTGGTTTCACGTCTATTTTCGGACTTTGGAATATATAAACGATGAAAGATAATGTTAGATAAAGAGATACAACCAAGCATTTGTCTTGCTAGCATTCCTCTTAGCATAAGCTATGTTAATGGCTAATAACAACTTTTTATCACTGACGTATAATGACCAATCTTGGTAATAATACGCTGTACTTACAAGTATGCTAACCTTTACAGCATATCATTTATTAATAATCATCGCTTATTGGTACACATCATAAGGTATGGCAATGCATCAAAACCAAACACCACTTTCTGCAAATAAACAAGAGCGCATGTCTGCCACGCCTCTTGATACTACAAGCAACGCTCCATTAGAGACGAAGGTTACAAGTATCGATACTTATGCGTTGACCATCATATCTGATCGCAATCGAGCGTTAGCAGCGACCGTCTACCGTCCTAAAACTTCTGTAAACACAGCCGTGATGATCGCGCCAGCGACTGGTATCAAACGTCAGTTCTATCACAGTTTCGCGACTTTTTTAGCAGAGCAAGGCTTTGGAGTACTAACCTTTGATAATGAAGGTATTGGTGAGTCGCTGACGACCGATTTGACCAAATGTGATGCCTCTCTTATCAGTTGGGGGCGACATGATATGCCAGCCGCCCTCGATGCCTTACAAGATGAGTTCGGTAATGCCACTTATCACCTGATTGGCCATAGCGCAGGCGGTCAGCTGATTGGCCTTATGCCCAACTATGCCTCTATTGCTTCAGTTTTTAATGTCGCTTGTTCATCAGGGCGCATTAAAAATATGGACATGCCTTATAAGCTCAAGGCCATGGGTTTTATGGACGCCTTTATTCCACTCACTAACTTAACCTTAGGCTACACCCCAGCTGATAAAATCGGTATGGGCGAGCCGCTACCGCGCGGCGTAGCTCGTCAGTGGCGCGCGTGGTGCAATGGCGCAGGCTATATCAAGACCGCCTTTGGCAAAAGTGTCCACACGCATTTTTATGCTGAGATTAGCATGCCAGCATTATGGCTCGGCTTTAGCGATGATGACATTGCCAATAGTAAAAACATGGATGACATGATTCGCGTATTTACCAAAATGCCAATCGAAAAACGCATCTTTGATCCAAAAGACTTTGGCCTAAACAGCATTGGACACATGCGCTATTTTAGTAGTAGAACCAACGCTAAAGCTCCTAAACTGTGGCAAATGGCAGTGGATTGGCTAAACGAGCAATCACAATAAATATAATGCATCTTATATTCAAACCGCTTATTTATTTGTTGATGCTATTAGCCTCTTCTGCCCTGAGGCGCTTAGTCAAAGCAGAATGCAATGACGGTGTCATGTTATGAATGTTGCCTAGCATCCACTTAACGTAACCAATAGGTACTTCTTTAATAAGCTTGCCTTTATACTTACCAAATGGCATCTTCGCGACTGGGTTGGCGGTGTTCGAAATCTTGTGCGCTGTCTCAAAATCTATGGGCTTGATTTGTAGGCGCTCACAGCAAGCTTGGTAAAGCAAATAACACATGCGCGCATCACCTAGTGCATCATGTGCAGCAATGGTCATTTTGCTGGCTTCCTCTTGTCCCAATAACTGCTCAATACATTTGGACTGCCCATAATAGCGCCATTCTGGAAAAGCGACGC
Source organism: Psychrobacter sp. 1Y10 (assembly GCF_052259005.1). Taxonomy (NCBI): domain Bacteria; kingdom Pseudomonadati; phylum Pseudomonadota; class Gammaproteobacteria; order Moraxellales; family Moraxellaceae; genus Psychrobacter; species Psychrobacter sp. 1Y10. The sequence continues at coordinate 45,445 of NZ_JBQQES010000011.1, read as the reverse complement.
GCGCCAGTCGCACGGTACAAATCAGCTTAGCAGACGGCCTACCGATCACTCGCCAATCAAAGCGTACGTTATGGCCAATCAGATACTGCGGCAAGTCAAATTCATCCAATTCAAAACGCTCAAGTCCAGCGACATCATCATCGGTAATGCCATGAACTTTGATCACAATTGGTGATATAGGACGGCCACTGTTAAAGTATTTCATCCACTCAAACCCACTGGCCACATTAATGGTTGCAACTTGGATAGGTCGTGGATCTCGACCTTGGTCGGTTTCAGTATCAATAACAAGCGCAGTATCAGTCATAAAAAACCAGTCATCAGTATTAGTCCCAAAAGAGTCAGTCAAGAATCTAGCCAATTCACTATAAAATCTATGCCAGTAGTAAATTCTTATAAAAGTATCGATTTTTTTCTATACTAACTATAGTATTGTCATATGCATGCTCAGTCTTTATGGGGATAAAAGCGTCATATAACAATGACATACAAACATTAAAGAACAAGGCATCTATAATATTAAGGTGTGTTGTACACTCGACCTTTGTAAATGTCCAACACGATTTAGAGTAAACCACAAAACACAATAAGAGATGTCGATGCCAGTAGATCAAAAAAACCAGCAACCAAAGCCTGCACGTTTGCGCCGTATGCTGAGTGTGTTAATCAAAGCTGCTGTGCTATTGGCCTTATTATTTGTATTCGACAAACTTCTCCCAAGTATCAGTCAACAAACACAGTCCTTTGTCGTCGCAAAATGGCAACAGTTGAGTCTGCTACAACAAGAGTTGCCAACAGAAGATAGCCTGCCAAGTCCACTACCAGATCAGCACCTGACCGATACTTGGGGCGCTGCTCGTAGTCAAGGTCGCACACATGAAGGCATCGATATCTTTGCACCGCGCGGCACACCAGTACAGTCAACGACGCAAGGCATTGTCAGTAAGGTTGGCGAAAATACATTAGGCGGACGTGTGGTGGTGATCGTAGGTCCTGGCGGTGCAGGACATTATTATGCACACCTAGAAGATTATGCTGATATAACTCCCAACGACTGGGTAGATGCTGGTGATATCATTGGCTATGTTGGTGATAGTGGTAATGCCAAAGGTACACCGCCACATGTACATTATGGTATTTATATCAGCGGCAGTGCTGTCAATCCTTACCCACTTTTACAAAAAGACTAAAGCATAGGCTCAGATCGTACATGATTGGTGGGGAACAGCGCACTAAACGTCGACCCTACGCCTTCTGTTGACTCAATTTGTAAGTTTACATCGTATTGATACAAGACATGTTTGACAATTGCTAGACCTAACCCAGTACCGCCCGTAGCACGGCTACGACCACTGTCGATACGATAAAAACGCTCAGTCAACCGCGTGATATGTTGCGGCGCAATACCGATACCATCATCTTCAACAGCAAAGCGACAGCCTTCAGAGGTCTTCGCCCAACTGATTGTAATATTGCCACCTTTTGGCGTATATTTAATAGCATTAATAACCAAGTTGGATAAGGCACTATTTAAGTACATCTCTGACCCGTACAACCCATCGTAGGTGTCTATCTGCAAGTGAATGCTATGATTATATTCTTGGTTATAGGCCTGCGCGTCATCATAGATATGGGTAAGCAGTTTGGTCATATTAATATAATGAAACTCATGCGTCTCTTCAATCTCAATCCGAGACAACAGTAATAAATCATTGACGATTCTATTCATACGCGCTGTCTGCTGGGTCATCAGCTCAAACCCACGCTGCCAATGCGGCGGCATGTCTGGCTGATCTGAAAAGTTTTCGAGATAACCCATGAGGACTGTCAATGGTGTTCTAAGCTCATGTGAGACATTTGCCACAAAGTCGCGGCGCATTTGTTCCAAATGATGCAGGCGAGTCACATCATAGATGATTAATAGTTTTTCGTCCCCAAAAGGGGTGAGCTCACATTTCAAATAACGCTTAGGATCTCGCCAAGATGCCATATGCACACCATCGTTGGGTGTCGTCATGACTTGATAGTACTGGCGAAACTCAGGCACATTGATAAAATCAAAAATACTCCTACCTTTATCCGCTACTTGTAACAATAGCAAATCCTCAGCAGCTTGATTCCACCACTCTAGACTATCATCATCATTGAGCAATATTACGGCGTCTTGTAGAGCGCGTAATGAGCTTCTTATTTTTTTGAGCTGACCCATCACTTCTTGCTGGGTTGCTTGATCTTGCGGGTGCTGTTCTGGCTCGTTTTGTTGCTCGTTTTCTATAGGCATTATCATATCATTCATTACCCTTACGACTATCTACTGCGTTACATTGTCATTCATATGTCGTTCTGTTTAGAACTGGCTCATACTGGTTCAATGAGACTCGAAAACCGATAGCCAGTACCACGAACCGTTTGGATTAAAGTATCGCAGTCGTGGGGTTTTAATAATTTACGCAAACGCCTGATATGCACATCGATCGTCCGATCTTCGATATAAACATTGCCGCCCCATACCTGATCAAGCAGTTGTGTGCGCGTATAAGCACGCTCCGGATGACTCATAAAAAACGCCAATAGCCTATATTCTGTCGGTCCGATATCCACAACCTTATCATTAGCCGTAACGCGTTGGCTTTTAGGATCTAGGCTCAGCTTACCTATCTCGATGGGCTTATCAGCACTCAGCGCACTACTACGACGCAATACCGCTTTAATCCTTGAGATTAGCTCTCGTGTTGAAAAAGGCTTGGTCATGTAATCATCAGCACCAGCATCAAGCCCATGAACTTTACTGTCCTCTTCACTTTTGGCCGTCAGCATAATGACTGGTATCTCAGCAAGCAGCTCATCGCTTTTAAGCATACGACAAAAATCAATACCACTTTTATCTCCAGGTAACATCCAATCTAATAATATGAGCGCAGGACGATGATCAACCACTTGTTGATGCGCCTCTGACACATCAGCCGCTTGCAAGCTGTCAAATCCAGCCATCTCCAATGTCATCACCACCATTTCACGAATCGCAGGCTCATCTTCGACAATCAAAATTTGCTCATTATGCATAGGACAACCTTATTGTTAAGCGCTGAATAATTATATAAGAGGGAAATTTAAGCTAAAAAAGACGGTAAACACTCGTTAATGACCGTCTATTAAACGCGTTAATTATGACAGTTTGATGACATTCGCTCTTTAAACTTCTAACAAAAAGTTTAGAGGCCCATCATTGACGCTATCGATTTGCATATCAGCTCCAAACTGTCCCGTTGCAACGTTGGGATGCTGAGTCTTTGCATAAGCGACTAATTGCTCAAACAATACTTTTGCAGCCTCGGGCGGCATCGCACCGCCAAAGTCAGGGCGTCGTCCTTTGTCTGTTTTGGCCATCAAGGTAAATTGTGATACCAGTAATAATCCGCCACCTACCTGTTGTACATTTTTATCCAGTTTGCCAAGTTTAGCTGGATCAGCTGTATTTTCAAAAACACGATAAGTGACAATCTTATCGATCATACGTTTTGCCTGTTGTAAGTCATCATCGGGTCCTAAGCCAATATATGCCAAGAGCCCATGTTCAATTGAGCCTATACAACATTCATCAACTATAACACTAGCACGGTTTACCCGCTGAATTAGAGCTTTCATAAACTGCTTCCTTAAACAATTATGGTCATACGATTGAGTACTGACCATGGTAAAATATAAATATTTATTATTTCTAACTTTTATTTTCTTATTTTAACAACTACTTTGGTAACCCTTTATGACTTTATTTACCACCATTCAGCAGTTTGTACCGCAGCAAAAACTTAGTAAAGTTGCTGGACGTTTGGCGGCTAGCCGTCATCCAATGGTTAAACGTGCTTTTATTCGCAGCTTTGCAAAAGCATATGATGTAAAGTTGGATGAATACGAACGTCAAAGCTTAAATGCTTACGAGAGCTTTAACGATTTTTTTACCCGTGAACTCAAAGATGATGCTCGTGCTATCGATACTACCGTCCATGGCATTGTAAGCCCTGCTGACGGTATTGTCTCGCAGCTTGGTCAAATTAACGATCATAAGCTACTTCAGGCTAAAGGGCGTTACTACGACATCGGACAGCTACTTGCTGATAGTGATGATGGTAGTTACTTCGCTGATGGTAGTTTTGCTACTGTTTATCTAGCGCCCAGCAACTATCACCGTGTGCACATGCCTTTTACAGGTACCTTGACCAAAACTCGCTATGTGCCAGGTACATTATTTTCAGTCAATAATACCACTGCTGCTAACGTGCCCGACTTATTTGCCCGTAACGAGCGTTTGGTTTGTATGTTTGATACCGAATACGGCAAAGCAGCAGTCGTGATGGTTGGCGCTATGATTGTCGCCGGTATTGAGACGGTAGCGACAGGAAAAATTACCCGTACCGACGATATTCAAGAAGCTGAGCATAGTATGGTGTTGGCTCAAGGTGATGAGCTTGGGCGCTTTTATCTGGGGTCAACCGCCATTGTTATATTGCCTAAAGCTGCAAAAGCTGACTGGCAAGATAATATAATGGCGAACAGCGTGGTACAAATGGGTCAATTACTAGGGGCTGCCCATACGGGAAAATAAATAAAACCCCAATAAAAAACCCAGTCAATAGCATGACACTCATGACACTATTGGCTGGGTTTTGTTTTGCGCCGCATTATCCATCGTTTACACTATGAATAACTTCATATCATCTGTACCAAATGTTTTAGTAACGAAAATGTTTGACAATAGGATAGGTGAAAAGGATATTCTCTTCTTGCGTACCATCTCCAATATTGTGAATAATAAGCGGCGTTCCATCGGCAGTCTTTTTGTTTGAGACGATACCAATATGCGGCACATTGTCTTTTGGCAGTCGCCACGTCACGATATCCCCTGTCTTAAAACTGTCTTTATCAGTGACAGATAGTGATTTTCCATGACGCTCAAAAAACACTTCAAGATTGGCCACTCGGCGATGATCAATATTGTTATCCGGTGACTTTAATCCCCAATTCTTTGGATATTCTGACCAATTTGACTTCATGTCGTGATTGACCAGCTGCTGTAAATCTATATTTTGCAAACGATAAGCACGTACGATGACATCGGTACTTCTCCCCGTTTTCATCGGTACATCACCACGTGGAAAGTCCAGTTTTTGATAAGTGGCGTCATAATTGACTGTCACGCCGATTTGTTTTTTGGCATCTGCTGCCAGCTTGCTACCACTGCTGTTAGGACTGGCAGCCATCACTGGTTGTATCATCATTATTAAAAATACAACTGCTAAGAGCGGTTTAAAACCGTACTGCTTTACCCTATTCATCTTTTATGCCTTATATTGTCTATTTTTAATAAAATCTGACTAGGCACTTCATTATCTAGATTGTTTAATAACTACCTTTAACGATAATTGACTACTTAATCAGATTACTAATAGTCTTAAATGCAGGGTCGCGACTTGTGCGACATAGCTCAAACAATATGGTCTCAACCGTAGTAATTACCCCACCTGCGCGGCGAATACGCCGTATGGCTTGTTTTTTATCATATGGAAAGCGTGATCCTACCGCATCACCAACGATGACTGGTTGCATGCCATTATCCAGTAAATCTAACGCCGTTTGCATGACACACACATGCGTCTCAACGCCAAATAGTAGAACGATACTACGGTTTTGCTGCGCCAAATAATGCCATGAATCATCGTTGTCGCAAGCGCTAAATGTAACTTTTTCAAAACTTTTAGCATTATCACCTTCTAATAGCTCAAAAACTTCAGGTAACGTATCACCGAGACCTTTTTTATATTGCTCATTAAGCATAATAGGGATATCAAGGGCCTGTAGACCTTTTATCAACGTTGTTATTTTTTTGACGATGTTTTCGTGATCATAAATGTGCGGCGTTAGGCGCTCTTGCACATCGATAAGCATTGCTTGCGTGTTTTCACGAGCGATGCGATAAGTACGATCGGTAATCATAGTGGCCATATTGAGTACACTCCTTGTACGTTTGTAGCACATCGCTACAGACTAAATGATTGATTTGTTGTTATTTGATATACGCTCATTTAGTCATATTTCGTCCGGTGCGTCAATAAACATAATCTTTATTAACAACTTATGAACGTTATGTCATAGATGGTTTTTGATTGTTTACACACAAACAAGCCTCCAGTTATTTAACCGAAGGCTTGGGTTAGCATATTTAAATTTTACAAAACGACTGCTATTTCAAAATCTTAAACACGCTCAATCACGGTCGCGATACCTTGACCTAGACCGATACACATGGTTGCAAGGCCAAGCTCAGTGTCAGACTGCTCCATAGCGTTTAATAAGGTAACCGTGATACGAGCACCCGAACAGCCTAGTGGATGACCTAGAGCAATGGCACCGCCATTGATGTTGACGATGTCTTGCTTGTCAGTCAAGTTCAAGGCTTTAAGTACTGACAAGCCTTGCGCTGCAAAGGCTTCGTTTAGCTCGATGGTTTGCATATCATCGATGCTCATACCAGCGCGCTTAAGTGCTTTGTTCGTGGCAGGTACAGGGCCATAACCCATGATAGCGGCATCACAACCAGCAACAGCCATGCTGCGAATACGAGCACGAGGCTTAAGACCTAAATCTTTAGCTTTTTGTGCGCTCATTACTAGCATTGCTGACGCACCGTCAGATAGGGCAGATGAAGTAGCAGCAGTCACTGTACCGCCTTTAGGATCAAAGGCTGGACGTAGCTTTTGCATTTGCTCCATTGTCGCATCTGGACGAATCACTTCATCAACAGTACATAGTTGCAGACGACCAGCGGCATCATGACCTTCGATACCGATGATTTCATTGTCAAAACGACCTTCAGTAGTCGCAGCCCATGCACGGCGATGTGACTCAAGACCGAAGGCGTCTTGCTCTTCACGGGTAATGTTATTCATACGACCAAGCATTTCAGCTGTCAAACCCATCATGTTTGAGGCTTTTGCATAATGCTTAGAGGCTGCTGGGTTTAGATCCACGCCATGCATCATACCAACGTGACCCATGTGCTCAACGCCACCAATGATAAATACATCACCTTGGTTGGTCATAATTTGCGCCGCTGCCGTATGTAGCGCCTGCATAGAAGAGCCGCATAGACGGTTGACCGTTTGACCGCCAGCGGTCTTTGGAATACCAGCCAGCAGACCAATATTACGACCGATGTTCAGACCTTGCTCAAGCGTCTGGTTGACACAGCCCCAAATAATATCTTCGACATCGTTGGTATCGAAATCGTTACGCTCTACCAAAGCACGGACCAATTCCGCTGAGATGTTATCAGCGCGAACATGGCGAAACATACCGTTTTTAGATTTTCCCATGGCTGAGCGTACACCGTCTACGATGACCACATCTTTTGGACTTAAAGTTGTCATACTATCTTCCTTTTCAATTTTTATTGTCAGTGTTATCAGTTCGCTTTGATACTAGATACGATATGTACTTGTATACCTAACTTTTTAGGGCTAGAAACAAATTGAACCGAACAAAACGGTACGCTTGCTGTTCACTTTCTCGATATAGCCATTGCTATCAGCGATACTTGCAAACGCACCCCACTTATCCTTATACGGTATGCTCGTTACGCTGTGGCGTAAAAAGTCTCACCTGCAGCTGCCATGTCGCGAATCTTTTGCGGGGCTTCATAGGCTTTGCCAAGGTGTGCGTACTTTTCACACAGTGCCAAGTAGTTATCTAGACCCATTTGGTCGATATAACGGCAAGGACCACCGCGGAACGGCGGGAAACCAACACCCATGATCATCGCCATATCAGCCTCACTTGGCGTGCTGACGATGTTGTCTTCTAGGCAGCGGACGGTCTCATTACAGAAAGCCAGCATGGTGCGGTCGATGATGGTTTGATCATCAAACGCTTGCGTGTCGCTATCTGTGGTGGTTTTTAACAGCTCGTAAGTGGCGTCGTCAGCGACTTTCTTTGGCTTACCGCGCTTGTCTGTTTCGTACTTATAGAAACCAACACCGTTCTTTTGACCTAGACGCTCATTGTCATACAGATGCTGAATCGCGCCCTTATAATCAGGCTTCATACGGTCAGGGAAGCCTTCCGCCATGACTTCTGCGCCGTGCACACCAGTGTCTAGACCGACCACATCAATTAAGTAAGCAGGACCCATTGGCCAGCCAAATTTCTCCATGACTTTATCAACATGGACAAAGTCAGCACCTTGCTTAAGCAATAAATCAAACGCACCAAAGTATGGGAACAATACGCGGTTCACTAAGAAACCTGGGCAGTCATTTACCACAACTGGCACTTTACCCATTTTTGAAGCTAGCGCGACAGTGGTCGAAATCGCTTCTTCAGATGACTTCTCGCCGCGGATAACTTCTACTAATGGCATACGGTTTACTGGGTTAAAGAAATGCATACCGACGAAGTTTTCAGGACGCTCAAGTGCTTCGGCTAAGAAAGTAATAGAGATAGTCGAGGTGTTTGACGCTAGGATACAATCGTCTTTTACTAGACCCTCTACTTCTTTTAGTACCGCACGCTTGACGTTCGGATTCTCTACTACCGCTTCGATAACGATGTCAGTTTCAGCAAAGTCACCATAGTTAAGGGTTGGACGAATACGGCTCAAGGTTTCACCCATTTTCGCTGGGGTCATTTTACCGCGATCAACCATCTTGCCTAATAGCTTGCTGGCTTCGCCCATACCAAGATCTAATTGCTCAGACTTGATATCTTTCATAATAATTGGCAAGCCCTTGCTCGCTGCCTGATAAGCGATACCGCCGCCCATGATACCAGCACCCAATACAGCCGCTTCATTGATATCATGTGCTTGCTTGCTGTGCTGCTTCGCTAATTTTTTAACCAATTGATCATTTAAGAATAGACCAACCAAGCTTTCTGCTTGTGGCGTTTTCGCCGCTTTAGCGAAATAAGTCGCTTCCACTTCAATTGCTTTATCACGTGGCAGATTTACATGCTTTTCAATCGCTTCAATAGCAAGCGCAGGCGCTGGGTACTGCTTAGGATTAGCTTTGGCAAAGATCATACCTTTTGCGCTGTTAAACGCCATCGCTTGTTCAAGCTGATTTAATTTAACAGGCTCAAGCTTCTCTTCACGCTTCGCTTGCCAATCAAGCTCACCTGAGATACATTTTTTGACTAGGTCAATTGCCGCATCTTGTAAGTCATCAGCAGGTACGGTCGCATCAACCAAGCCTAGCTTTAAGGCATCCAACGCTTTTTGGGGCTTACCAGTCGCGATGAGCTCAAGCGCGTTATCAATACCGATTACACGTGTACTACGAACCGTACCACCAAAACCTGGGAAGATACCCAATTGAGTTTCTGGTAGACCGATAATCGCTTTGTCACTCATGACGCGATATTCGCAAACTAAGGTCATCTCACAACCACCGCCAAGCGCCGCGCCATTGATAGCAGCTACTTTCGGGAACGGTAAGTCTTCAAAGCGATTAAAAGTATCGTTAATACCAACGACCCACTCTTTAATCTCACTTTCTGGCTTCTTAAATGAGCCGACGAATTCAGTGATGTCAGCACCAGCGATAAAGACGCCTTTGCTTGAAGTGACGATTAAACCTTTGACGTCATCAGACTTTTCAAGTGCACTGACCGCTTCAGTAAACTGCTTATTGGTTTCGGCATCGAACTTGTTCACGCTCTCATTTTCGGCGTTGTATTGCATGTTGGCGATGCCATCCTCTAGCATTGTCACCGTGATGCGATTTCCTTGATATACCATTTGAAACTCCTTGCTATGTAATAAAAGCTATGTAATAAAGATCAAATTATAAAAGCTACGTTTTAGAATGAAAATAACTAGCTAATGGTTGTAAATAAAACGAATAAAATTACTGTCAATTTATAAGTCTACAACCCAACGACTGATAAAAGACAGTGATGATGTGTTTATTATTTTGCGCTCATTGATATGGCGCTTGGTTATACTGTTTTGACGTCATTTAGTGTAGGGGATTATGCCCCCAACTGTCACAAGCTAATATCAGACTCACAAGTCACTATTAACATTAATTGATAACATCCAAACTCGTCAACCAATCACTGACATCTACCTTGTACTTTATACCTTGTCACTAGTTTTTTTATATGCGTATTAGTTTGTGAATTCTAAATACCATCTATTTGATTGAGCAACAGTACCAAGACGTGTGATTACTTCATCAAAACACATTCAACCTATAAGTTAAATCACCAATACGTAACCAAAATAAAACAGCGCTTAGCATATACGCATAAGCCATATCAGCTATCATGTTACACTGGCTTGTTATCTATTTTTATTCACGTATTCTCTATTTTTATTTATATGGTGGTTGGTTGAGTTATGTCTGTTTCTACTGCGCCTCGTTTTGTTCCTTTTACCAATTTTGAGCACTTTTATAGCACATTACGCGCACAGTTAGCGCAAGATATTGACGTATTATTTGCTTATGCAAACTTACCAAGTCCGCTTGATGACGCATGTCGTTATGTGATGACTGGACAAGGCAAATTGGTACGACCTTTATTAGTGGCCAGTAGTTTTGTCAGTATTGATGCCAGTATAAATGTAGATGGTGAAGCAGATATTGAGACAGATGATTTATTTGACATCTCAAATTTAACAGATCACGTAAAAATCGCTGACTTACAATCACTGCTAGAAAACGACTCAGATTATGACATGTGTCGCCGCGCTGCATTGGCTGTAGAGCTATTGCATACGTATTCATTGGTCCATGATGACTTGCCATGCATGGATGACGATGAGCTGCGCCGAGGCCAGCCAACTTGTCACATTGTGTTTGACGAAGCGACGGCACTACTGGCGGGTGATGTATTGCAAACTTTGGCCTTTGAGGTTTTAACCGCAGAGCTGCCTACCTTCGCGCCTTTTGATTCAGACATTGCAAGCCAGCTATTGGCCGTGTTTGCACCGCGCGCTCGCCGCATGGTCTCAGGTCAAATGCTGGATCTGAATGCTGAAGCGCGTACTAATATTTCTCAAGAAGAACTAGAAGCCATTCACCGCGACAAAACTGGCGCGCTGATCGAAGCGGCAATGCTAATGGGTGGAATTTGTGCTGGAGCAACGGCTTTGCAGCGTATGGCATTACAAGAATGCGCGCAGCATATTGGACTGGCCTTTCAAGTGCAAGATGATATCTTGGACGTCACTACAACCACCGACGCCTTAGGCAAACCCGCTGGTAGCGATGAAAAACTAGACAAATCTACCTATGTCAAATTAATGGGCGTGAGCGCTGCCAAAGACTACGCCCAATCATTATTTAATAATGGACAAGCCGCTATCACTCGCGAGCTTGGTGGTGATGCAGATGATAATGCATTATTAGCATTGATAGAATGGTTATGGTCGCGTAAAAAATAATACAGTCAACTCAATATAGAAACGATATAGCGTGACTGGTATGAATTTTTTGCAGCCTCTGTCGGCGTAGGCACAGCAAACAAGGAAAATTTATACCAGTCACACGTCATAAAACCATGTATCTGTTTTATTTGATCTTGACTATAGATTAAAAACTCCGTTAAAACTTTAATCATCAAAAACAGCAAAGAGTGGTCAACATGGAAAGTACCCCTATTCCGCGTATTTACCTTGGCACTGGCGGCTATAGCGATACTGACTTATTAGGTACGTTGTATCCAACAGGCACTAAGAAGGCTGACTTCTTACGGGAGTATGCCAAGCAATACGGTGCGGTAGAGATTAACAGCACTTTTTATGCACCTATTGGCCAAAAAGCTTTTGCTGGGATGGTCAATAAAGCGTACGTGCAAGCAGACAGTCAGTTAAAGTTTGCCGTCAAGCTGCATCAAGACTTTACTCATGCCCGTAAAGGCACAGCGGAGCACGCACAATCTTTTCTTAATGCCTTGACGCCGCTAATCGAAGCTGATGCTCTTGCGCCTCTATTACTTCAATTCCCGCATGGATTTGATCGTACTCGCGAGCATCGGCTTTATCTAGCCAATCTTGTTAGCTGGTTTCAAGATTATCCACTAGCAGTCGAGTTTCGTCATAACGCATGGCACACCCCGCAAGTGGTCGATAGCTTTAAAGAACAAGGTCTGATTTGGTGTAGCGTCGATTATCCCAAAGTCAGCGGATTACCGCCGTCACGGCTGATATTTACCGAGCGCACTGGCTACCTGCGGATGCATGGCAATAATTTAAACTGGTGGGATGCCATGAGTGCCGCCGACCGCCATGATTATCGCTACTCTGAGTCTGAGATGCAGGACTGGGCGCAAGCCATTGCCAATCAGCGTCAGCATTTTGATACGCTGTATATCTTCTTTCAAAACACCGTTAAGGCTCATGCTTATTATAATATTGCGATGCTTAGGGATGCTTTGGATAAGTTTGGATTTGAGGTACTTTGATATTTAAACCATATGAAAAGCAATTAACGCCACATAGTTTTATGCTTTAAACCAAAAAAAAGGACGCCTCTCAGCGTCCTTTTTTTATTTACTCGTCAAGTCTAAAAATGCTTACTTACCTTCAACACCTGCATCTTGACCTTTGTATTTAGCGTTTGCGTAGTCCCAGTTCACTAGCTTGTCTAGGAACGTATCGACATAGTCAGGACGACGGTTACGATAATCGATGTAGTACGCGTGCTCCCATACATCACAAGTCAATACCGCGACTTTATCATGAGCCAATGGGTTATCAGCATCGCTGGTCTTCATAATAGATAGTTTGCCACCGACTTTATCAGTTACAAGCCATGCCCAACCTGAACCAAACTGTGACGTTGCTGCGTTTTTGAACTCTTCACGGAACTTATCATAGCTACCGAAATCTTCTTCGATTTTACCTTTTAGATCACCAGTAGGTTCGCCGCCACCATTGTTTGGCGTCATGCAGTTCCAGTAGAACGTATGGTTCCAAACTTGCGCTGCTTGGTTAAACATAGTCTGCTTGCTATCGTCTTTCGCAGTCGCTTCGATGATCTCTGGCAACGTTTTGTCTTCTAGGCCAGAACCTGGTAGCAAGTCTTTTAATTTATTCACATAAGCTGCGTGATGCTTATCATGGTGATACTCTAACGTTTCGGCACTGATATGTGGCTCAAGTGCGTCTTTTGCATAAGGAAGATCTGGTAGTTTAATATTTGACATAGTTATTTTATCCTTGCTTATTTGGCCACTCATATTTTGTGTATATCAAACAAGACACCACAAAATACCGAGCTAAATTGGCTGAGTTTATTGTTAATGAATGAACGTTATTGCTTGATGTGCTAGTGCCCATCAGGATGAATCTAAAGACTAATTTAATCAAATTAGCGAAAACATTGTTATTCACTTAAAAGCCAAGTGATTGACTTAAAAGCTATTATTAACTCTAAATTCACAAGCTATAAGCTATAATTCACTGTAGCTTGCCAGCTATTATAGCAAAGCATTCACACAATATCAGTTACTGAATGTTATAAGCTTTATTGATAGTATCTTGTTTCGTGCACATTCTATTAAACTATAGAGTCGGGCGTACAATAAAACCATTAGATTACGACGCAGGACTAATGTTGTTTTTTAACTTTATAACTATTAATCATATATGACTATCAATGACGGATATATTTTATGAGTCCAGCTTTACCATTACCCAAAACTACTCAAAACCAGTGGGTGCTTGCCAGTAATAATAAAGGCAAGCTGGCAGAATTTAAAAGACTCTTCGCTGAAGCCAACTTAGACGTTACTATCGTACCGCAAAGGCAGTTAGAGATTGAGGACGCTATCGAGGATGGTTTGAGCTTCGTTGAAAACGCCATTATTAAAGCGCGTCATGCCAGCCGAATCAGCGGACTGCCAGCTATTGCTGATGACTCAGGCTTATGTGTGCCAGTCTTAGGAAATGCACCAGGTATCTATTCAGCGCGCTACGCAGGCGAACATGGCAACGATGTCAAGAACAACGCCAAGCTTGTCACTGACTTGCTTCCTATCCGTGATGAGCAGCCAGATACACCCATTAAAGGTATGTTCGTCTGCGTACTGGCAATGGTACGTCATGCTGATGACCCGCTGCCGATTATCGCCCAAGGTCTATGGCATGGGGAAATCTTGGAGGCGCCGCATGGTGACGGCGGCTTTGGTTATGATCCGCTGTTTTGGTTACCCAAGCTGCAAGCAACTGCCGCAAGCTTAAGTGCCACTGACAAAAACAGCATCAGCCACCGCGGGCAAGCTATCCAGCAGTTATTAGAGCAGTTATAGCTATTTATATAATGGCTACTGACATAAATAGCGCTCGTTCTTTTTACGATAATAGGTTTTTAGTCTTAACTTTCTGTACTTGTTTATTAATGCTTTTTTATTAGTGCTTTTGTCTATTAGTACTTTTGCTTACCGTCCATCCTGACAGATAGCTTTTACTTTAATTAACAGATAGATTATACTGTTCTACTTTTAAAATTTTATTACAAGATTCTGGTCGACTGTACCATTTATAAAAGCACAATGTTTATAAAAGCCTAACGTATGAAAGTGCAATAGTCATTGCAGCGCTTTTGGTAGAGAAGATTGGTCTTGGATTATCGATATTGGATACTAGATGGTGTTATTTGCACTATTTGATGACCGACTTATCAGTATCGAAATATAAGTATTTTAGTACCCCTATTCATTCCAATGGCAATCGGCATAACCCTTATATATCTAGAGGGGCGATTGCCTGTTATTTTAATCATAAAGGTGTAATTAACATGGCTACAGATTTACAAGTCACAACCAACAAGCTGTCGGAAAAAGAAACCCAGCTGACGGTGAAAGTTCCTGTTGAAAAAATTCAAAACAAAGTTGAAGGCCGTATTCGTCAAGTTGCGAAGACTGCCAAGATTGACGGTTTCCGTAAAGGTAACGTCCCTATGTCTCATATCCGTTCACAGTATGGTGCTGGTATTCAGCAAGAAGTGATCAATGATGTGATTCGCGATACCGTGTTTGAAGCAATCAAATCTGAAGACATTCGCGCCGTTGGCATGCCAAACATCGATGATGTCAAATTAGAAGACGACTTCTTAGTTTATCAAGCGACTGTTGAAATCTTCCCAGAAGTCGACGTCCAAGGTATCGATGAGATCGAAGTTGAGCGCCATACCGCGACTGTTAAAGATGAAGACGTCGATACTATGATCGAAAACTTGCAAAAGCAGCGTCAAGAGTTCGTCGAGAAAAAAGGCATGGCAGCCAAAGACAATCAAGTGACTTTCGACTTTGAAGGTTCAATTGATGGTGAGAAGTTCGAAGGTGGCTCAGCTGAGGACTTTAAATTGGTTATCGGTAGCAACCAGATGATCCCAGGTTTTGAAGCTGGCATCAAAGGCATGAAAGCTGGCGAAGAAAAAGTCATTGACGTAACTTTCCCAGAAGACTATCAAGCTGAAAACCTAGCGGGTAAAGAAGCTCAGTTCAAAATCAATGTAAAATTGGTCGAAAAATCAAAACTACCTGAAATCGACGACGAGTTCCTTGAGCTATTTGGCGTGACTGAAGGTGGCGTTGACAAGCTAAAAGAAGACGTACGCAAAAACATGGAACGCGAAATCAAAAACGCAGCGCGTAGCCAAGTTAAGCAAGCGACTTTTGATGCGCTACTAGAAAAGAACGAATTTGATGTACCAAATGCGATGCTAGAGCAAGAAATCGAACGTCAACGCAACATGATGATGCAGCGTTTTTCTCAGCAGTTTGGCGCTAATGCTGATAGCTTTGATAAAGACATGCTGCCAAATGAGCTATTTGAAGAGCAAGCGTTACGTGCAGCCCGTCTTGGTATCATCGTGGCCCGTGTTATCGACACACAAAACCTTGAAGTAGATCAAGAGCGCGTTGAGACCTTCATCAAAGAAGCTGCAGAAAACTATGAAGACCCAAGTGAGGTCATCGAGTACTACACCAATGATAAACAGCAACGTGCAAACATTGAGTCTGTCGTATTAGAAGACCAAGTGGTTGATTATCTCATTGATCAAGGTAACGTCACTGACAAAGAAGTTAGCTACCAAGACTTACTAGCGGCTCAGCAACAACAGCAACAAGCTATGTAAATTAGCGTTCTCACGCTATTGATCTAGAGTGTAACAAGAATGCCCTAACGGTTTGTTGGGGCATTTTTATTCGTGGTTTATGAGGCTGCCCCTTGATAATTGAGCGCAAACACCCTATCAATAGGGAATCATTCTTTGTACAACCATCTAAGTTGTTATTATGAGTCACGCTGTCCGTTTAATCGCTACTTTTTAGGATTTGTATAAACGCAAACGTAGAGACGCAATTATTTTAGGCGTCTAATTATCGGGTACTGCTATTAATTATTATTAAAGTTAACTGAAAATTAATACAGCCTCATAATTAAACCAGTTATCATGGCGTCAGTTGTTGTTAATTACTATGGCTAATGATTACAAAGCATTTATATCGAACAAGGCGTAATACTTAATAACGCTTACATATTATTGTCTGATACACTATTTTGCATCTCACTATTAGACTGTAGCACGATAAACCCTTAGCTCATTTTGTAACTCTATTTTATACACTTATTTATAGGACATTTTATGACAGATTATGATCGCATCACCGCCAACCCTCATTTTGATATGTTAATGAGTGCACATAACGATGTGCAAAGCATGCAAAATGCACCTCAAGCAGCATTGGTACCGATGGTTGTAGAACAGTCGTCACGCGGTGAACGCTCTTTTGATATCTTCTCGCGCTTGCTCCGTGAGCGTGTGATCTTTTTGACAGGTCAGGTTGAAGACCACATGGCCAATCTAATCGTGGCACAGCTGCTATTTTTAGAAGCTGAAAACCCTGATAAAGATATCCACTTATATATTAATTCACCAGGTGGTTCAGTCAGTGCAGGTTTGGCTATTTTTGATACTATGAATTTCATTAAGCCTGAAGTATCGACTATTTGTATGGGCGGTGCTTACAGTATGGGTTCTTTCCTATTGGCTGCTGGTCAAAGAGGCAAGCGCTATGCACTAGCCAATTCTCGCGTAATGATTCACCAGCCTTCAGGTGGTGCTCAAGGTCAGGCAACAGATATCGAAATTAACGCGCGTGAAATTCTAAAAACTCGCGCACGCTTAAACGAGATTTTGGCTGAGCGTACTGGTCAACCAGTAGAAAAAATCGAAAAAGACGTTGAGCGTGACTTTTGGTTAGATGCTAAAGAAGCAAAAGAATACGGTCTGGTTGATGAAGTATTAGAACGTCGCCCTGATTCTTTATAAAGACAGCACCTACCCAGCTAGATAGATAGCTATGTGGTATGAAACTAATATTACTATTGCCAACACTCAAATAAACGCAGCAATCAAGTATTAGCATCACGTACATAGGTTTAGCAAGTATAGACAGTACTAGTGATTGAGCGTTAGTTTGTTGTTGGAAATGGTACAAGCATTAAATTTTAGGAGTGCCTTTATATGGCAGAAAATAACAACCCGCATTGCTCGTTTTGTGGTAAAGCTAAAAGTGAAGTCAAGCAGCTTATTGCCGCTGACGATGCCAATATCTGTAACGAATGTATTGAACTATGTACAGATCTAATCGCTGATAGCACAACTGATGACTCTGATGGCGAGATTGATACCTCATGGGTCAATAAAAAACTGCCAACTCCTAAAGAGTTGCGTGCCAAGCTTGATGAGTACGTCATCGGTCAAGATGCTGCCAAAAAAGCATTGTCTGTCGCTGTTTACAACCATTATAAGCGTCTAAAAGTCAGCCAAACCTTGGCCAATGACAGTAAAAAGGCCAAGATCGGTGCTGATGATGCTATGGTTGAGCTAGCCAAAAGTAATATCTTGCTGATTGGTCCAACTGGCTCTGGTAAGACTTTACTTGCGCAAACCTTAGCACGTCTATTAGATGTGCCTTTTGCAATGGCTGATGCTACTACTTTAACCGAAGCTGGTTATGTCGGTGAAGACGTTGAAAACATCGTACAAAAGCTATTGCAAGCTTCTGACTATGATGTGAGCAAGGCTGAGCAAGGTATTATCTATATTGATGAGATTGATAAAATCAGTAAAAAAGGCGATAACCCGTCTATCACACGCGATGTATCAGGCGAAGGCGTGCAACAAGCCCTACTCAAGCTTATCGAAGGTACTGTCGCTGCGATTCCGCCACACGGTGGTCGTAAGCATCCGCAGCAAGAGCTTATTCAAGTAGACACCAGCAATATCCTGATTATCGTTGGCGGTGCATTTGCAGGTCTTGATCAAGTGATTCAGCAGCGTACGGAAAAAGGCGGTATTGGTTTTAACGCCGATGTCAGCTCAAAAGATGACAGCCGTCGCAGCTCAGATTTGCTCCAGCAAGTCGAGCCAGAGGATTTAATCAAGTTTGGTCTTATCCCTGAGCTAATCGGTCGTTTGCCAGTGTTGGCAGCACTTGAAGAGCTTGACGAAGAAGCATTGGTACAGATCCTAACTGAGCCAAAAAACGCTCTGGTAAAACAGTATAAGTATCTGTTCGATATGGAAGGCGCTGATATTAGCTTTACTCAAGAAGCGCTTGATGCCATTGCTAAAAAGGCTATGGAGCGTAAGACAGGTGCACGTGGTCTGCGCTCTATCGTAGAAAACGCCCTACTTGAGACCATGTATGAGCTACCTTCAATGAAAAATGCCAAAACGGTAATGGTTGATGAGCATGTGATCAACGATGGTAAAACCCCTAAAATTGCTTAATTTATGGTTCAGTTAAGATAGTTAGTTATAAATAATTCGCTATCACTACAAAAAAGCGTCTAGCATTTCGTGCTAAGACGCTTTTTTTATGTTTGTTTATTTGTTCTCATTGAATCCTCAAAATGTTCATTGCACCAAAAATGACAGCGGCGTCTATTAATGAGAAGTAGATAAAATTAAAATCATGCTAATGTAGATATTTTATTTTAATCCTTATCTTCAATTGCTGCCGTTTATCTTGAATCTTAAGTTTAGAATACTGATCATTAATGACTATAACAAAGGACTGTTTACCATGCTAAATAACGTTACTGCTACGGCGAGCTCATTACGCCAACACCTGCCCTTTTCATCTAATCAAGACCATGACATCACCCCTTATTACCGAAACCATGTCGCCGCGATTACTGGTGCAGGATCTGGCATGGGGCGCGAGCTTGCCATTCATTTAGCGCAAATGGGCTGTCATGTCGCGTTATCAGATATTAACGCTGAGCAATTGGCACAAACCAAGGATTTACTCGTTGGTTACGATGTCAAAGTGACTACTACAGTACTCGACGTCTCAGACAATAAAGCGGTTGAAGCTTGGGCCGATGAGGTCATGAGCAATCATGGCAAAGTGAACTTTATATTCAATAATGCAGGCGTGGCACTCTACTCTACCGTAGAGGGCAGTAGCATTAGCGAGCTTGAATGGGTAATGGATATCAACTTTTGGGGCGTGGTTTATGGCACAAAGGCATTTTTGCCATTGATTAAAAATAGCGTAAAACTCAGTGAAACTGAAAGCAGCGCTGCTAAGACAGACAATAAGTCACGAAAGTTTAATGAGCATGGTCATATCGTCAATATCTCAAGTCTGTTTGGCTTGACCGCTCAGCCGTCACAATCCGCTTACAACGCCAGTAAATTCGCTGTGCGCGGCTTCACCGAGAGCTTGCGCCAAGAGTTAGATATCCAGCGCTGCGGCGTGTCAGCGACCTGCATTCATCCAGGTGGCATCAAAACTAATATCGCCAACAGTGCGCGCGGTAATGACAGCATAAACGACATTGGCATGCGTACTGGCCCAAAAGCCATCAGAAGTTTTAATAAGTTTTTGAAATTTGATGCTAATGAAGCTGCTTGGATTATATTAGAGGCGGCGGCGACCAATCAGCGACGCTGTTTGATTGGCAATGATGCCAAGATGATAGATGCTGTACAACGGATATTTCCAGCGCGTTATAGTCAGGTGTTAAACGACGCCAACAAGCTTTCTCGCAAGCTAAAGCCACGTCGTGATAAAAAACCAAGCACCGCTAAATAGTTTTGTTTATTGGCTTTTTATTTGCAGAAAAGCCCAGTTATTTAAATAAATGGGCTTTTTGATATTTCACGTATTATTTTCAAATAAATACAATCTATCAATTAATGAGTAAAGGTTTCTAAGCGATAACCTTCTGATTTCATGCAATAACCTACTAATTGTTTTGCTTTTTTTTCTGAAAGATCTTTAGCACCAACCTCTACTCGACAATGTCCAATTTTATCTTTGACGCTTTGTTTAGTTGCTCCTTCTTTATACCAAGTCGTATAAGACTTAGGTGTACTAGCACAAGCAGACAAAATAAGAGTAGTAAATGTTAAGACGAGTAATTTATTAAAGCTGTTCATATCTTTCAAAATCCAAAAAATAGTGGGTTAAACAAAAGTTTGATTAGTCTCAGTATTATAAGGAATTTATTACAAAACAGCAACTTTATAGCAATATAAGGTGAAAGAATAATATAAAGTATGATAAGTAAATCAGTATTCAGTTTTGAAATAATAATTAATGTAGATAAAACTATTTTCGCAAAACGCGGAACTTTCTTTAAACTGTTAAGGCAGTTTCATATCACCAGCAACCAACCAGCCCATACGGCGCATTACATAGGCGATGATACCAGCAATCACTGCTGGTAGTACAAACATTAATAAAATAATCGCTGCCCATAACTGACCTGTGCTCATGATCCCTTCTGACGCCTCAATGACGCCAAATACGCCGACTAATCCCGCCGTACCCATCCCAGCACCTGTCGCCGTACAAGCAAGTCCAAAGCCGACTGTCGCGATAGGACCAACGATAGCGCTAGCGATAACGGCTGGCAATAGTATTAGCGGCTTTCTTAATACATTAGGAATTTGTAGCATACTCGTGCCGAGACCTTGAGAAACCACACCGCTCACGCCGTTGTCTTTGAAGCTCGCCACGGCAAAGCCAATCATATGTGCCGCGCAGCCAACGACAGCCGCCCCGCCAGCCAAACCGCCAAGCCCAATAGCGATACAGATAGCCGCGCTTGAGGTTGGTAGCGTCAATAAAATACCAACTACGACTGCAATGACAATTCCCATTAATAACGGTTGTAACTCAGTGGCCGCTTGGATACCTTGTCCAATAGCATCAACAGCAGCGACGATAGGTGGATTAAGTAATGCACAAACAGCTAATGCTACTGCGCAGACCAGTAGCGGTACTAATAAGATATCAAGCTTTGTTTTGCCCGCGACCCATGTCCCGGCGCGATAAGCAAATACTGATGCCAAATATGCACCTATCGGATTACCGGGCAGAGCGACAAAGGTCGCCGGTCCACCCACTTGCGGCGTAAAGAGCGTCCCTGCCATTAGCGCTTCAGAATGCGCGCCAAGCATACCTGCCACTAAGCAGCTAAGCATAACCAACGTCGGTGCTTTAAGATAATAAGCAATACCAACGCCGATACCAGCGCCCATCAAGATCGAAGCCAGCTTACCGACAGCGATAAGGGCGGGCATATCTAACCAGCCACCGATTTGCGAGATGATAAGACCAGCAATCAGAGTGACAAATAGCCCTAAAGCCATACCAGTAAAAGCATCAATAAAATATTTTTGAAAAAATGCTTTAATCATGCTGATAGGTAGTGCCAAGTTAGATACAGTCATAGCCATACTCTTTATGAACGTTTTGGTAATAGAGATATAATAAAACAGCTAGGGGAGATATATTCAATAAAAACAAGAGATAAAAAAAGCGTCATTGCGACGCTTTTTAATCAGTGACAAACTATAAAAACACTCGCAAGTAATCCAATCTAACGACGTTGCTCAACGATAATTGAATCAATACCGTTATTCTGTAGACGTTGCTGGGCAGTGGTCACTGCTTGACGAGTATTCATCGGCCGCGAAATAACTTGATAAATTGGCAAACCGTTACCTGTGGTATTCTTGACCACTCTAGCGTCAACACCAGCCATTAGTACTTGAGCGCGGCGGCGATCGGCTTCATCAGCGTCACCGAAGCTATTGATTTGTAGAATATAAGTGGTCGCAGGTTTGGCAGGTTGTATACTAGCAGTACCCGAATTTGCGTTATTGGCACGGTTGGTAGAGTTGCTGTTGCCATTGTTGCTAGTAGGCGTTGTCCCGTCGTAGGTCGCATCTTCTTCAACAATAACAATATCATTGTCACTATCATTATCGGCCGCATTGTTGCCGCGACTGGGCTCAATGGTGGTACTTTCCGAAATACCAAAGTTGCCCGGGTCATCATTACGGCTGCTAGAGCTGTCTTCAGGTTGAGTAACCACGACATCAGGTTCAAACGCTCCTGAATCACCTAGTTGACCGTTCTGATTAAGGTCTTCATCAGGGATAGTAGCCATTTCTTGATTTGGCAAGATATCATAAAATTCATAATCGCTATTATCGGTATCCGTCTCAACACGCGGCTGCACTTGCCGATCAGGATCAGAATCAGCAGTGCTATCAGCAGGACTAAAATCAAATAATGGTGAAAGATATAAAAACACTCCTATCATAAGCGTTAATATAGCCCCGACTAACATCCATAATAAGCCTGATACGCTACTTGTTTTGCGCTTTTCTGTCGCACCTTTAGGTTTTTTGGCTAGCATGGATCTTTATCTCCCTACTGAATCTATCATAATCAAATTATTGCGCTTTGACGTCTGCGCTTATACTACATGCTAGACGGTGCAGACAATCCTAATAAACTAAGCCCATTAGCCAACACTTGACGTACCGCTTTAGATAGGCGCAAACGTGCTTGCATCAAATCAATCTCGCTTTGGGTTGGTGTTTCACCTGACGTTAAGCTCACAGGCAAAATACGATTGCTGTCATACCAGCCATGAAACAGTGCCGCCAACTCTTTTAGGTAGTTGGTTAATACATGAGGCTCGTAACCTGTCGCAGATCGTAACAATGTCGCAGGATATCCTGCCAGCAATTTAATAAGCTCATCTTCATTGGGAGCGGTGAGCAGATTTTGATGCTCCAAACCAATTGTATCGTTTACCACAAGCCCATTATTTTGTAGCTTCTCCAATACTCGGCAAACACGTGCATGTGCATACTGAATATAATAAACTTGATTGTCCTTGCTTTGTGATTTAGCAAGCTCCAAATCAAAATCAACGTGTACTTCAGGCTTACGTGCCACGTAATAAAAACGTGCCGCGTCATTACCTACTTCATGACGTAGCTCACGTAGAGTGACAAATTTACCCGAACGTGATGACATTTGCACTTTTTCACTGCCACGCCATAAGGCCACAAATTGTACCAATACAACATCAAGACGTTCAGCGTCGATACCAAGCGCCAATAATGCTGCTTTTACTCGCGGTACATATCCATGGTGATCTGCGCCCCAAACATTGATGACCTTATCGAAACCACGCTCAAATTTGTTCTTATGGTAAGCGATATCAGAGGCAAAATAAGTCGTCTGACCATTGGCACGGCGTACCACACGATCTTTTTCGTCACCAAAATCAGTCGATTTAAACCAAATGTTGCCGTCCTTTTCGTACAAGTAGCCTTTTTCATCTAATACTTGTAGAGCAGGCTCAATCTCGCTGTCAATCGATCTCTCACTAAACCAGCACTCATAGCGTACGCCAAAGTCGTTTAAATCATCTTTGATATCAGCCAAAATGCTACTAAGCGCTGCATTCAAAAACAGCTCATAGCTGGCACCAAGTAAGATTTTACTATTGTTAATCAAGCCATCAATATGCGCTTCTTTGTCACCTGATAGCAGTGTTTTTTCACCATCAGCGTTTACCTCAAACTGCGCATCTTCTACTACTTCTTTAGCGACTTGGGCAAAGCTATGTACGTAGCTATCACCATGCTGTGTCTTTAATGTTTGGGCGATATCACGGACATACTCTCCTTGATAACCGTTGACTGGGAACGTTATTTGCTCGCCATTGGCCTCCAAATAACGCAAGTACGTACTGGTCGCTAAAATATCCATTTGACGACCAGCATCATTGACATAATACTCACGCGTGACGTCATAGCCAACTGCTTCAAGCAAGTTTGCCACACTCATACCAAAGGCTGCACCGCGCCCATGACCGACATGCAAGCTTGATGTTGGATTTGCCGACACAAACTCAACTTGTACTTTTTGTCCTTCAAATTGATCGCTTAAACCAAAGCGCTCTTGTCGTTTAAAGATATCATCTAATACCGCAAACTTAGCTTCGGCGTTTAAGAAAACATTAATGAATCCTGGGCCTGCAATTTCTACCTGTCGAATATTTTGATTGTCAGGTAGCGCATTGACGATTTTTTCAGCCAATTGACGTGGATTGGCTTTAGCAGCTTTGGCGGCTGTGAGCGCGATATTACTGGCAAAATCACCATGACTAAGGTCTTTAGTACGGGTAATTTGACTATTATTCTGCCAATCATTTGGCAACGTGCCATCTGCTTGTAGGGTGCGAATAGCATCATCAAATAGTGATGCTAGCGTATCGATTTGGGCTTGTGACATAGGGATTTTAACTCAGTTAAATAAACAACAAAAAACAGTATAAAATAGGAGGGTGCGCACAGTCGATAACTGCTTATTATAATAGCGCCCGACATTTGAAGGAATAAAATAATATAAAAAAATAAGTAACCTGTAAATATAACAATCTTTGCACTTTATTGCACTATTTGCACCGAAATTAGCGCTAAAATCTTATGCTTATACTAAAGCAGATCATCAATTGGTACATTTGTCTATTTAGTGGTCTTGTAATGGCTAAGTTAGCCTGATTATTCAGCTTATATTATATTCAAGTGTGAAGCGTTAAGTAACCTTGACCAGTAGTATTGACGGAGCAGTCATGTCAATTGTAGCGTTCCTGTTGCCTCATCCATAGCGGTAGTTTATACCTATGTATTTCCGCGTTATAATAGCTGTTTATATTGTACCCTTCTATTTATTTGTCGTGCCTTCTATTTGTCACCGCTCATATTATGAGTGGTAAGACGCGCTCATTAGGTCGATTATTATAAAAAAAGCTATAAAATTTAGATATAAATAGAGGGCACATTACCACTTTATAGGATTATGCTATGTTTGCTATTGCCGCTAGTACCGTCACCAGTTGGGGACTGTACGTATTATTACCTATATTTATCGCATTCTTATTCTTTATTGTTTGGGACATCACTAAAAAGTCCGAAGCGGGCCGTGCAGGTACTTTTTGGATATTTTTAGCACTAGGAGCAGGTTTTATGGGCTTTGTGCTCAAAATTTTATTGGAAGTTGCCTTTGATAAATGGCTACTTTAATCTTTGATTATCAATGAGTACGAAACATGACTCAATACATAGTGAATAATCACATCGGTAAGCCCATCTTAAAATACCAAATTAAGCCCCAAAAGCTACACGTCAGAGGTTATATTATTTCTTAATCAGGCTATTTCTTGGCAATGATGGTCGCACGCATCGGTGCAGGATAACCTTCTACAGTCTTTGTAACATCATTAGAATCTAAGAAATCTGCTAACGAATGATACGTCATCCATTCGGTTTTGCGCTGCTCCTCAGTCGAGGTCACTGCCACATCAACGCAACGCACGTCAGTGAATCCTGCCTTTTCTAACCAACCGATTAATGCCGCCACCGATGGTAAAAAATATACGTTATTCATCTGCGCATAACGGTCATGCGGTACCAGCACGGTATTGGCATCGCCCTCAATAACCAAGGTCTCAAGCACTAGCTCGCCACCTTTTACCAGTTGGCCTTTGAGCTGTTGCAAATGTTCAAACGGTGATTGACGATGATAAAGCACACCCATGCTAAATACCGTATCAAATAGCTGACTGCCTTGGTCGCTACTGGCAGGCAAGGCCTCAAGTGGTACAGGAATATAATGGGTACGGTAGCGGCCTGTCTCATGAGCATCGGCAGTACCAACGAAATGACGAATCGCCATAAACTGATGATAAAACAGACATGACGGATCTACGATAATGACTGTATCTGCCCCTGCCCCTGCCATACGCCAACCGTGATAGCCAGAGCCGCCACCTACATCCAATACGCGCCGACCTTTTAACGTGCCCAGATGCGGTGCGACCCGCTGCCATTTCCAATCACTGTGCCACTCAGTATCAATCTTAATACCTGACTCATCATCGCCAATTTGAAAAGGCCCTTTACGCCATGGCATGAGCTGCTTAAGCAATGCCGTTGTTTGTTTGCGCTGAGACTCTCTCAGATTTGCCTCAATCGTCAGTACATCACTGTTTAGATCGACACTATTAACGGTTAAATTTGGCAAACGCGCCACCGATGCTTGGTAAGCAGGCGCGTGCGCATAGTTGGCTTTGTCTTTTATATCACCCAGCCATGTTGGCAGTTGCTTAAGCCACTCATAAGCATTGGGCTTTTCTTGCGCAAGTGTCAATAAGGTTAAATACAGTTCACGTTCGGCGTTAGCAATGGTGTCATTAATCATAAAAAACCATGTTTGATAAAAATGGAAAGATGAGTCAATAATTTAGATAGCTATTTAAACGCTACAACAGAAACAAAGTTTAAAAACTGAAACCAGGTCAGATGACGCTGAAAACCAACTTGGTCTAAACGCTGATGATGCTCATCTAAAGTATCGGTGATCAGGACATTTTCTAGCGCATTACGTTTGCCGCTAATCTCCATCTCGGTATAGCCATTGGCGCGTTTAAAATCATAATAACGCTCAACCAACCACGCATCGTACTGCTCATCAAACGCATGGGTCTTTTCGGTCAGGACCAGTATGCCACCCTCCTCTAGCGCATTATAGATAGTCTCCAATACCGCTACCCTATCAGCGGCTGGCAAAAACTGTAGCGTTAGATTAAGAATCACCATATCACATGGCTCAAGCTTGACGTCACGAATATCCGCAGTGATAACTTCAATATCATGCTCAGGATAATTATCACTCAATAATGTGGTTGCCTCGTTTGTCATCGCAGGTGAAATATCAATGGCTTTAATCTGTAAATCTTGTGGCTCAAACTCACCTGCCAGTGTCATACTGGCAGCACCCAGCGAGCAGCCCAAATCGTAAATGCGACTGACACGCTGACCACTTTCACTCTGCTGACGATACTTACAATGACGACGGGCAAATATGGGTAGCATCGCCAGCACTTGACCATAACCAGGCACACTGCGGCGAATCATATCGGGGAAGCACGCCACTACTTGCTCATCGAAAGAAAAACGCGCCGCTTTATCGAGTGGCGTGGTAAACGGTTTATCAAATAAGGTGTCATGTTTGATAGCAGGCTTGGGTTGGCTCATGGGGTGGCTCATTTTTGGTTTTTAACAATGGAACTTTGCTTAGGAATTATTCAGCAAATTCGATTAATGCTTTAGTCAATTCTCTTTAAAACCGAAAAAATACTATTAAGATGGATTTTTCGCAGCCTCTAGGCAGAGCAGCATGAAAAGAAAGTTTATCTCAGTAGCATTTGGCTGTTAAGGAACAGATGTTATATCTCATTGATTATATAAGACAGATGTCATTGTTCCAGAGCAGACTAACGTAGCAAAAGCTCATTATAACATTACTGTTTGTTACTTATCACGTTAGGCTTGCCTGCTAAGCTGAATGAGTATTGCTAAGGACGATTAAGCATTGAAAAATGCAGATATTGTAACCAAATAAAGACCTTAGCTCATTTTTATAATAACAGGTATAACAATAGGAAAAATTATGCAAACCATTATCTTAGGCGGTGGCTGTTTTTGGTGCACCGAATCCGTATTTTTATCAGTGAAAGGCGTGCAATCTGTTGTATCAGGCTATATGGGCGGTGATGCTGTATCCGCTAATTATGAAGCGGTTTGCAGTGGCAACACAGGACATGTCGAAGTTATCAAAGTTGAGTTTGATGAGACTGTCGTACCGTTAGAAGTGGTGCTTGATGTGTTCTTTGCCACTCATGATCCCACTACTAAAGATCGTCAAGGTAATGATGTCGGTAGCCAGTATCGTAGCGTGGTGTTCTATACTGACGAAGAGCAAAAACCAACCGTCGACCGTACCATTAACAAACTACGTGATATGGGCGTTAATGTCGTTACAGAAGTACATCCAGCTATGGAATTTTATAAGGCAGAAGAGTCGCATCAAGACTTTTTTAATAGAAATCCAGGACAGGCCTATTGCAACTTTGCAATACCACCAAAGCTTGCAAAACTACGTAAAGAATTCAGTAAATACATAGTGAGCTAAATACTGGCAGCCATCTTGTAAGCTTTAAAAGCCAAGGGTTAATACGCTTGGCTTTTTTATTGCATTTAGCGGTATGATAGTTGGTAACGATAAATATTTAGCACATTGATATTTTTAGGACATTAATCTTTTTGGGGTAGTTATATGAACTCAGAATTCTGGCAATCGCGTTGGCAAGAAGGTCGTATTGGCTTTCATCAGTCTGAAGTTAATCCATTACTCATAAAATACTTTAACCATTTAAACTTACCTGCTGGTAGTCGTGTACTGGTTCCATTATGTGGCAAGTCTATTGATATGGTATGGCTAGCAGAGCATGGCCATGATGTGGTCGGGGTTGAATTGGTTGAGACCGCCATCCAAGAATTTTTTGCTGAACAAAATATCTTCCCTACGGTACATCAGCATGCGGATAATCCAGCGATCAAATATTATCAAGGTCAGCTTGCAGAACAAACCATCACGTTATGGGTTGCTGATATTTTTGCACTGGCCGCTGATGATATCGGTGATATCGATGCAGTTTATGATAGAGCTGCTTTAATCGCCCTACCCGCTGATACGCGTCCAAAATATAGCGATCAGATTCAGCAGCTCAGCCATCACGCATCTCAACTGTTACTTACCTTAAACTATGATCAAAATGAATGGGCAGGCCCGCCGTTCTCAATTAGTCATGATCAAATCCAGCAGTATTATAGTGATCACTATCAAATAGCCGAGCTTGAAGGTGAACCTGCCACCTTAAATGCCAATCCTGAGATGACAGTGACCGAGCATGTTTGGCTATTAAATAATAAACAAGATTAACTATCTCTAACGACGAAATAGTGGTTAAGCAATGATTCAATCATAACGGAGAAACCTGATGAAAATTATAGTTAGTCTCGTAAGCTTAATCGCCTTTTCGCTGGTCGCATTACCAGGTCCGCTTTATAAATATGGTGTCGTTGACCTAGGTACTGCCTTTACAGGATTTAAATTTGGTGTGTTTGTTGGTATCGCTGCACTCGTACTGCTGGGTATACAAGTACTATTTCAACGTAACACTGTCAGACTTAGTAGCGCACTGGTAGCAGTGATATTTTCTGCGATTGCTATCATTGTGCCGCTTAGTATGATGGATACTGCCAAAAACGTACCGCCTATTCATGATATTTCAACTGACCTAACAAACCCACCTAAGTTTGTGGCTATTGTCCCTCTACGTGCCGATGCACCAAACCCAGTCGAATATGCTGGTGAAGAGACGGCAAAGCAACAACGCAACGCTTATCCTGAACTGCAAACCTTAACTTATACGCAATCAAAGTCTGAACTAGTGAAAGCTACCGAACAAGCCGCTGTTAACTTGGGCTGGGATTTGGTAAATGTTGATGCTAGCACTGGTATCGTTGAGGCGACCGATTCGACGACGTGGTTTGGTTTTAAAGATGATATCGTCATACGGGTAACTGATGAAGGTGGCGAACATCTGGTCGATATTCGCAGTAAATCACGGGTTGGCGGTAGCGATTTGGGCACAAATGCTGAGCGTATTCGCAGTTTTATTGACGAGTTGAATGAGGTTTTGAGTGATTGATTAGTTTTGGACATACATAGAACATGAGCCAATTTAAAAGCTATAGTGTTTGCCATTATTATATAGACGATAACTCTAGCCTTATCCCTTCGTCCACTTATATAGTAGTTATTTATAACCTTCAGGCTTCAATACTTTTTCTTTACTAGTAATATTGGTTACTCTAAAACCTGCTATTATAATGCACTATTGTCACCTCATATTTTCTTGTTTTTCTTCTTAGTCGCTCTTTTGACTATCCCTTTTTACCTATCTTTTTTGATAGCCTCTTTAAATTTTATAGGATACTTTCATGCGTTTGAATAAGCTCTCTACTCTCTCTTTGTTAACCGCTGCAATTGGCTTAAGCCTTGCCAGCACTTCACAAGCAGCCAAACCTGATGCCCCCTACTTATCTAATAGTGAATTTCAGCAATGTTTGGATAATTTAAAAAATTCGAGTAAGTTCCGCGGGGTGGACAGTTATACTTTTAATAACTATCGTCCAAGCGCGCCTGATCCGAGCGTCATTCAGTCGCTTAACTATCAACCAGAATTTCAAAAAGACGTTTGGGATTATTTGTCAGCGTTAGTGGACAAGGAGCGCGTAGAAGACGGTATTCGCGCCAAGCGTCAGTGGTCGGATACACTACGTCAAATCGAGTCGCGTTATGGCGTAAAAGCTGAGCATGTACTAGGTGTATGGGGCGTAGAATCCAACTTTGGACAGACCTTAGGCAAAAAACCATTGTTCGAGTCGTTAGCAACTTTATCTTGTTTTGATCGTCGCCAAAGCTACTTTCAGGGCGAGTTTGCTAATGCGCTCAAAATCGTACAACGCGGTGATATTGCACCAAGTGATATGACTGGATCATGGGCAGGCGCTTTTGGGCAGACACAGTTTATGCCGAGCACCTTTTTAGAGTTGGCAGTGGATTTTGATGGTGATGGTCGCCGCGACTTGGTCAATAACGTACCCGATGCGCTGGCCTCTACCGCCAACTTCTTGGACAATCGTGGCTACCGCACAGGCGAACCTTGGGGTTATGAAGTCAAACTTCCCGATGGTTATTGGGCAGCATCCAATCGCAAAGATAAAAAATCGATGAGCCACTGGCGTAATCAAGGCTTAACCCTTACTAACGGTCGTCCGCTACCCTATGACTTGAATCGTGCTGGCTTATTACTGCCTGCTGGCAAGGATGGTCCTGCTTTTTTAGTGGGTAAAAACTTCGATACGTTTTACTCATATAATGCCTCAGAAAACTATGCGCTTGCGATTGCCCATTTATCAGACTTAATCACTAAAGAGGACAGTAGCAAAACTGACTTCATTACCGCATGGCCGACGGATGACCCAGGTATCAGCCGTCAACAAGCCAAAGATATCCAGCAAGCATTGTTAAACGCAGGTTACGATATTGGCGGTGTCGATGGCATCATCGGTGATAATACGCGTACTGCTATTCAGCAATATCAAACCAGTCGTGGTATTTTTCCAGCTGATGGCCGTGCAGGACAAAAATTCCATCGTTTGATTATGGGTAATACTACTTCTCATAGGGTTCAAGAGAGCAACCACTATGGTCAGCCCGCAAATAGTAGGCCTCTAACACCAGCATCTGCTGATCGTATGGGTCAACTGATCCAACAGCAAACGACGATTACGCCAAGCACGCCTTCGTATGCGTCACCAAATCAACCTTCAAGCAACATTCGTTATCGCCGCGTAGTTGGTAATGATGGCGTAACTCGTTTAATCAGAGTTGATGAAGGGTCGTAGCTATAGAGGTTGCAATAGCAAGTCAAAAAAAAGCCACGCTATACCTAACGTGGCTTTTTCTTTGCTGATTTATTAGGCTATTTTAAAACCTCTGTCAATAAAGTAGATACTTAGGAGGATTTAAACAATAGGGGGAGGGTTTGGTTTGCCATTGTCGCCGCCCCACTCTTCACGAGCTTTGTCATCTAAATCAGCTGGTGTCTTAGGCTCCCACTTACCGTTTTCTTTCCAAGTTGCATCGCCCCAATCCTCATCTTCAGCTTTTCTATCTAAATCTTTATAAGCTTTTGTAGGGTCAATACCACGACGCTTCATATCTGCCACTTGCTCTTCTAGTGTGCGAAACTGATCAGCATCGTGCATGGCTTTTTCAAGGCCGTCGAGTTCATGAGTTAAATCATCATGTTTGCCAGTAGTCATTACGCTCTCCTTTAATGGTTTAAAATATCTGGTTCAGTATTCAAAATTATGCTTAATAAAATATTTTTATAAGTTTTTATATTTATAAATATTATCTACATTCATTTATTCAGTAGCATATACTTTATCTACTGTCTTATTATCGCTAGTCTATGATAAATTAACAACTACTGCCTCGTATGCTTTGTATTACAAAACGTAGCCTATTATCGTTGTGGCAAAATACAGTTTGTTTGTTACTTCTACCTATTTATGATCATGAATAAATCTAGACGATGACGTGATGATTGCGCCCTAACCCATATAAACCTTAGTGTACTCACATATTGCTATCTTTATATATTTTTTTGGCATAAAAAGTCATTTTCCATAACTCTTGTGATGCCTTTGCACCGGACGCTGTCAACTGAATCCAATTAGCAGCCACCAATAGGCTTTGTAACTTATTCAAATCATTTTGAGCAATTTGGCAGCGTGAAACTGCATGGACATTAGGCATCATTTTTTTAATGTCTTTGTCTGCCTTAATGGTAATTAGACGATTTAGACAACCTTGCAAACCATGATTTGAAAAGGTTCCAGGCATGCGTGCCAGCGCATGTAATATTTGCTCCCAAGTCAGGCTCGTTGACATTGTGATATCAGTTAAGTTACCACCTTCGTAGGCTTGAGCACTGTACTGCATGTCAAATTTTTCTGATAAATCAATGGATTGTGTGATGTTATCCGTTGCATCAATACTTTCATCTGATTGGCTATCGAGATTATCATCATCACGAGGCTTACGACTTACCTTAGTAAAAGTGCTCGATGTTGACCCAAAGTCACGCGGCGTCACATGACTCTGAGTGATAGAATCTTTGGTACTACGATCTATTGTTGTCCGGCTTGGTACCCCATTTAATTCGGCAGTTATATTGTCATAAGCGATTTTAAGAAGCTCGTCAATATTGGTATTGTCATCATAATAATAGATGTCTTCTACTTGTTGCTCCACCAAGCGGGTAAAGTCGTGTAATTGACGACCCACATCGACAGAGCGAGTTTGAGATTTAACTAGCACAAACATAGGTTTTAGCTTGGCCCTTGCACTTAGATAACTCAGATGCATTTGGCTAACACCTAGATTTTGTGTTGTACCATAGCTGTCACCGATAACGACGATCGCGTAATCACAAGCGTCAACAGATTGTCGGCCATATAAAGAAGCTTGCGGCAGTCTAGGTGAGACGTCATAGGTCAAGAACGCACGAGATTGAAAAAACACTGCCAAACCGTCTAGTACCAACGGTTGCTCATGAGCTACGCATATTATATGGACGTGATAGCGACGACTTTGCAATATACCCCCTACAACGACAGTGATAATAATGACATAAAAAAGTGCCCAAACATGCAGGCTTTATAAATATAAACTTAGCACAATCTTAGCAAAGTATGGACGATTTGTGATTGATTTGTGGCAATTATTCTAGTAACGATAGTATATCAAACTGCTAAATATCTTGAACTGTCAGAAAAGCACATTTAAACAATTGGTTTAACAGTTAAAGCATATACTGTATTTGTATATGCTCACCTAAAAGACACGACACCAACTTATCTAGCCTTTCATCATGTTTGGTTGCATAAAAAACCAATGGCGGCCTGTTATGACAAGTCGCCACTAAAGACTTTTGAGCCAATAGCTTTTTTTCAGCGAGTAAAGACTGGACACGCGTGGCAATCGCTTGTCCTGAGTCTACTACCTGTATGGCAAACTGTTGGGCTTTGATCTCATGAATCAAAAAATCTTTGAAAAAAGGATAATGCGTACATCCTAATACCAAATAATCTACCTTAGCATGTGCAAAGTGTCGTAGCTGCTGACGTAAACGCTGCGCGACCTCAGACGTCTCTGTCATACCAGACTCTACCCATGGCACCAATTGCGGATCAAAGTATTTGGTTACTTGAGTTCCGCTAGGGATCGCTATATCAGTAATGACTTGATTGAGTAACGTCCCATCTAAGGTGGCTTTGGTGGCCAGTACGGCCACATGACCACTGTTGCTGGCTATGACAGCAGGTTTGAGTGCTGGGACTAAACCCACAATAGGAAGGTTTGGATAATGTCGACGCGCGGCCTCTAATCCGTGTGCAGACGCACTATTACAAGCGATAACGATCAACTTACAGCCTCTTTGGTACAGCCATTCTACTGCTACTAGCGTTAGTTTTTCAATATCTTGACTCTCACGATTGCCGTAGGGTACATGTAATGTATCGGCATAATAGATATAGTGTTCGGCTGGTAGTTGCTGCGCTAAATGCAGATAAACTGATAGCCCGCCCACACCTGAGTCGAAAAGACCAATCGGCGCTGAGTCGTTTTCGCCCTTCATACCACATTTATAGTTGGTTGAATTGACCGATATGTCTTTAGCGTTGGTAACAAGTCTATTTGTCACTGAAGGCAAAACAGCATCAACAGTACTCATAGCTTAGTACTACTATCATGGTGTAGAGCGAGCTTAGCAAGATTTATATGTTGATTCACAATGTATGTATTGCCATGTTGTTTGATAAAAGACTTATTTTAAAGCATACCAACGTCTGACGCACCCAATCGGTAATCCATGTTTATAATGAGTAAAAATTAATTATCAGGCATGAGTAACTGATAAAACTGTCCCCCACTCTGTAAGGTCAGTATCACTTCATCGTTTTGCTCTGTCAACTGACCAATTTCTGTGAGATGATAAAATGTATTACGGCCGATCAATGCCGTTAAACCATTGCGGACAAGCATATAAGGGCGCACTTGCTCTTTTGCAGTTTCTTTTTGCGGTGTGCTTGGTTTGTATAAACGCAGCTCAATCGGATGCTCGTTATCCAAACGCACCACATCACCTGTCGTCGTTGTAAACTCTAACCAACTTACCCCCTCTTCAGTCACGATACCTACATCATTAATCAATAATGGGACATCTTCGACCTGAATACGTAACTTTTGGACTGGGGTTTTTAAAAAATACTCAGTAGTACTGTTGGTTTGTTCTTTCCATAAGACGGTAGCAAACAAGCTGATCAATGACTGCCGGGTCACCATGACCCCTTCATGCCACCATTCTCCATTGGCTTTGATGACTAGATCCATATCTATCGTTTGCTCTGGTTGCCATTTATCAAGCGGAGGTATAGAACGTCCTTGACGAGTACCAGCGGATGATTTTAGATAGTGGCTTAGAGAGTCTAAGTTGTTTAGACTTTGAGAGCTCTGCCCACTATCCTTACTACCTTTACTATCATCAATAGCTGTCATGTCTATATCACTAGTCTCATTAATCGTGTTACTGCTCATAGCATTGTTTCCTAATATTCATCAAAGTTTGATAACGACAGCACTATTATTAATTATAGTTTCGGGTATGATAAAACGATTAGACTTTAGATGCTCATCGTATTAGTCTTACCTTAACACTGATATCTATAAATGCGTATCGTGTTTATAGGACTTTTCTTTTATAATGAGTAACGAATTTTATTAAAATGACGATAATTATGTCGTTTTGATTGTCCTTTATTATGTTGTTCATTAATATGATCTCAATGAAGATATTGTCGATTAAAGCCGCAAAGACAGTTTTTATCGGGCAGCCATATGTCTGAGAGGTACTTGTGTCGCAAGCATATTATTTAAGTGCGAACGTGATACCCAGAGATAAGCCACTATAGAGTTTAGGAGTAGGTATGCAAGAGCAAGATAAACAAACGCCAGTCATTGATGCTGATATCGTTAATACTGACGCACCAAGTACTGTAGATACATCCACGACAGAATCGCCAGAAAATACACAAGACAATGTAGAAGACAACTCTGCTGAAAAAGCGTCAACTGAGGCTGCTGTCACTGAAGAAGTTACCAAAGAAGAAGCCGCTGAAGACAACCTTGTTGATAAAGCACCTGCTGATACAGCACCTGAGCCTGAACCAGTAGAGCCTGAAATTGAGCGCGAATCGATGGAGTTCGACGTTATTATCGTCGGCGGCGGTCCTGCAGGTCTGTCTGCGGCTATTCGCTTACGTCAGCTTGCCATTGAAGCAGGCAATGACGAATTTATGGTATGTGTTGTCGAAAAAGGCTCTGAGTTTGGCGCACATACGTTATCAGGTGCGGTGATTGAGCCACGTGCTTTGGACGAATTGATACCTGATTGGAAAGCTAAAGGCGCGCCTTTAAACGTGCCGGCTATCGAAGACCGTGTTTACATGCTAGGTTCTGAGACTAAAAGTACCAAGCTGATGGACTCAATCGTACCAGCCAGTATGCATAACGAAGGCAACTATATTGTCTCATTGGCCAATGTTGTACGCTGGCTTGCTGAGCAGGCAGAAGAGCTGGAAGTTATGATGTTCCCAGGCTTCCCAGCTTCTGATATTTTATACAACGATGATGGGTCAGTAAAAGGTATCTTGACCGGTGATATGGGCGTAGCCGCCGATGGTGAAGCCAAAGCCAGTTTTGAGCCAGGTTATGAATTACTGGCAAAATATACTATTTTTGCTGAAGGTTGTCGTGGTCACCTTGGCAAACGCTTAATTAGCCGTTTTAGCCTAGATAAAGACTCTGATCCGCAGCATTATGGTATCGGTCTAAAAGAGCTATGGGAAATTGCACCAGATAAACATGAGCAGGGTGTGGTCATGCATGGCTCAGGTTGGCCTTTAACTGACACGGGGTCGACAGGCGGCTGGTGGTTATATTTCGACGAAAACAATCAAGTTAGCTTTGGTATGGTGATTGACTTATCGTATTCTAATCCATACATGTCACCGTTTGATGAAATGCAACGTCTAAAGTTACATCCGCTTATTCGCAATATCCTAGAAGATGGTAAACGCGTCTCTTATGGTGCGCGCGCTTTGACCAAAGGCGGTCTAAACTCTTTACCAAAATTCACTTTCCCAGGTGGGGTACTTGTGGGTGATGATGCAGGGTTTTTGAATCCAGCAAAAATCAAGGGCACACATACTTCAATGAAGTCAGGCATGCTTGCAGCTGAAGCCATCTTTGAAGCACTACAAGCCGATCGTCAGCATGATGATGTGGTGGCATACAGCACGATGTACAAAGAATCATGGCTTTATGAAGATAATTATGAAGCACGTAACTTCGCGCCTGCGATGCACCGTATGGGCCAATGGATGGGTGGTGCCTTTAACTTCATCGAACAAAATATCCTACGTGGCAAAATGCCATTGACTATTCATGATAATTTAAAGGATTACGATCAGCTAGAGCGTGCAGCTCATGCATATCAGCCCGTATATCCTAAACCTGATGGTAAACTGGTCTTTGATAAATTGTCTTCAGTATTTATCTCCAACACCAATCATGCAGAAAACCAGCCCACACACTTGAAACTGACAGATCCGACAGTACCTGTGTCTATTAATTTACCGTTGTATGCTGAACCTGCACGTTTATACTGCCCAGCTGGTGTTTATGAAGTGACAAAAGACGCTGAAGGCGCAAAGTTTGTTATCAACGCGCAAAACTGTGTCCACTGTAAAACTTGTGATATTAAAGATCCGTCACAGAACATTACATGGGTAACGCCAGAAGGCGGCGGCGGTCCTAACTATCCAAACATGTAAATCATGTTTTAGATAATTTTCATTATAAACAGCTAGCTACTTTCCAATAAAAACCGCCCTTATCGTTAAGGGCGGTTTTTTATACTTATCTATCTAATTATTAAAATAAAGCTTAGTCGGTCCAAGCATCACGATTTGCCTCATCTTTCAACTTAACAAAGTCATCAGGGTCAAATTTGATTTGGTCTCCAGTTTTGCCTTCTTTTACTTGACGTTCATAGTCACGTAATATTCTAAGTGCCACAGGTGATAGGATTAGAATGGCTGTTAAGTTGGTTAAGGCCATAAGCCCCATAGATAAATCAGCAAAGTTCCATATCGCAGGTAGACTTGCGATGGCACCGATGAACACCATCCCTAATACCATAAAGCGGAAAATCATAATCATAACTTTGGCGTTTTTGGCACCAGAGATAAACTCAAGATTAGACTCACCATAACTGTAATTAGCAATGATAGAGGTGAATGAGAAAAAGAAAATAGCAATAGCAACGAATATAACACCCAGATCACCAACATACTGTGATAAAGCCAACTGCGTTAGCTGAATACCTTCTTGTTCAACGTTTGGATCAACCACACCTGACAGAATAATGATGGAGGCTGTGGCAGTACAAATAATCAATGTATCCATAAAGACACCTAGCATTTGCATAAAGCCTTGCACCGCTGGATGATCTGGATAACTTTTAGCAGTTGCCGCAGCATTAGGTGCTGAACCCATACCGGCTTCGTTGGAGAAAAGACCACGCTTGATACCGTTAATCATTGCCTGAGCAATACCATAACCAATGACACCGCCTGCTGCTTGCTCAAAACCGAATGCGGACTTGACAATAAATGCGATAGCAGATGGAAATTGACTAAAGTTAGTGACGATAATAAATAGCGCTAATAATATATATAAAATGGCCATTACTGGGACAATTTTACCTGCAATACGCGCGACCGAACGTAATCCACCAAAGACTACTGGTGCGACCAATACCACCAATACTACGCCCGTCATCCACGTAGGAATACCAAATGCTTCGTTGGTTGCCTGTGCGATAGTATTTGATTGAACACCATTAAAAGCCAAACCAAACGCAACGAGCAAGCATATGGAGAAAAATATCGCAAGCCAGCGTTTACCTAAGCCTTTTTCGATATAGTAAGCGGGTCCGCCTCGGTACACGTTATCGCTATGAGGTACTTTGTATGCTTGCGCTAAAGTCGACTCGATAAAACTG
The DNA here is from genome assembly GCF_052259005.1 of Psychrobacter sp. 1Y10. Classification (NCBI taxonomy): domain Bacteria; kingdom Pseudomonadati; phylum Pseudomonadota; class Gammaproteobacteria; order Moraxellales; family Moraxellaceae; genus Psychrobacter; species Psychrobacter sp. 1Y10. Next base: position 6,438 of record NZ_JBQQES010000011.1, on the reverse strand, counting down.
GTCGACATACCAACGATTGCAGTCATCCACATCCAAAACACAGCCCCAGGCCCGCCAAGATAAATGGCTATCGCGACCCCTGCCAAATTACCCGTACCAACCCGTGCAGCAAGAGAGGTCATCAAAGCTTCAAACGAGCTGATACCACCATCTTTGCGGCCTTGATTAGACACACGTAATAGTTTCCACATATGTCCAAAATGGCGGAACTGAATAAAGCGTGTGACCACTGTAAAATAAAGACCTGCACCAATTAATACGAACATTAATAATCCGTACCAAGGGTTATTAACAATTAACCAATCGTTATTACCCCAAATGATACTAACACCGTAATTTACGATATTGTTAAACCAACTTGCTATCCCTTCGCCCATACTTTCACCTTCATTTCATATATTAGTGATGCTGTAAACTGCATCATAAGCTTATATTGTTTGTCCGATGGTTTTGTAGTTAGCGCTGTCTTTAAAGCCAGAGCGCAACGCCATCAGTAACCGTTACTACGAAGGTTATCTTCGATCTTTTCTTAAAATGCCTTATATGATTACATTGGCTGTAACCAAACCGAACATTCCTGTATCTATATTTTAACTCACTATGAGTGTTTTGGCTCTTTTACTCTAACCGACTAGAAGGCAATAAGCTTAAACCAACATAATTCTCTTAAATATACAAAGAATTTAGTCAAATTATCATTATTCGCGTGCCCCCTATCAACCTACGTTACTACTTACGTTAATTTTTTTATAAAATAAATGGCGTAAAGTGAATATAACCATTAAGATAACAAGGAAATTTACTATTTTTCAGTCTAAAACGATAGTTGAGAAATCGTTTTTGTTCCAATCAGCACCATAATTAATATTAAGTTTCTGCTAAATAAACATTTAGTTACAATAAGTAATTTACATTTAATTATTGTTAATTGAGTAAATATTGTATATATTCCTAATAAGTTTATGACTAACCAGTTTAATAATAACAATATTGTTATTTGACTTTTATAACAGATGTACAGATTTTGTAGTTGTCTATAATTCTTATATACATTTTTAGTTTTGGCAAGTGTAAAACATATGTGTAAAAATAACGATTACAGTGATGTTGTTTAATCAATAATAAACTTATTTATGATCAAATTTGTATTGTTAACTTTATCTACCTCAGATACAAGTCAAATAGAGTTTAACAAACAGAATATTCAAAAGGTTGGATAAAAACGACGGAGTGTTAATTTATATAAACCTCCTTTGAATTTTTAAATTACGCTGTTCTCTAAGATACGTTACTACGTTACATTGTCAGCGATATTGCACCAGTGATTATATCTTTATAAGATTTTAGTGTTACAAGAAATCGCCTCAAGCTTATCCATGTTGTTGGTAATTTTTGATTAATAATATTGATTGGTCATTCTGTTTTAGTTTTTTGTACCCTGTGGCTCTATTCTTTCGCTATAAACGATACAGCTTTAGACAGTATATGCTAAACCATAATGACTTATTAAAACTCAATTATTAGTCTTGTATTTATGTCAGGCAAAAGGAGTTGTCCTATGGAAAACCACAACGACCCATCCGGTTATTGGCGTGCCAATGTCCGTCTCATCTTAGGTAGCCTTGTTATCTGGGCTCTATGTTCTTATGGCTTTGCTATTTTATTACGTCCGCTACTTGCAGGAATTCAATTCGGTGGTGCTGACTTAGGCTTCTGGTTTGCGCAGCAAGGATCCATTGGTATATTCATTATCTTAATTTTCTTCTACGCTTGGCGTATGAATAAGTTGGATAAACAATACGGCGTAGATGAGGAATAAGCCATGAGTCAGTATGTCATTAATATTATTTTTGTAGGGCTATCTTTCGCGCTCTACTTCGGTATTGCTATTTGGGCTCGAGCTGGGACGACCAGTGAGTTCTATGTGGCAGGCGGCGGCGTTCACCCTGTCGTCAACGGTATGGCGACCGCGGCTGATTGGATGAGTGCGGCGTCTTTCATCTCTATGGCAGGTCTTATTGCAGCAGGTGGCTATGGTGCGTCCACTTATTTAATGGGTTGGACTGGTGGTTATGTTCTACTAGCCATGTTACTTGCTCCTTACTTACGTAAGTTCGGTAAGTTTACCGTTCCTGATTTTATTGCCGATCGCTTTTATTCTAAGACTGCAGCTATGATTGCCGTGGTTTGTTTGATTGTGGCGTCTACCACATACGTTATCGGTCAGATGACAGGTGCTGGTGTTGCCTTCTCACGCTTTTTAGAAGTTGAGAATGATACGGGTCTGATTATTGCTGCTGTCGTGGTTTTCTTCTATGCCGTACTAGGTGGTATGAAAGGGATTACTTATACACAGGTTGCGCAGTATGTGGTCTTGATGATTGCATATACTATCCCTGCGGTCTTCATCTCACTTGAGCTAACTGGTAACCCTATTCCAGGATTAGGCTTATTTTCAACACACGTAGAATCAGGTATTCCATTATTAACTAAGCTTGACCAGATCGTGGTTGACTTAGGTTTTGAAGCTTATACTGCTGATGTGCCTAATAAGCTTAATATGGTGTTATTTACCTTGTCGCTTATGATCGGTACAGCAGGTCTACCGCACGTTATCATTCGCTTCTTCACTGTACCTAAGGTGGCTGATGCGCGTTGGACTGCAGGTTGGACGCTAGTGTTTATCTCTTTGCTATATTTTACAGCCCCTGCAGTTGGTGCTATGGCGCGTCTAAACTTAAACGATACTATTTACCCGCAAGGGGTTGATCAGCCTGCGCTTGAGTACAATCAGCGTCCTGATTGGATGAAAACTTGGGAAGATACAGGTCTCATTAAGTATAATGATCTAAATAACGATGGCCGTATTCAAAGATACTTTGATAGTGGTCTTGGTAATGCTAAGTTGGCATTAGCAGCAGCTGAATCTGAAGGAGGCGACGTTGCTGCAGCTACTGCGGCGGTAGCAAAAGCACAAGACGCTCATGATCAAGAGCTTGATGGTCGCTTTGCTGATGCTGGCTGGGCTGGTAACGAGCTTGATGTCAACAATGATATCATTGTATTGGCGAATCCTGAGATTGCACAGCTTCCACCTTGGGTTATTGGTCTAATTGCTGCAGGTGGCCTGGCAGCAGCATTATCGACAGCAGCAGGTCTATTGCTCGCAATTTCATCAGCCATTAGTCATGATCTAATCAAACGTAACTTAAATCCAAACATCACTGATAAAGGTGAGTTACAAGTCGCTCGTATCTCTATGGCGGTCGCTATTGTTGTGGCTACTTGGCTCGGACTAAATCCACCTGGATTTGCCGCACAGGTCGTTGCATTGGCTTTTGGTATTGCAGGTGCCTCACTGTTCCCAGCGCTAATGATGGGTATTTTCTCCAAGCGCATTAATAACTTAGGCGCTATTTGTGGCATGCTTACCGGCCTACTTACGACCTTGGTTTACATATTTGTCTTCAAAGGCTGGTTCTTTATTAGTGGTACTGCCAACTTCCCTGATACTGCTGAATATTGGTTGTTTGGTATCTCGCCATTATCATTTGGTGCGATTGGTGCGCTACTTAACTTTATCGTAGCCTTTGTGGTATCTTACGCTACTGCGCCTCCACCGATGCATATTCAAGAATTGGTTGAGAGCGTACGTTCTCCGCGCGGTGCTGGTGGTGCAATAGATCACTAGTCTTACGTACAATGATATATGCTTTGTTATTATATATCACTCACAGGCAGTAACTGCTTGTGAGTGATTTTTTTATCTCATAATTAATAATTATCTCACAAGAGTTGATATGTTCTACTTTGTTAGATGCCTCTTATCAAACATGGCTATTATGTTAAGGAATATTTTATGCTTTTTGAGTTTATTGCCACCATAGCTGCTGCCTTTGGTATGGCTGGATTAGCACTTATCATAACTCACCTCAGTAAATTGGCTGGTAAACGCGCACCAAAATGGCTAATCCCTCTATTTGCCGCTATTGGTATCTTTAGTTTTCAGATTCATCAAGAATATAACTGGTATCATCAGCAAGTCGCTAAGCTCCCTGAAGGTGTAACCGTTATTAAAACAGCTGAAAGTACAGAATGGTTTCGTCCATGGTCTTACGTTAAACCACAAATATTACGCTTTATAGCAGCAGATGTTGATAATGCGAGCGTACAGCTGGACAACTCGGATATATATTTGGTCAATTTGTATTTGTTTGAAAGACGTAGGAGTGTGCAGAAAATTCCACAAGTTATAGACTGTAGTGTTCCTGCACGTGCAGATTACGTACTACCAGAAAAAGGCAGTACGCTTACAATTGATGAGCATGTGAGACAAACAACTGCATGGCGAGACTTGGCAAAAGATGAGCTACTATATACCAGCGTCTGCCCCACTAAAGCCTAACTACGAACGGTCGTACTCGTATAATGATGCTTCGAGTTTGCTCCTAATAGCAAGCCGGCGCATAAACCGCCAAAGTGCGCGGCAAAAGAGATACCAGACTGTGGCATCAGTCCTTGTTTGATAATAAGCCAATAACCTGTTCCCATGACAATACAGGCCAGTAAGTAACCCCAACGCTTAGCGAATAAGGCTCCCCCTATCATATAGCCGAGCATGGCAAAACACAGCCCTGAAGCACCGATATGTATGGATAATGGCGAACCAATGACCCACGTAACTACTCCTGAGGCGACAACCAATTTAAAAACGGTGCGATAAGCGTTGTTTTCAAAAAACCCAAACAAAAATAAAATCTGTAATAAGGTTACTGTGTTACCGAGTAAGTGAGAAAAATTACCATGCATTGTCCATGAAGCAACTATGCCGATCATACTGCCTATGTCTAATGCACGTGGCACAATACCAAAAATATTCCACAGTCCAAATAATACAAACTCATTTAAAAAAAACATCCCCCACATTGGTACAAGTACAAAAGCATATAAGCCAATAACCTGCTTAAGTCGAACCATCACCAATGCTAATACTTGTCGCCAATTCATCTTTGATCCTCTCTTTTAACTTTATATTAATGGTCTACAGAAGAAATAACAGGCTGTGCGGAGGTAAAGGGTAATAGCGAAGTATCTTTGTTAGCAGTTAAATAACTATTAGCATATAGTAAAGACGTTGAGTGATAAGGCACCAATGCAGTAGGAACAAAGTGACGAGCCGCGTTAATATGCTGAATGGAGTCATCAAAAAAGATATGCGGTGCAAAGGTCTTAAGTACTGCTGTTTTTTCAAGCCCTCCTAAGAAAAATGCCATATCAACATCTACGCCCCACTCACGTAGCGTCTTGATAGCGCGTAAATCAGCGGGTGCATTACGAGCTGTCACTAGCGCAATCTTTATTGGACAATGATCGAGCCGTGCTGGTAAACGTTCCTGTAAGCTTGAAAGCTTAATTAACAGTTCAGCATAAGGACCTTTCTCAATCGGCAAATCACGCATCAATGCTTCACGTTCATGGAAAGCCTGCAAACCTTGTTGCTTATATAACAACTCTCCTGAATCGTCAAACAGTACAGCATCGCCATCAAAAGCTATACGCAACTGCTCAGTATCAAGCTCATAGGTATCTACAGGCGTGGCATCAAGTATCGCACAAGCACAGATATTAGCATCTGCAACTTGTTGCGCGTCGTCACGATTGGTAGTCAAAAATAGGTCTACTTTAAAATCTGCAATATAAGGTGCAACCGGACTGCCAGAGATAAAAGCTGAACGTGATATATTTAGTCCATGAGCGCGTATGGCATTGAGTACTTGAATACCAGTATCAGGGCTACTTTTTGAGACAATAACAACTTCTACTAAAGGGGCTTCAACATCTGAATCTATTGGTGGCTGATTGTAGTTGTTTAAATTAAGAAGAGCCTGAATGAGCGGATAACCTGCACCTATGTTCAAATCATCATTCTCACGTACTGCCATATAATCACGAAATTCTTTGACGGCATTATCAGGCCTTTGTTGCAACAATTGCAATAAATGGTTTTCTGATTCTGATAAATCAAATAGCGCTGTTGCAGAAATTGCAACTATCAAGGTATTACTAAAATCAACTGCCATGACTATCTCTACTTATAATATTTCATATATTCAACATTTTAGGTGACCAGTTTACTACATCTTCAGTGTTCTTATAATCTTAAGAACTGATACGCCAATATCATTTAATTAGTAAAATTAAGATGTTAAATACTATTAATCATTTGTCTGAGCATTACCATCTAAATCTAACAAGGTAGCATTGGAGTAAACAGTCTTATACAAAATCCACAAAAAAGCCATACCGTTATAATAACGATATGGCCTAAAGAGATTAATTCTAAAGCTTATTATTCATCAGCTTTAACCAAGCAGCACCAAAGAGATCGCTGGGAACGCAACCAGAATAACCAAGCGAATGACATCAGAGACAATAAAC
>NZ_JBQQES010000010.1:0-98568 GCF_052259005.1 Psychrobacter sp. 1Y10 | reverse complement strand
GTTTATTGTCTCTGATGTCATTCGCTTGGTTATTCTGGTTGCGTTCCCAGCGATCTCTTTGGTGCTGCTTGGTTAAAAAGCAGGCTTATCAGATGAACGATTTGATAAGCCTGCGCTTATTTAAAAATGTATTAATTGACACGATGGAATGTACTTACAACTATACAAGGATATAGCAATGAACACTTTTAACAATAAGCTGGCTATAGGCTCAGGGGTGATGCTGACTGGCATGTCATTGGGACATGCAGCAACTGTTCCTACTAACGATACTGATAAGCAAAAACCACCCAATGTATTAGTCATCATGGCGGATGACTTAGGGTTTTCAGATATCTCTCCTTATGGTGGCGAAATACAAACGCCCAATCTTCAAATGCTAGCAGAGAATGGTATAAGCTTCACCGACTTTTCGGTGACGCCATATTCTGCTCCGTCTAGAGCAGCCTTTTTGACTGGTTCTGATCCGCATGAAGTCGGCTTGGGTAATTTATTTGTATTTAATACACCTGAGCAAAACAAGGACCCTGATTATGTCGGTCATCTCAATGACAAAGCTCTAACGATTGCGCAGCGCTTGAAGCAAGCAGGGTATTTTACAGTGATGTCTGGTAAATGGCATTTAGGTACCGAAGCCAAAGACGCACCTACTAACTGGGGCTTTGATAAATCTTTTGTGTATTTAAAAGGTGATGGTAATCATTATAAACGTGATAATTATCCAGACGGTCCTGATGGCGATCAGCCCTATCGTCTAAATGGCGAGCTTACTGAACTACCTGATGATTTTTACTCATCGACCTCTTATGTTAATTTTCTGATGGACTCTTTAAATACTCGTCCAGACGATAAGCCTTTCTTTGCTTATCTACAATTCACAGCCCCGCATTCTCCTTTGCAAGCGCCGCGCGAAGATATAGAAAAGTACAGTGACTATTATCTAGACGGTCCACGTGCGCTTGCCGAGCAACGCTTTAAAAATGCGAAAAAGCTAAACTTTATCCCTGAAACTGCCAAACAACCTGCGATGGTAAGTGTACCTGAATGGGATAGCTATAGTGTCGATGAGAGACAAAAAGAAATCAAGCGCATGCAAATCTATGCCGCCATGATCGATAATATGGATACTAATATTGGTAGAGTAATAGATAGCCTCAAAGCAAAGGGTGAGTTAGACAACACCTACATATTCTTCTTCTCAGACAATGGTGCTGCCGGTAAATATCGTGAGACCGCAGGACGCTGGAAAGATTGGGTCAATAATGATCATGACAACTCGCTTGAAAATATGGGTAACTTTGATAGTTATGTGTCACAAGGGTTAGGCTGGGCACAAGCGTCTAACATGCCTTTTGGTCTTTTCAAAGGCTATACCTCTGAGGGCGGCATTCGCTCGCCTTTAATAGCCAGCGGTCCTAGCATCCCTAAGTCCAAAGTATCTGGTAAATACAGTAATCTGATGGATTTAGCGCCTACTATTTTGGATATCACTGGCGTACAAAAAACGACACCTAAAGGTAAAGCGCCATTAGATGGTGAAACGTTGATACAGGAGTTGACGCAGCCCAACGTTCAATCACGAGGTCCTTATGAAGCTGAAGTGCTAGAAATGAACGGCGCTAAAACGGTGCGTTTTGGAGACTTTAAAGCACTGGCGAACACCCATAGGTTTTCAGGATTGGAGGACGGTGACATACCAACGCAGCAATGGCAGCTTTATAACCTAGCGCAGGATCCTGGCGAAACCACTAATATCGCTGACAAATACCCCAAAATACTAGACAGCATGATTGAAAGTTATAATAAATATGCTAAAGACGTCGGTGTGGTCGAAGTGTCGCCTACTCGTAGATAAGAATAGTGTATAGCACAATCACGCTGCTACGCTTATCGAGTCTTAAAATCATATCTGCCATAATACGTTATGAAATAACATGTTATGGCAGATTATGACCCGTTATGATTATAAAAATTTGCAAAAAGCATTTTTTTATAAAAAGCACCTTTGAATTTTATAGAGTCTGACTTATGAAACGTATCCCAACAGTACCTGTAAATCAAAGCAGCGCAACAAATCCAAGCATATATCCCAAGCTTAAAATATCCGACACTCAGCAAACTGCTTATCGCTTTCATACGATGCTAAAGCCTAGTGGCTCTGCGTGTAATATCAACTGTGATTATTGTTTTTATCTGCACAAACAAGACTTGCTCAATCAGTCTAAGCATCCGCGCATGCCAGACAAGACCTTAGACCAGCATATTAGACAATATATTGAAGCGCAATTTGGTGCCAAAGAAGTCGTATTTACTTGGCAAGGCGGTGAGCCGACCTTGATGGGGCTGGACTTTTTTACTAGAGTTATTGAATTGCAAAAGCAATACTGTCCTGACGATATGGTGATTCACAATGATATCCAAACCAATGGCTTACTCCTAGACGAGAAGTGGTGCGCATTTTTAGCAGCCAATAACTTTTTAGTCGGTATCTCTATTGATGGACCCAAGCATCTACATGATCGCTACCGCCGTACCAATAATGATAAACCAACTCATGATTTGGTCATGGCTGCCATCAAACGCTTAAAAGCCTATCACATTCCTTTTAATGCGCTATGCGTCGTCAATGATGCAAATGCCAAGGAGCCTTTAGCTGTTTATCGATTTTTACGTGATGAAGTTGAGCCGCGCATGATTCAGCTTTTGGCTGGGGTTGAACCGCTAGATTTTAAGCAAGTTGCGCCCTTGCATTGGCAGCCTGATTCATTAAAAAAGATAGATGAGCTACAAGATATATCTGAATCGACGGCGATGAATAAAGTAGTCACTGATTGGTCAGTCACTCCTGAAGAGTGGGGGGATTTTTTGACCATAGTTTGGCAAGAGTGGATATATTTGGATTTTGGTCGTGTCTTTGTGGATCATTTTGAAAACACCATTTCACAGATGCTTAATAAAGGCGCGCAAAAATGTACGACGGCAGCTGTCTGCGGCAAGGCATTAGCGTTGGAGCACAATGGGGATTTGTATTGCTGTGACCATTTTGTTTATCCAGAATATAAGTTAGGCAATATTCACCATACTCATCAAGGCGACTTAGCCTTTAGCAAAAAACAAACTCAGTTTGGGTATTTAAAGCAGAGCACACTACCTAATTACTGCAAGACTTGTGATTTTTTAACACTGTGCTGGGGAGATTGCCCCAAACACCGTTTTATAAAGACCCCAGATGGGGAGGTGGGTCTGAGCTATCTATGTGCGGGTTTAAAAATGTATTATGCACACGTGAGCGCAGACTTACCTTTGCTTAAAAAGAAGTTGGGCTGGCATTAGTTTATCTATTAGCAATAGCCTAACGCTTAGTAATCTGATGACGCTGAGCTATTGATAGAATTTTATCGATTACTTGTTGATCATCTAGGGGCAGTTGTTCAGGCGTGCCGATAACGGTAATGGCGTACTCTAATAGCACATCGTTAGCAGATGCGCTGCTATCGTTGACGGCTTTAGACTGCGGTCTGATGACAGGTATGCTAATAGCATTTATACCCATCAACATGACACCTGTTACGATGGCATAACCTTGCGTACGGATATCGGTTTGCAGATTAGTAAACGCTTGCCATTTAGCAGACAGTTCAGCGTTATCAGGCTTGGTAGTAGAAACGACGGCCAAGATATCAATATCTCCTTGCCACTCTGCAAGCACCAAAGGTTTGATAATAGTCTCAGGCTGATAGCTGGCAAACAGTCTACCTGTCGCAGAAGACGCCAGTGGCATACGTGAGCCTATACGAGTAATGATACTGATCGGACTGTCCGGCTCAAAAGAATGGATGACAATAGGGCCTTCACTAAACCACTTAGCGATTTGTACCCCGCAGTTAATGGTATCTTTGATTTCAGTCGCCGCATGAGTTAGGCGCTGCAAAATATTGTTTTGATCGAAGCTATTGTGTCCCAGTGCATTGACTCGGTTACCGAGCCCGTAGCGTCCATCGCTCAGCTTGCGTGCATAGTCTTTACGAATGAGACTAACCAAATAACGATGTACTTTTGCAGGGTGCATTTGCATCGCTTCAGCAATGTCTTTTAACATCATAGGTTCGTGGTAATCTATGAGTACATCTAGGACAGAGAGACCAATCTCAAGTGACTGTATGCCACCTTGGTTTTTATTTGCTGTTGTTTCTGTTGATGACATTGATGACTCAGTTAAATAAAAAAACGATTTGATAGTTATAATCAATATAGCTGCTTCATTTTAGAAAGAATACAGTATTTAGGATGAATTTTCCGAAGCATCGGTCTGCAACGGCACAGCAAGGGAGTAAAATTTATACTAGCAGGATGCTATGAAAATCGACCTTATTCTATTTCAAAATGACTATATTTTAGGTTTGACAGGTTTATTACCATGGCTAATTATATAGGTAATAATGAGCGTTTGGTATATAGAAAAACTGTCTTTAACATCTACAAATAGGCATTGATAAATAAGCGTTTATAACTCAGCACTTACAATAACATAGGCAGGAGAATAACTATGATGACACTTTATGGCTACTTTCGTAGTGGCACTTCACACCGTACACGTATCGCGTTGAACCTAAAGGGTTTAGATTACGATGCAATCTCTATTAATTTGGCAAAGGATGAGCAGTCTGAGCCAGTATTTAAAGCTATTAATCCGCAAGGCCTAGTACCAGCCTTACAGACGGACGACTTATTGCTTTATCAAAGCCCAGCTATTTTAGAGTGGTTAGAAGAGGTTTATCCGCACAATCCATTATTGCCCAAAGACGCTGCTGGCCGTATGCAAGTACGAGCGCTAAGTGCGATGATTGGCTGTGACATTCACCCGATTAATAACCGCCGTATTTTGCAATACCTACGCAATGAGTTGTCAGTTGACGAGGATGAAGTGTTGGCATGGTGTCAGCGCTGGATAGAGGAAGGCTTTGCTGCATTAGAGACGTTACTGGCAAAAGATGAGGCGCGCGGCAAATTCTGTTACGGTAACAGTCCAACGTTTGCAGATTGCTATCTAATCCCGCAAGTCTATTCAGCTCGCCGCTTTAAGGTGGATTTAACACCTTACCCAAATATCATGGCCATTGATGAGCACTGCCGTACGCTCCAAGCATTTTTTGATGCAGATCCTATGAATCAGCCTGATGCACCGCATTAAGAATAACGCTTAAATGCGTTCACCGCTGATTTAACTATTAATTATTTTATTGTCATTCATTTCATTAAGCCGATAGCTATTTTGTTATCGGCTTTTTGCTGTCGTTTTATGACTGATAGAATGTTTTTTTAAGGTAATGCTTTTGATTAGACTATCAAAGAGCGTGAATCATTAGGCTTAATATCAGTACCTACTGTCCAATCCTTCAATCCAATGTCTCAATTTGAGATATAATCTTAATACTTGAACAAGAGTTTTTATTAATAAGACGATCAGCGTCGCCACAATAATGCGCAAACCGTTTGCCAGTTTAAATAGGTTTATGCAGTTTGCATAATTAAATAAAAGCGATAGTCAATCAGCTTTTGCTGCTTTTGTATTTACATGAGATAAAAATTATAAATGATGAAAACCGAAACCAGTAAGCCCCTTGCGTTTAGAAGATATCCATCGACGACTGCGCTGCAATGTTTTGAGACGGCCGCGCGGCATCTGAGCTTTACCCATGCCGCACAAGAGATGCATATGACACAAAGCGCCATCAGTAAGCAGGTTGCGCAGTTAGAGGAGATGTTAAACATTTCACTCTTTTATCGTACGCCGCACCGGATTTCATTGACGCCAGCTGGCAAGACTTATTACCTTGAAGTGCTAGAGATTCTCAAGCATATTGAGGTGGCGACCACCAGTTTGATGTCACATAGTGATAATACAGAAGTGCTCAAAATTGTCTCACATCCCACGTTTTGTTCACGCTGGCTGATACCTGCGCTAAAAGGGTTTAGCCAAGAGCATCCGTTGATTAATATAGATATTAAAGAGCTGGCTGAACCCTTTTTTTCTGAGGATCAAAACGTCGATATTGCCTTTTTATATGGTGATGGCATTTGGGGCGGTATGGAGGCGATTAAGCTGTTTGATGAATATTGTGTGGCGGTCTGCCAACCAGAATATTTGTATGATAAAAATCAAGATAAAAAATTTTGTACGAGCAATGCAGACGATTGCACCTTGCTACAGTTGAGCTCACGTCCAAGTGCTTGGTATGAGTATTTTAAACAACAAGACATTAGTATCGATGGGACGTTTGTCGGTCCGCGTTTTGATACTTTTCACGCGTGCATTGCTGCTGCCCTGCTTGGTTATGGTATCGCACTCGTACCCCTGCGGTTGGTTGCTCCTGAGTTGCAATCAGGGGCGCTAGTGACAGCATGGAATTATGCATCAAAAGGACGGGGCTCTTACTATATAACTTATCCTTTATCTTTGGGACGTTCCCACAAGGTAAAAGTCATTTTAGAATGGATCTCAGCGTATCTTGAAACCTCTAACCAGCATGAGAATGCGATAGATTTTGTGTTTTAATCGTTGAAATGGTTTTATATTTACCCTTATCGATAAGTTTATATAGGACTTCTTCCAAAGACCCTTCTTTATTCAAAACTTGCTTTTTATCTCAAGAGCCTCCTAAAGCTTATCGCTGAACTGAAAATCAATATGTAAACATATATGTCTTAGCAAAGAGGAGTGATTTTTCTTTGCTAACTCATGTATTAAATCTAACATTCTATCGGCAATGACAAAAAGGAATGAGCGCATGACTATTATTCGTTTGCTGAGCAGGCAGGGTTTTGCTCAAATCAGTGACAAGCGTCAAATAAAATTTCTGAGATTTTAACAAGGATGTCTATCTGTGAATCATACGTTTATAAGTCGCGATGATATTCGCCACGAGTTTTCTATGGCGATGTCGACCATGTACCAAACCGAAGTCCCACTATATGGTGATTTGCTTGATTTGGTTGCTGAAGTGAATACTGAGGTGCTAAACCAAAACCCTGAGATTAAAGAGCAATTGGCGCACACCGGAGAGCTTGATAGACTCAGTATGGAGCGCCACGGTGCGATTAGATTGGGCACAGCAGACGAGCTTAGCATGATGCGTCGTCTCTTTGCTGTCATGGGTATGCACCCTGTGGGCTATTATGATTTGGCACCTGCTGGCGTGCCCGTTCATTCTACGGCTTTTCGAGCCATTGATGCGCAAGCATTAAATCAAAGCCCGTTTCGTGTATTTACCTCTTTACTGCGCCTTGACTTGATTAATGATGAAGCATTAAAACAAGACGCCATAACCGCGTTAGCCAACCGTCAAATTTTTACCGATAATGTCGTTAGCCTGATTGAGCGCTTTGAAGCGCAGAGCGGTTTGACGGCTGAGGAAGGCGAGCAATTTATAAAAGAGGCTTTAGAAACCTTTCGCTGGCATGATAAAACGCCGGTTTCAAAAGAGCTATATCAGCGCTTATTAGCGCAGCATGGCCTTATTGCCGATGTCGTCGGTTTTAAAGGCCCGCATATCAATCATTTGACTCCTAGAACGCTGGATATAGATACCGTACAGCAAGGCATGCAGGCAAAGGGCATCCCGCCAAAAGCGATTATAGAGGGGCCGCCAAAACGGGAATGTCCGATTTTATTAAGACAGACGAGCTTTAAGGCATTAGAGGAAGCTGTTCTTTTTAAAAACCCAAACGGCGAGTACGAACAGGGTCATCATACCGCACGCTTTGGTGAGATTGAGCAGCGCGGTGTGGCATTAACACCAAAGGGTAGAGCGCTATATGACGAGCTGCTTAGCCAAGCACGCAGTCAATTAGGCGCGACTCCGAACGCAGACAATGCCTCGGAGTATTATCAAATTTTAGAGAGGGCGTTCGACGCGTTCCCTGATGATTATCAAGCCATGCATAATGAGGCGCTCGCTTACTTTTATTATCAAGCAGTCGATAATGCTGCAGATGTAGACAGTGCTATGCTTCATTTAGAAACCGTTGATGCACAAACGGTCGATTCAAAACAAGTAGTAAACGCTTTGATTGAGAAAGGCACTATCCGGATTGAACCTATCGTTTACGAAGATTTTCTGCCTGTTAGTGCCGCTGGTATTTTTCAATCTAATCTTCAGCAAGGCAAGCAAAGCAACTATGATGGCAATTCAAATCAGCATGAGTTTGAGCAAGCGCTTGGCGCTAGTATCTATGATGAGCTGGCGTTATATGAAGAGATACAAGCTCAAAGCTTAAAAGACTGCATAAATGCTTTAAACAGTTTTGTATAGGAGTACGGGTGTATATAAAACAGCTATGGCCGAAGGGCTGTTATGTATAACAAATACATATAGCGGTTTTATTTATTCGCTATTCCAAAATGGAATGACTGTAAGAAATTTATTATTTTGCAAGTTATCGCGTTGCAAGGTAGCTTAAATATCTATTAAGGATATTACAAATAACTATACAAGGGATTGAGTATGATTGAGCAATACATGTCTGCCATGGGTGTCAAAGAAGAGCAATATCAACATGGCGATTTTGAAGTCAATACGCCTATAGACGGTACGGTTATTGGCAAAATAACCTTAGATAGCGTCGATGAGGTTAATAATAAAATCCAAAATGCCAAAAAAGCGTTTAAGGAGTGGCGGGTCGTTCCTGCGCCCAAGCGTGGCGAATTGATTCGTCTGCTCGGTGAAGTGCTGCGCGAGCATAAAGAAGATTTGGGCATGCTGGTGTCGTTTGAAGCTGGCAAGATCAAAGAAGAAGGCCTAGGTGAAGTACAAGAGATGATCGATATCTGCGACTTCGCTGTCGGCGTTTCACGTCAGCTCTATGGCTTGACGATTGCCTCTGAGCGTCCAGGTCACCATATGCGTGAGACGTGGCATCCGCTTGGTGTTATCGGTGTCATCTCTGCGTTTAACTTCCCTGTGGCAGTATGGTCTTGGAATACTGCGCTGGCCATCGTCTGCGGTAACCCTGTAATTTGGAAACCGTCAGAGAAGGCACCTTTGGTCGCTTTGGCCTGTCAAGCCATGTTTGAAAAAGCCTTGGCAAAGTTTGGTGAGGCACCAGAGCATCTATCTCAAGTGATATTGGGTAAGGTAGATGTTGGTAATGCTTTAGTTGAAAACAAAGACGTGGCTTTGGTGAGCGCTACTGGAAGCACGCGCATGGGTAGAGCTGTCGGGCCAAAAGTTGCCGATCGTTTCGGTAAATGTTTACTAGAGCTTGGTGGTAATAACGCTATGATCTTGGCGCCGACAGCCGACTTAGATCTTGCGCTACGGGGCATTATATTCTCAGCAGTTGGTACAGCGGGTCAGCGTTGTACCACATTACGCCGTCTCTTTGTCCATGAATCTATTAAAGACGATATTTTACCACGTGTAAAATCTGCTTATGAGACCGTCAGTATTGGTCATCCCTTAGAAGGCAATTTGGTCGGTCCACTGATTGATGAAGACAGTTTTAACAACATGCAAGCCGCGCTAGAAAAGGCTCGAGAAGCAGGCGGCACAGTCACAGGCGGTGAGCGTGTCTTAGCAGACAAATATCCTGATGCTTATTATGTCACGCCTGCCATTGTAGAGTTTGATGAGCAAAACGACGTTGCTAGAAGCGAAACCTTTGCGCCGATTTTATATGTCATGACCTATAAAGACTTTGATGATGCTATTGAGATGCAAAACGATGTTCCACAAGGGCTCTCGTCATGTATCTTTACCAATGACTTACGCGAAGCTGAAACTTTCCTCAGCGATCGTGGTAGTGATTGCGGCATCGCTAACGTCAATATCGGCACTAGTGGCGCTGAAATTGGCGGTGCGTTTGGCGGTGAAAAAGAAACAGGCGGTGGACGTGAGTCAGGCTCTGATGCATGGAAAGCTTATATGCGTCGTCAAACCAACACCATCAACTATTCGACAGAGTTACCACTTGCTCAAGGTATTAGCTTTGGTTAATACAAGTGTGTGCAGTCAGTAATTAAGGTTTCGATTTAATTTGTAGCTTCTATATAGATTGATTGAATATATATTGCTCAGCACAAAACATTACGTACAAATCGCCGGACACCAACTGCCAAGTATACTCCACGTAGGCTTGGCAGACTAAAAATAATAAGCAACTAAGGATTGGTTGCAAGACTTATTGACGACTACTAAGGAAGGTAGATCTATTATGATAGATGACAAACCGCATGACCCCGCGAACGACGGCTATGGTCCGTCTTCTAGTTTCTTGCTTGATATTGCCCCTCTAGTATTGACTGCCATGATTCTTATGGTGCAGTTTTTCGTATTTAAAGACTTTACCCCGCACATACCGCTGGCTTGCGGCATCTTGATCACTGGCTTGTTTATGAAGATGCGTGGTCGTGACTGGCAGGGTATGGAAGAGCGGTTTTTAAAGGTTATTAAGATAGGCTTACCGGCGATGATTATTCTAATGGGTGTCGGTATGCTCATTGGCTCATGGATTATTGCAGGGACCGTACCGACCATCCTTTATTACGGTTTTAGTATTTTTTCTCCTTCCTCTTTTTTATTCTCAGTTTGTATTATTTGCGCCATTATTTCTGTTGCCACAGGTACCTCGTGGGGCACAGTCGGTACAGTTGGTCTCGCGATGATGGGTATCGGTATGGGTCTTGGTATTCCAGCCCACTTTACAGGCGGCGCTATCGTCTCTGGTGCCTTTTTTGGCGACAAAATGTCACCATTGTCAGATACTACCAACCTAACTCCAGCCGCTGCAGGCGTTGAGCTTTGGGATCATATTAGAGGTATGCTGCCGACGACCGTGCCAGCGATGGTTACTGCTTTAGCGATTTATGCATGGATTGGTATGGGCTATGGTGATGACAGTATCGATTTATCTTCTATCCGAGCCTTACAAACAAGCCTAGCTGACAATTACAACTTAAGCATTATTACCTTATTGCCTGCGCTTGTAGTTGTTATCGCGGCTGTCATGAAAATGCCAGCGATACCCACTGTCTTAGGTGGCGTCGTAGTGGCATCGCTTATTGCGTTTTTTCTGCAAGGTGTTGGTGTTAGTGAGATTTTCAACGTCTTACAAAATGGCTTTGTCAGCGAAACAGGTTTTGACGTTGTTGATCAGTTGCTATCAAAGGGCGGCGTCATGTCGATGACATGGGTCATTACCTTGACCATTTTCGCCCTCGCTTTTGTTGGTTCGCTTGAGCATTACGGTACACTAAAAGCCATCATGGCAAAAATCAACCATTTCGTGAAGTCACGCTTAGGTCTGATTTTTACGACTTACGGTAGTGTCCTTAGTGTAGGGACCCTTATCGGAGACGTTTATACGACTTTGGTATTACCAGGACGTTTATTAAAAGAGAAATATAAAGAGATGGGCTATAAGCGCACAACGCTAACACGCTCTATCGAAGACAGTGGTACGCTATTGTCACCGCTTATCCCGTGGAATATGGGTGGTAGCTTTGTCGCGGCTACGCTTGGAATTGCGACATTAACCTATGCACCTTTTGCATTTGCCTGTTGGTTGTCGCCTTTATTTGGCTTGTTATGGGCGTTCCTTGATAAGTTTATACCGCGTGAAGAGCCAACCGTAGAAAAGCTCGACACTGACACTTCTTCTGCTAATTCAATTAGTGAAGTGTGATAAAGGGAGTATGAGATGTTGCAAGAGCAATGTTTATGGAACATGACTGCGCCCAATATTGACACCTACAGCCAGATGAGTAGCGATACCCAAGCGACTATCTGTATCATTGGAGGCGGTTATACAGGGTTATCGGCTGCGATTCATTTGGCCGAAAAAGGTGTTAAAGTTATTTTGCTTGAGAGCCAAACGATCGGTAGTGGCGGCTCAGGAAAAAGCGTAGGACTGGTCAATGCAGGTACTTGGGCACGTCCCGATGATTTGAACATTGCACTAGGCGAAGCGGCAGGCGAGCGTCTGACAGAAGCTCTTGGACAAGCGCCAAGCTTAGTATTTGACTTAATCAAGCGTTATGATATCGATGCGCAAGCCACGCAAGCTGGTAATATTCACATGGCACACAACGCTAAAGGTGAAATCGATGTCGATATCAGATACGAGCAGCTCAGCCGTCGCGGTGCAAATGTTGAGGTGTTAACTGGCAACAAATGTCATGAGTATTGTGGTACCAAAAGTATCAATAAAGCACTGTTAGATCACCGCGCCGGTACCATAAATCCGCTGGCCTATGTCAGAGGACTGGCAAAAGTAGCGACAGATCTTGGCGTGACTATCTACGAGCATTCAGCCGTTGAAGCATTAGAGAAAGTAGATGACCATTGGTACACAAGGACTTCTAAAGCCCGCGTAAAGTCTGAGCGCGTCATTATTGCGACGAATGCCTATACCGAAGGCGAATGGACAGAAATTACCAAGACGTTTTATCTGGTTTATTACTATCAGATTGCGTCCGAACCGCTGAGTGGAGAGGCTGCAGATCGTATTTTACCTTATAAGACAGGCGCATGGGACACGCGACTAGCGTTATCTAGCTTTCGCCGTGATGACGATGATCGCTTATTATTGGGAACGGTAGGCGGTACCCAGCTTAAACCAAAATCTTTTTACCAATCATGGGCCAACGCTGTGCAAAAAAGCTATTATCCAGATTTGCCAGCATTTAAATGGCAATATGAGTGGACGGGCAGCTTTGGCTTTACGCAAGATCATATCTTCCGAGTCATGGAGCCCGATGAAGGCTTACTGACAGCCACGGCTTATAACGGACGCGGCATTACCACAGGCACGCTAATGGGTAAGTGCTTTGCAGACTATATACTGACGGGTAATAGAGAAAGTATCCCTTTACCATTTAAGACCTTAGAAGAAGCGAAAGTCTCTTTTGGAGGAATTAAATCTGGATTTACTGAAGTAGGATTAACGCTGTATCATGCAGGGCAATGTTTAAAAATCATCAGATAAATTGATGAGCATTCTTGTAAGCTATATAAATCAGTAAAGTATTGATTAATAACCGTATTAGCATTATGGTTAAAGCCAGACAGCATTTATGTTGTCTGGCTTTTTTCTTCTATTTTCATCATTCATAAAACAGTTATATTTAAAAAAATGGACACTCACATGCAGGCACCTAGCAATAAAAATCTCACTCATATGGCTAATGTAGTGAATAATAAAACGTGGTTATTCGTCCCAGCGACTCGAATAGATAGGGTAAGCAAAGCCTTTGCTAGCGGTGCAGATGCAGTGATTGTTGATTTAGAGGATGCGGTTGCTCAAGAGGATAAGGGGCAAGCGCGCAAAGCATTGCAAGGATATTATGATAGTGCAGACGATCAACCAGTTTGGGTACGCATTAATCAAGCAGGTAGTACTGATTTTGCTGAAGATATAAAAGCATGCGAGCAGATGCCCAATCTTGCTGGCGTCATATTACCTAAAGCTGAACAGGCCACAGATATCGAATACATTCATCATTTAACCGGATTATTTGTCATTGCACTAATAGAAAATGCCATCGGTTTGCATCAAGTCGATGCTATGGCAAAAGCGACAGGACTGGTCGCATTCAGTTATGGCTTTCTAGACTTATGCAATGATCTGGGAGTCCAAGTAGGGACGCCTGCGGCAGATATCGTCGCCAATCAGATTCGCTATCAATTAATCCTTACTTCAAAAATCAATCAGCTGTCGCCGCCCATTGATACGGTGTATCCCGATTTTAATGATGCCAAAGGGTTGAGCGCGCGCGTACAGCTATGGTCACAAATGGGCATGTCCGGCATGCTCTGTATTCATCCTAAGCAAGTGGTTGTTGTGCAAAACGCGCTGCAACCAACAGATGCTGAAATTGAGTTTGCTAGGCGTGTGATAGAAGAATATGAGCGCAGTGGACAAGCTGTGTTTAAAGTAGATGGTGAAATGGTCGATGCGCCAGTGATTCAGCGCTGTGTACAGCTGTTAGCTAAGTAGGTTGAGAAGAAAATCTACGTTTTATCACACTTATTATGTACACAGTTAAATTTACAATTTTTACATATAAGCCACTTTGTCCGTCGATATACCTGCTTTTAATTTGAACTGGAGAAACCTATTGCGCGCTGTCAACTATAAGTATGTGATTGTTATCGTACTGCTGCTGCTTGCCGTTGGTTTTGTGATATTCCGTTGGTGGCGAGGGCCGTTGTTGCCTAGTTACAGCGTCTCATCCATGCCACTGGTACAGACGGTGGTAGCGACCGGACGTGTAGTAACGACGTCACGTACTCAAGTTGGCAGTGAAGTAACTGGTGTGGTACTTGAGCGCTTGGTACAAGAAGGTGACCAAGTTGCTAAAGGAGATCTATTACTGGTACTAAGTTCAGATGGCGTTGCTGCTCAAGTGCGTCAAGCTGAGGCTGAGTTGGCTGAACTTATAACTAGTACACGACCACAAGCCGTAGTGGATTTGTCCAAAGCGAAAGTTCAGCTAGCGCAAGCTCTTCGTAACGTAGCACGTCGGCGCGAGTTGGCAGCGATTTCGGCAATCTCAGATGAAGAGATGGAGCAAGCAGAGCAGATGGAAGATCAGGCTCGTAATGATCTTAAAGCAGCACGCTTGCGAGCAGAAGCATTAGCATCTGGCGGCGTTGAGGAGGTTTTACTACGTGAGCGTATCGCTGCCTTGCAAGCGCAACTTGATAAAACTGAAGTACGTAGCGAGGTATCAGGGACGGTATTGACCCGTGATGTAGAGCCTGGTGATTTGGTGCAGCCTGGTCGAACTTTATTTACCATTGCGCTCGATGGAAGTACGGAGATTGAGGTGCCACTTGATGAGCGCAACTTGTCACGGCTAGCATTGCAGCAAAGTGCGATAGGCGTCACTGATGCCTATCCAGACAAACCTTTTCCTGCTCGTATCAACTTCATTGCACCAAGCATTGACTCACAGCGCGGTACAGTCGAGGTTAGATTAAGCGTTGATCCAGTGCCTCAATTTTTGCGTCAAGACATGACGGTATCGGTAAATATCGAAACAGGTCGCCGCGAGCAGGCGCTAGTGATTCCGAATGATGCTTTAGCGAATGTTCAAGAGGATAATGCCCAAGTACTGTTATTGCATAATGGTAAAGTACAACGGCAGAAGGTAACTTTAGGCCTGCGTGGCTTGGCAATGTCCGAAGTTAACAAAGGTTTAAACGTTGGCGACCAAGTATTAGTTGATGCAACTTCATCATTAGCTGATGGCGCGCGAGTACGTACTGAAGTACAAGAAATGCCATTCTCTGAAAGTAGCAATTATTCAAATAGCAACGTTTCAACTAACGATAATAATTCAGTTACCCGTAATGAACCAGCGGTGAAATTAAATTGAAAAATTTCTTCGGGCGACTATGGATTGAAGCAACCATTGCGATGAGTTTTTTGCGCGAGGGGCGTGCGCAGTCGCTAATGATTACCGTAGGCGTAGCAGTGGGTGTGGCTGTTATCATCTTTATTACGGCTCTGGTTCAGGGGTTGCAGTCTAATCTTATCGAAAACACCCTTGGCACTCAGGCGCATATTCGTTTATTGTCACCGGATGAAGTCAATCGGGTGATTCCGCCCAAAGTCGGTACTGTACAGTTAATACAAGAAGATAAACGCCCACAGCGACTACGATCAATCAATAACTGGCAACAGGTAACGACGACTTTGGATCAGTTGCCATTGTTGACGGCAGTATCACCGACGGTATCAGGGCCAGCATTTGTCCGTCGCGGCGATGCATTAGAGTCGGTAGCACTTGTTGGTACCGACCTTGAACGTTACCAGAAGATCATTCCGCTGGAAGATTATCTCATCAGTGGCGAGCTGCGAGTAGGCGCTGATGATGTGCTGATTGGCAGCGAATTAGCAAAAAACTTAGGGGTACAAGTAGGTAGTAAGCTGCGCATAGAAACTGGGCAACAGAATAGTGCAGTAGTAAATATCGTCGGTATATTTGACTTAGGTGTACGTGAGTTAGATGCTCGCTATGTCTACTTAGATTTGAAGCAGGCACAGTCGCTACTCAGTCTCCCAGGCGGGGTCACCGTAATTGATTTAACCGTCGCAGACATCTTTGCGGCAGAAGATATCGCCGCACAGGTAGGTCGCTTGACTTCATTGCAAGCAGAGAGCTGGATTGAGACCAACTCGCAACTGATGAATGCGCTTTCCGCGCAAAGCCTATCTACCAATATGATTATTGTCTTTGTAGCTATCTCAGTGGCCTTTGGCATTGCGAGTGTGCTGTCCGTCAGCGTTGTGCAGCGCACTCGAGAGATTGGTATTTTACGTGCAACTGGCGCTACCCGTCAGCAAATCTTACGAATTTTTCTGATTCAGGGTGCAGTCTTTGGTTTACTTGGATCAATGCTAGGTAGCGTGGCCAGTTACGCTCTAGTATGGGTGTTTAATACTTTTGGACCAGGTTTATTTTATATTCCAGTGTCTGCAAATTTGATCATGCTGGCAATGCTACTAGCGACGCTCACTGGTATTCTGGCTGCCGCGATACCATCACGTCGAGCCGCTGCTCTGGATCCAGTAGTGGCTATTCGCTATGTTTAATCATGAGCCTAATACTATGTCTGACAATACATCTAATAACTTTCATAACCCTCATGAAGTCCTGCGTTTAGAGGCGTTGAAAAAATCTTATAATATTGGTCAGCCTAACGAGATTGAGGTATTGCATGGTATTGACTTGCGCATTGATAAACACGACTTTGCTGCACTGATTGGCCCCTCTGGCTCTGGGAAAAGCACGTTGCTAAACGTGCTTGGCTTGCTCGATAAGCCGACCAGTGGTGAGCTCTATCTGTTAGGTCAGGCCACTAGTAATATGGATGATGCTAGACGTACTGCCTTGCGAGGCCATAGTATTGGTTTTGTCTTTCAGTTTCATCACCTCATTCAGGCGTTTACAGCGTTAGACAATGTGTTGATGCCACTGATGCTGACTCAAGGTCGCCCAGATAAGTTGGCGATACAAAAAGCACGTGACTTGCTGACTGCAGTTGGGCTGGAGAAGTTTGCTGATACTAAGCCGAACGAGCTTTCGGGTGGTCAACAGCAGCGAGTAGCCATTGCAAGAGCGCTTATAACGGAACCTCCGCTATTATTGGCTGATGAACCAACAGGTAATCTAGATACAGTCACAGCTGCTGAGGTGTTTGAGCTGTTTCGCAAGGTCAACCGCGAACGTGATTGCGGCGTGCTTTTAGTCACGCATGATCCTCGTCTATCAGCGACTTGTGATCGCACGATCAATTTGGTAGATGGGCTGATCGAAAGTGACACGTTAAATATAAAATAAGACTGGTGCTTATCTTATTAGAAAATACCTTATTAAAGAATACCTTCGAATATACCATCAATGTACTTTTCTACCGCATCCGTATCATTACTGACTTGCGCATAAGTTCTTAAACCCATTACTTGAATTTGAAAGTAGCGGGCCAGTTCAGCTGGATCTTTATTATCGCTAATTTCACCATTATCGATGGCTTGCTGAAATGTATTAATAAAAGAGGCTTCAACACGTTCTAAAATGCTGGTTGCATGAGCAAGCAAATCTGGACTGTCGTTTTGCGTGAGCTCACCGACGGTTTTAACAACCATACACATGCCGCTGGGTGCAGTGCCTTTACTACAAACAGTGACGCTATGAATAAATCGCTTTAGGCCAGCAAGTACTGTCTTTTCTTGCGCAATACTATTGGCAAGATTGGCAGCACCTTCTCTAGCATAGCGATTTAATGCCTCTTTAAACAAATTGTCTTTATTACCAAAAGCGGCATAGATACTACCAGGGCGCATATCGACGACATCTTGCAGATTTCTCATAGAGGTGGCGTGATAGCCCTTTTCCCAATAGAGGTTTTTGGCTTTTTCGATGACGTCATCACGATTAAACTTCGCTTGTGCACTCATAATTTTCACCTTACCGCTCATTTAGGTTTTAATAGTAACACTTTATCGATATCTGTTGCATTATGACGGTTTTTTAATTGTTCCCAGACTTCACCCGATGTACGGTTAACGATACGACCACGTTGTACGGCTGGACGTGCTAATACGGCTTTTGCCCAGCGCTGTACATGGGTGTAATCATCGACTTGCAAAAAGTCCTTGGCCTCATACTGATTACCCAACACCAAATTGCCATACCAAGGCCACGTGGCAATATCAGCGATACTATACTCATTACCGGCGATAAATTCATTTTTTGCTAATTGCTTATCGAGTACATCTAACTGGCGTTTGGTTTCCATCGTAAAGCGATTGATGGCATATTCAAACTTTTCGGGCGCATAAGCATAAAAATGCCCGAAACCGCCGCCCAAGTATGGGGCAGAACCATGCAGCCAAAATAACCAGTTAAAGACTTGGGTACGTTTGCTGCCTTTTTTAGGTAGTAGTGCGTCAAACTTTTCAGCAAGATAAAGCAAAATAGAAGCCGATTCAAATACCGTTTCAGGCTCAGTGCCAGAGTAATCAACGAAAGCTGGAATTTTAGAGTTAGGATTAATATCGACAAAGCCTGATGAAAACTGATCGCCGTCACCAATATTAATCATATGAGCGTCATATTCTGCGTCTTTGCCCAGTGCTAGCAGCTCTTCTAGCATGATAGTGACTTTTTGACCGTTAGGTGTGCCCATTGAGTAGAGCTGCAAAGCATGTTCACCTACTGGTAATGCTTTTTCATGGGTAGCACCTGAAACGGGGCGATTCACACTTGCCCATTTACCGCCACTCTCTGCATCATGTGTCCAGACTTTTGGGGGTATATATTGGTTTTCCATTTTTATTCCTACTTTTATGTGTATTCTTATGTTTGGGGTTATCCGATGTTTTTCGCAAAGTTTTGTGGATAGAGGGCACGTGCAGCTACATCATCAAAGTCAGATTTGAACTGAATGTCTTTAGCAATATTGCGAGCCTTATCTACCGCAGGACGAGCGTTTATACTAGCAAACCAACGTTTAAGATTAGGGTAGTTGTCTAACCCTTCTTCGCCCAATACAAACGTTGCCTTATCGACCCAGCCCCAAGCGGAGATATCCGCAATAGAGTAGTCATCACCAACTAAATATTCACGGCCTTCCATATGCTTATCTAGCACTTCGTAATGACGCTCAGCCTCACGAAGATATCGATTGATCGCATAAGGAACTTTTTCGGGTGCTTTATGTCTAAAATGCACGGATTGACCAGAAAATGGGCCTAAGCCGGTCGCGACAAACATTAGCCATGAGAGCATTTCACCTCGATCTTCAGCCTTTCCAGCAAGCTTGCCTGTTTTTTCAGCCAAGTACATCAAAATAGCCGTCGAATCAAAGACACGGTTGCCATCATCTTCGATAGCGGGCGTTTTACCATTCGGGTTAATCGCATGGTATTCAGACGTGTGCTGTTCACCTTTCATGGTATCTATTGGCATTAATTCGTACGCTAAACCCGTCTCCATTAAATAAAGAGCCACTTTCATAGGGTTTGGGGTTTGATGAAAATAAAATTTAAGCATGTTGATATCCTTAGACGGCTCGAAAGGTTTAGGTGTTAGTCTTACAGCCACTATAAAGAAAAATGAACGACCGTTCAAGTTATTTTGAGCAATCGTTCATTTTATTGGCGCTAACTATAACAAAGCCTTTTGCTAAGCAGATTTTTGCGGACGTAACAACAAAGCAAGTCCAATCGCTATAAAGGCTGCGATGCCAGAGACCATATAACTGATGCTAAAGTCGCCAGTAAGCTCTGCAAGATAACCTGCTGCCACTGGCCCAAGCGCCTGTCCGCCCGAAAAGGCAAAAGTCAGCGCCGCCAGCGCACTTGCCGCCGCTGCAGGCCCAAAATAATCGCCAGCACAGGCCGCCATAATGACAGGAACGCTCCAAACTACTAAGCCAAACAAGATAATTGACAAGTAAAGCCCTAAAGTCCAATCAGTCAAGCCAACCAGAAGATAAGCGATGGCAAGGAAGAAAAAAGCCAGCGCGAGCCCAAGGCGTCTGCCAATATGGTCAGAAATCCAGCCAAACAACATGCCTGAAAAGACACTAAGCAGACCAATCCATGCCCAAATACCGCCTGCAGTCGCTTCACTTAGTTGATACGATCCCACCATGCTAGTGACGATAAAGGTCACGTAAACCATATAAGTAGCGCCGTAAATGGCAAAGATGATACCCAAATGTACCAGCAGCTTGATATTAGCGCGTTCTAGCTTTTTCTTATTTTTTACAGGTGAGGTGGGTACACGTCCAAAAGGATTTTGATTGACATCGTCTGGATGATTGCGAATCAAAGTGAAAGTAAGCCAAGCTACCACGATATTGATAACGGCAAAAATTAGCCAGCCCGTCTGCCAAGACAGTAGACCAGAGATAGGTAAGAGTTTTGGTACGACGAAGCCCGATAGAATAATGCCAAAGCCAGGGCCAGCCATAACGAGTCCTAAGGCGAGCCCACGATGCGAAGGAAAAAACCAATGTGACATGACGCTCATCATTGGTAAGACCACGCCGCCGCTACCAATACCAGTCAATACGTAAAGTGCGCAGAGTAGGGGAAAGCTTGTGGTAAAAGCCATACCAAGCATAGAGACTGCGATTAAGAGAAGGCTGGCAGTACCAATGATTCGAGTACCAAATCGAGGTATAATGAGCGGGCTTAAAAGAACGGCAACGAGGTATCCTATCAGGTTGGTGAATCCCAATATTCCGCTTTGAGTATAATTTAATCCCAAAGAAGACGACATCGATGGTAGCAACATACCAAATGCAAATCGCCCTAATCCAAGTCCACAGAACATCGCTATAGAGCCTGTAGCGGCTACAATCCAAGCATAATTTAACCCGCCTAGTCTGAGAGGAGGAGTGCTATGTTTATCTTGTTGAATGATGTCCTCAGGCATTGTGATTCTCCGAGTGGCCGAAGAAGGTGAATGTCACGCTCACAATACGAAGGGTAGATAGAGATAAACCGAATGACGTAGCTATTTTTCTTGAAAGATTGCCCATTTTACACTTATCCTTGTGTGTTTGATGCAGTACAAACGAGTCCGATAGCAATGAGTATAGCTTTGCCTGAACACTCGTTCAATAGAAGTTATAGAAGTTTATGTAAATTGCTAAGATATAGTGGTGGGTAGCATAAAAAAATGCCAACCCATTTAAGTGGCTGGCATGTGGCTGGTTCTTATCTGATTGCGTTAATTTTGATTATAGCCAGTTCATTATAAAAAGGTTACAGTGAGACTGGGATAAATTTTTTGCCGCATCTGTCGGCGCAGGCACAGCACGCAAGAAAAATTTGTACCAGTCTAGCGAATTTATGCAGTGTATCTCTTTTATTTAGTAACGTAACGACTATACTTGCGGTTACTTACGGTTAACAGCAGTAACGATTTGGGTGTTTGTTAGCCAAGTCTTCTACTCAATTCAGAAAAGCGCTTTATCATATAGAGCATGAGTAGCAGAGCCACACTAGCAATAGCGGCCCCAACATAGCCCACGCTTGAGAGAGATAAATGCGTCACCGCGTATCCACCAAAGAGCGCACCCGTACCAATCCCTAAGTTGATAATACCTGAAAACATCGACATCAGCATGTCTTGCGCATTGACGTCGACCATAATGACTTTGGCTTGCATGGAAATAATCAGCAGCATTAGTGCCGCGCCCCATAACAAGGCAATTAGGCTGAGTGCCCAAATGGAGGTCACGACGAATAACAGGAAAAGCATAGAAAAAAGCATTAATATCGTCGATATCAGCATCAGCCGTGTGTTAAATCGATCACCCCAGCGACTGAATATGACACTGCCTACAATTCCTGCAACGCCGAATAGCAGGAGGACGACCGTCGCTGAATTTTCACTGATGGCGCCGACTTGTCGCATAAAGGGCTCAATATAAGAGTAGGCGGTATAGTGCGCAGTAAAAACCAGTAGAATAAGCAGGTAAAGACAGACCAATAAGGGATTTTTTAATAGCTCGGGAATTTTTCTAAAAGAGCCTTCAAACATACTGGGCAAGGTCGGTAACAGCTTCGCTTGTAGAATGAACACAATGAAAGCAATTCCGCCAATGCCACCAAACGTCGCACGCCAGCCAAACCACTGCCCGACCAAGCGCCCCAAAGGCACGCCCAGCACCATCGCTAATGAAGTGCCCGTCGCAAGCACACTTAGCGCCAGTGCTTTTTTGCCTTCAGGTGCCACGCGTATGGCGATCGCGGCGGTGATGGACCAAAATATTGCATGCGATAGCGCGATCCCCACTCGGCTGATCAGCAGCACATCAAAGCTCCATGCAAAGACTGAGAGCACGTGGCTGGCAATAAATACCGCAAACAAACCTAAGAGTAAGCTTTTACGCTCAAAGCGACTGGTCAGTAGCATCAGCGGCAATGACATAGCCGCGACAATCCACGCATAAAGCGTCAACATCCAGCCAGTCTCAGCTGTAGTGATAGAAAAATCTTGGGCAATGTCACTGAGTAGAGCGACGGGGACAAATTCTGTGGTATTCATGATAAAGGCACTGACGCCCATCAAAAATACTTGAAAATACTGAGTCCGGCGAGCATCTGGGCTCGCCTCAATGTTGTGTTTCATAAGATCCAATACAAGAAAATGCTAGAGCGTGTCCTCACTCGATAAATAATAAAAATGAGGACAAGCCCTAATACGATAAGAAGATTAGCCAATAAAGGGGTAAAAAATGCTGTGTGGTAAACACCTTTGGCAATATAGGAATGGCGAGGCAAGATACCAAGACCGTGACATTAGTTAAAGGGCTTTTTTGCTAATGATTGTTAATAAGTAGTTTAGCGTTATATGTTACGGACTAACAATAATTCTAAAAAAGAAGCACACATATCAGTATTTATTTCTTAGCAGTTGATGTGCTATTATCATTCAACAAACTATCGTGGGTTTAACAGTTTTGACATCGCTAACCATACTTATAATAAATGGTGGCGTACAAACCTTGCAACTTCCAGCGCGATATAAAACAATCCTGGTAAAGCGCATGAGCCTGTACTCCGACGTCCTCATTTGTGCCTGATATCATAATTTTTGTCGGAGTTATAGGAATCTAAGGTGTTCAATATCATGAGCCAATCAACCAATCCATCCAAATATACCCGCCGCTATCATCCGCGTCATTCTTTAGCACAATATGCTATCACTCAAATAGACACGCTTGAGCTGCGTGCGCAGGACATTATCAAAGCTATGGGTTATCCTTTAAAGCATACTATACCTGCTTGCGAGCGCTTACGTCATGTATTGTGTCATCGCTATCTTGGGCTTGATGGTAGCTATATGGACAAATATTTTACAGCTGATGAGTTTTTAGCAAAGCTATTCACGGTACTTGAGTTGCCTTATGAGCCATTCGCAGAATATATCGCACAGATTAAATATGAGTTGGCACATGACCCTAATTCTCTACCAAAGCATCACTTACAAGCAGAGGTAGGTTTTGACTGTGTCGATACAAATTGGGTATCTTGTGACGCAGCCTCACGTTTGGCTCAGCTACGGCTGTCATCAGCGTTTGCCACATTGGATGAAACTGAGCGACAGACAATTGTTCAAGAACGTATTTGCGAGTATTATCAGTAGTAGGTGGTGATCTGTCTTAAAGCGATATCATCAAGTGGTATTAATTATCAGTCAAGAGAATCAAGAGATCGATAATGTAGAGCATAAGTTGCCATGCCCTAATGACAACTATAAATTGCTTTGTTCCAAATTTGATAAAAACGCGGCAAAACCGTCATTTACCCGGCCGTTTACCCGGCTACTGGTGATGACTCGCACGCGATTGCTCCAAGTGATAGCATAACCTTGGGTCTCAAATTTTTTGACCAAATCCACATCTTCATGACATGGTAGGAGACTAAAGCCACCAACGGCAAGGTAAGCTCGACTACTAAAACTCAAATTTGCTCCATGAATATGCCGATGTCCCATCTTGTCTTGATAGTGAGCAACATAATCGTGTCGCGTTTGCGGTGACAAGTTTGTCCAGTCATCGATACTTACCACACCGCAAATCATATCAGTCGACTGCTGAGTTATATGAGCAATTTGATGCACCAGCCAATCTGTAGTCACAACCGTGTCAGCGTCTGTACAAGCAATCCACGTCGCGCCCTTTGCGATCGCATGTCGAATACCCAAATCTCGCGCCCGTCCCACACAGTGATACTCACAACTTATATGATTGACTGCTAGGTGTTTGACAATAGAGAGGGTGCCATCGGTGCAGCTATCAAGCACGACAAGTGGATATGCGGTAATGATCGAGGGGAGTCGTTCAATGGCAGTTTGCACCGACTCTAAGCAGGCGCTAATAGTCGATGCCTCGTTGTGAGCGGGAATCACTATACCGATTTTTATATCGTTCATAAGTTTCTCATTGTTTAGCGACTGGTCTTACTCCGTCATACTTCATTATATTCGTCATATCAGATTTTCTTGCATGGCGACCGAGCGCGGAGAGCGCTGCCAAACGTCTAATAAAAAATCACAATCTACAATCTGGCTTTGATGATTAAACATTGCTTGCGGCGTTTCTTTGTCATTTATAGTATGAAAGGTTTGGTGCAGACGTTGATGTACTGTCTCGCCCGTCATCACAAAGCCATCAATACTATATCGCCAATGGCAGAACAGTATAGTGCCACCTATTGCAAGGTTTTGCTGAGACCAAGCAATAACCTTATCGATATCAGTGGGCGATAAATAATACAAAATCTCACTAATAACAATTAAATCAAAAGGAGGGTTATGTGCGCCTGAAACCTCTGTTCCTGATAAAGGATAGGCTTCTAACAGTGTATCTTGTAAATTCAATAACGTATTAGGAATAATCCCTTGAATTACCTTAGTATGAGCGTGATTCGTCAAGCGTTGTTTGGCAAGTGCTACCGCCTGATGATTGCCATCTACGCATGTCAAAGTCTGACAACGTTGGGCCAATAACTCGCTAAATACGCCATTGCCAGAGCCCAGCTCAATGGCATTGTTATACTTTGCCTGTGGTAGTATTGCTAGACAGATATTACGTTTTCTTTTTTCATACCAGCGGGTTTGATACTCCCATGGATCAGTGTTGTCGTTATATAAGGCATCAAAATACGTTTCTGAGTAGGCATCAGTATGATTATCAATATGAGTAAAACTGTCCAAAGTTGTTTTGGCGTAACTATCAGCAAGATCAGCTGATGACGTCGATTTAGGTGAGTGGCTCATATAGATAAACTTCCCAAGGTTGGCTAATTCTAGCAATGGTTTGAGCAGATAAAATAGGGGGGTTGCCCGTACTTTCATCAACGGTAATTTGACTGTCAAAACAAGTAATGGCTTGGCTTTTACGCTGTAATTGCTCAGCGTTCAAATCGACTCTAACGGCATGATGCCAAGGAATGCGAGTGTCGGCAGGCTTAGCCCAGTGCCATGCCCAAATCAGTACCTGATAACACGCTAGATGCCGCTGCTTAGCAAATGCAGTGACCACACGCCCTGTCGCCTCATGATCTGGGTGGCCGTCGTGCATAAAAGGCGTCACTAAAATATCATCAGGCTGGATAATAGCGGCCAGTTTTTGCTCAAACTGCTCTTGTTCGGCAAACACATCGCCATCTGTCAAATTTAGCGCAACGATGGTCACTTGGTGGGCAATGCCCAATACTTCTAACGCTGCTAGGCTTTCTTTTGGACGGATAATATCAAGCTGCTGCGGAGGATAAATCTGTGAGTCTGGATGGCTTTGCGTGCCATTGGTCACGTGAATCAGAATAATAGGATTGCCATTAACCGCTACTTGCTGTAGCAAACCACTAGAGCCCAATATTTCATCATCAGGATGCGGGGCAAAAACGCACACCCGCTGCTTTGGTGAAAAACGCTTGGCAATATCTAACCGAGGTAGGTTTTGTAGCCCTTGCCAGTTTTTCCAACTCTCTATACTGGTGCCATCGCCTGCTATCATACGATCGCCAACGATTGGATGATGACTCTCAGACGTAGCCATATTAGAAATTACAGTTGCCATATATTTACCTGCCCGTCTGTTAAATCACTGGTTGCGCTAGATAGCTCGCCAATTTTTTGTAAATCAAACGCGCCATGACTTTGACGGATAAACACGCTTAGATCTGCTGATAATCTTGCAAAATGCGCGTTACCACAAAATGGTGCTGCGCCCAATGCTTGTCCAGCACTCTCTATTACTTGCCGAGCGACTTGCTCGACATGCGCCCTTAATTCGCGAATAGCCAACTCATGGGACAGCGTGGGCTGGGTATCTATAAGTTGAGCGACATGATGAAAATACTGTTGAGTCACACTCAATGCTGTACTGACTTGCCCTAAATACATGGCTTTATAGTCGTTTGGTTTTTTTTGATAAGACTGCATTAAATAAGTGGCTATACATGAGGCTGCGCCATACCAGCAAGCAGCAACTCCTGCCGCTCCATGCCAAAATCCTACGCGCTCTAGGTACGCATCGGCTTCCCCAGCAGTATTAGCCGTTACTTGTTCGAACGTTATAGCGGCAGTATCAGTGGCTTGCATACCTACTGCTTGCCATCCACTATTATCAATCGCAATGCCATCTTGCTGCATATCTACGACAAGCAGTTGTGAGCGCCCATGCTCATCTCGATAAGTCATTACGCCATAGTTGACAATATTCGCGCCTGAACACCACGCTTTTGTGCCACTTATTTTGCCTTGCTGATAGCGTATGGGGTGAGG
Organism: Psychrobacter sp. 1Y10; assembly: GCF_052259005.1. Lineage (NCBI taxonomy): Bacteria > Pseudomonadati > Pseudomonadota > Gammaproteobacteria > Moraxellales > Moraxellaceae > Psychrobacter > Psychrobacter sp. 1Y10. The sequence continues at coordinate 71,750 of NZ_JBQQES010000010.1, read as the reverse complement.
GTGACCCTCTGACGCCCAAACTGCACATAGCCCTTTTACTGCTTTGCCATAACCCAATTCGTGCAAGATGCTTAGGGCATCTAGGTGCGACTCAAACCACTTTACAATCGTTAAGTCGATACTGGCAACATAGGCCAGCACTTGCCAACGAACCAAAGTGCGTGAGTTTGATTCATTAACACTATCAGTACCGTTGGCAGGATGTGGGATTTCGTCACTATAAGTGATTAAGACATTCAATATGTTACGGCGCAATTCGTCCGTTATAATAGGCAAGTCAGTATCTGTTGAAACGGTACTTATCACGCCTTTTATAGCGGATTTAATGTCCTGCAATAAAGTATCTTTTGCATCCAGCATAAGGGTTCCCTAATTATTTTTATAAATCACTTATTGGTACTACGCTCAAGGACTAGCTATGGGTTAAACGTCGTTAATCATAAACCAACGACAAAATATCATCGGTATAAATCCTCTAAGAAGTCTTGCTGCCAAGCTTGTAAGTCATACTCCCAAAGACCTTGCAATAACGTCTGATAGCGAGACTTACGTTCTTTTAAGGGCATTGTTAGAGCGGTTTTTAGACCTTCTATAATGCTCTTTGGATTGTGCGGGTCGATGATAACAGCTGCCTGCATTTGCTCAGCCGCTCCTGCATAGTCAGAGAGTAGCAGTACCCCAGGATTGTCTGGATTTTGTGCGGCAATATACTCTTTGGCGACTAGGTTCATACCGTCTTTGAGCGAATTTACCCAGCCAATATCGCTGTACCAAAACGCTGCCATCAATTCTCCATGATTTAACACGCTTTCACTATAGGTAATCGCCTGCCAATTATTCGTAGAGTCAAAAGTATCGAGATTACATGCCTTTACATCATCAATTTTAAAAGCATCTGATTGTACCCCAATCAGTGAAAATTGCTGATTTACCTCATTGACAGTCTGTCTAACATCGTCATAAAGCCGCTGATAAACAGGTAGATCTAAGCGACTAGGACAAGCAATTTGTATCAATTTTAGCTGATTTTGATAGACGGGATACTGCTGCAAAAACTGGCGATAGGCCGAAAAACGCTCTAACAACCCTTTGGAGTAATCAATTCTATCTACCGCGATTATCTGCTGGACGGCTGTTTTTATATCAGTCTTTTCTGGCATTTGTCTTTTATATTGCGAAGATAAATATGAAGATGAGTTGATGACCTGTTGTTGTATTTTGTCGACATCTATACCGATTGGATAAGCATCAATCATTATATGGTGCGGAGCATCTGAGTCTAGGTTAAGCTCCAACTGCGCACCAGTCGTTCGATTGGACTTAGCAAAATTTTGTGCTGTATGTGCAGGGTTATTTGTAGACTCTTTGAGCATATTATTAGTTTTTAACATGCTATCGGTTTTTGACATACTATCGGTTAAGTGGCGGGTATTTAAATAGCTGTCCTTTAAATAATGGTTAAAGACCGCCAGACAATTTTCTTTATCTTGCTCAGTTTGTGTACCGAATACATCGTAATGAGCAAGGTGCTTAATCAATTCAGGACTTTGATCAAGCTTTTGCCAAAATGTGAGGGGAGCAAACGGGATGTGCAAAAACAAGCCGATACGGTTATTTAAGCCCAGCTGCCTACAATAATATGCCACACTTAAAAAGTGATAATCATGTACCCAAATGACATCATCAGGTTGAATAATCTTTTTTAATTGTTTGGCAAAAAGTTGGTTGACCGCTTGATAGCCTGCGTAATCTTCTGGCGCTTGGCTAATCAGATGGGCTTGCTCGTGCAACAGCAACCACAATACATTGTTAGCAAATCCGCAATAAAAATGCTGATATTGTTTAGAGGTGAGGGCAGTGGTCATATAAGTGATGTTCTTATTCGCCACTTGAACATCGGCATCGGTTGCAGTCGCTTGTCCATTACAGTTAAACTCATTGTCAGCACTGTCATCGCAAGTGTCCACAATATCACTATTCCAGCCCATCCAAATGCCTGAGTTTCCTATTAGCATGTCATGCAGGGCGACGGCAAGTCCGCCTGCCATTGGGTTGTTATCGGGCATTTTTACCCGATTGGATAAAACGATTAAGCGGCTCATATAAGACATCTCGTTGTTTTTTTAGTAACAAAGGCATTTGGAGCGGTTGATTCAGATAAAAGAGTGGCCCTGCTTTGACAAAAGTCTAAAAAGCTACGCAGTAAAACCGTTACCTCAGCAATGTCATGTATGTAGTAATAAGCACAAGTGGCTTCACTACCTACTTTAATGCCCATGCCTTTTATAGGCTGATCAAGATGAGTCAAAGATGTATTTTCGCTTAGGGCATCTTCTTGTTGTATGGCTCTAAATCCCGCCTCATCAGTGATATCATCACCGATAAAGATAGGACAAAGCTTATGATCAGTTTGCATCTTTTTTAATAAGGTCAAAATAGCTGCGCCTTTATCAGCCCCTTTTGGTACCGCTTCCCAGACATATTTGCCTTGTTTCAATGTCCAATTAACACGATTTTTTACCGTTTTTGCCATAATGGCATACGCGGTGTCAGTTAAGTTGGGGTTTTGGCGATAGTGCAGAGCGACGGAGTAAGGCTTATCTTCTATAGTAAAGTCATCATAAGGTTTGCAAGATTGGATAATGGCCAGTTTGATGGCACTAAGTTCAGTGTTATCACATTGCAAAGTATCTGTATTGTCGTAGCTTGTACCTTGAGCTTCATTACGATCAAATTCTATTTCGAGACCATGAGTGGCTGCAATCGGTACTTGTATAGGAGATAGCATTTGCTTTGCTTCAGCCAAGCTACGTCCCGTCACAACACCTATGTCAACGCCGCAACTTTGTATGTCTTTTATGAGGGACAAGGTTGTATCAGGAATGCTGCTGTCTTTTGGATCAAGCGTAAAATCAGCAAGCGTGCCATCGATATCTAAAAACAAGCAATAATCCTGCTGAATAGTCAGATAATCAGCAAAATCTCTTGGTTCGATATACACCGGTGGTATATTTAAACGAGGGTTTTTTGCTAAAGTCACACTTTTCCCCTTTTAGTTAATAAGTCATCATATTATATCGTTGTAATTTGACTTTACTTAATTTTGATACAAAATAGGCTTTTATCTCTAAAAGTGAATATATCTTTAAGTATCTGTTTATAAAATAATAATCGATGAAGTCTGGTGATAAGTCTGCCACAAACCGACTCACACTGCGACACAGCGAATGTGTCATTTAGTATGAATTTTTTTAGTGTAAAACTTTTAATGTATCAAACAATGTGGTTGATGATAAGATAATAGACTTCATCTTTAAGCTCATTCATCCAGATCCAATTGCGAAAAATATTTATGACTTCCTCACTTCATCGCCTGTACTCTTTTCGTCGCTGTCCTTATGCCATGCGTGCTAGGCTTGGTATCTTATTTGCTGAGTTGCAAGTGGAGCTGCGAGAGATAATATTAAAAAATAAACCGCCACAGATGCTAGCGATTAGCCCAAAGGGAACTGTGCCTGTTTTACAGCTTATAGATGGTGAAGTTATTGAAGAGAGTCGAGAGATCATGATATGGGCGCTTAAGCAAGACGATCAGCAAGGGCTACTTGATACAGAAGTTATTCACCAAGCAAATGCGTTGATTGACAAAAATGATAATGAATTTAAACATTGGCTGGATCGTTATAAGTATGCTGATCGTCACCCTGAGATGACCCAAGAAGCGTATCGACAACGGGGTGAGGCGTTTTTGCATGTTTTAGAAGAACTGCTAACCAAGCATACTTATCTTTTAGGGGAGAGCATAACCATTGCTGATATTGGGATTATGCCTTTTGTTCGTCAATTCGCTCATGTGGATCGCGAGGTTTTTTATAGTCTGCCTTATCCAAACCTGCAGCGCTGGCTACAGCATTGGTTGGCGCACCCAGTATTCATACAAGCGATGACGAAGTATCAGCTTTGGCAGGAAGGAGATGAAATGGTGGTTTTTCCATGACCAGTAATGTTCCTTCTTAAAGGCAAGCACTAGCGTTATGAAAGAACATTTATACAAAACTATTGATATAATGCACATTGTTACGAAATAAAGAAATCAAATTATGGAACAAAGACAAGACGCTGTAGAACACAAACCCGTATTTATGCCTAGAGTCAACAGTGACAATCTGGTAAAAACAGATATGGTTAGGTTTGAGCGGCATGTGGGATTTGCCAGTCGGCAAAAGAAAAAATCCATCAACGATATGCATCAAGTCATTCGTAAAAAATATGGATTCAACCACGTCTTAGAGCTATCTAGTAAGTCTGGCAATAAGCTAAGTTTTTTGCTCAGTCCACTTAGCTTAAAGCTCACTGACGAGCACAATGGCGCGCAGCATAATGTCGAAAACATCTTTCAGGCGAGCAAGGTGTTTGAACATGGTGGTCCCTATAGTGACTTGCTGACAGTGCCACCAAGACAGGCCAAAAAAGACGAGCGCTTGCAATCGTCTGGTGAGCTCATTGGTTACAATGATTTTGGTATGGAGTGGAATCTAGAGCCGCTGACTGCGTTTTATGATTGGCTGTATGTTAACGCACTAAAGCAGAACACTCAGCTCCACGAAGAGGTCATGCAATATCAAGCCTTTACAGATATTGAATTTAATCCCAAAAAGTCTATTCATTGTCCGGCTTATTCGCTGGCGATGTTTGTAGCACTCAATAAACGCGATTTACTTGATAACGTTGAAGACCCAGGAACGTTTTATGACTTACATACTGAGTTTAAATTGAGTAATACAGCCCATCTGTTAGAAGAAGGGTGGTTTTGAATAGTTCGACTAGAGATTGGCTTCGTTTGTCCGTCACACGTCTTTCAATTTGTATAGGTTTTTTGCACTTTTGGCATCATTAGAAGCTGTTTGACAAAACTTCGATTTGTACGATTATGCACATGTTTCTAGATTTTGTTCTCTCCTTTAAAATGGGTACTGAATTTCCTATATAATGTGAGCCACCTCGCTGATGATAATCCACTCAATTTAGTCTTTTTCTTAGCAAAAAAGGCTTTTTATTAGGTAAAAATGGCACTTTATGTTTAACACTTCCTCGACTCGTTTAAATAAATACATCAGCGAAAGCGGTATTTGCTCCAGGCGAGACGCTGACCGCTTTATTGAACAAGGTAATGTCTACCTCAATGGTAAGCGTGCTCAAGTAGGCGATCAGGTGGTTGCTGGAGATACGGTAAAAGTCAACGGACAGCTCATTGAGCCGCGAGAGGCCGATGATTTTGTTTTTATTGTATTGAATAAGCCCGTGGGTATTGTAAGCACCACTGAAAGTTCTGAGAAAAATAACATTGTCGATTTTGTTAGACATGGGGTACGTATTTTTCCAATTGGTCGTTTGGACAAAGATTCCCAAGGTTTAATATTTTTGACCAACAATGGCGATCTAGTGAACAAGGTTTTACGTGCGGGTAATAATCATGAAAAAGAGTATTTGGTGACGGTTAATAAACCGATAACCGATAGTTTTATCGAGGGTTTGGCAGGCGGTGTGCCTATTTTAGGAACGATGACCAAAAAATGCCCAGTGACTAAGGTGGCACCCACCGTATTTAACATCACGCTAGTACAGGGGTTAAACCGTCAAATTCGCCGGATGTGTGAGCATTTTGGTTATGAAGTCGTGAAGCTTGAACGTACGCGGATTATGAATGTGACTCTTAAGGGTCTTCCAGTTGGAGATTGGCGAGATTTAACTCCAAAAGAGTTGTCTGTTTTACTTAACTCTATAGAAGATTCTTCTTCGCAAGACAAGAATGCGGCTAAGAAATCTCGCAATAAACCAAGAAAAAATGCTCGTACTAATAGCTCGTCAAAATCAAAAGCGTCTTCTAAATCAACAGGCGCGGCAAAGGGGAATAGTAAACATCCTAGAGACGGTGCCAGAAAACCATCGGGTTCTAAAGGTGGGCGTCCTTCTGGCCATGGTAAGAAGTCTGGGGGCAATGGCAAACCTGCAGCAAATGGCAAGCGCCCTGCAAAAGGTCGAAGTTCTAAGCGCTCTTCACGGTCGTAGTTTTTTAAAGTATGAAAGCGAATTACCGCATAGCCCTTATATTTAAGGGCTATGTGGTTCGGCAGTTCAGTAGTTCGATAGTATTAGAGCATCTATCGACGCCTGTTAACACTTGATAACACTTGATAAAAACAGTCAAGCGTCAATGTGGTTAAGCGTTACTTTTCAAATACTCTAACATGGTGTCCGCATCTGATACTTCAAAAGGATCTATTGGACAGTTGTCGCCAAAATCAGGTTCCTTAAACACTTTTTTGATGGCTTTATTGTCGACATACATCGAATAACGCCATGAGCGCATACCAAAGCCAAGATTACTCTTATCAACAAGCATACCCATTTTACGAGTGAACTCACCATTGCCATCAGGAAGTAAGAAAACGTTTTCACGGTTTTGTTTTAGGCCCCATTGGTACATGACGAACGCATCATTGACAGAAATGCAAACTATTTCATCTACGCCTAACGCCTTAAACTCATCATAAAGCTCTTCATAACGAGGTAAATGGCTGGTCGAACAAGTTGGCGTAAAGGCACCTGGTAGTGAGAACACGACCACTTTTTTATTAGCAAATAACTCATCAGTGGTTAGGTTATACCATGTGAAGGGGTTGTCTCCTCCGATAGATTCATCACGAACACGAGTTTTAAAAGTCACATCAGGTACATGGGTAATCATTATTTACTCCGATTTAGATTATTGTTTTTTAGTTTTCAAAATACTGCGCATATATAGTCAGTTCAAAATAAAAATGTTATGCCTTGGACAAATATCATAAAACAATTTGGATAAGTCATTTTGCATCCAACCTTGGCGTAGAAACTTCACTTGAGCCCATTTCTTTTCGATAGGGTTTAGGTATGGGCTGTACGGCGGCAACCAAAGAATACGATGCCCGTGCCTGTTTAGTAGCTTTTGAATGCGTTTGCTCTTATGAAATCTGGCGTTATCCATCACAATCACGCATTTAGTTTTAAGACTTGGGATTAGCTTGTGTTTGCACCAGTGATAGAAGACGATGCTGTTGATGTTTGTCTCAAAGTAATCAAGCGCAAACAGCATCTTTTCATACAGAGCACCAATAACGTTGGTTCGCTTTTTACCTTGCCAGTTGTAGCTATCGATACAAGGCTTACCGATCGGCGCATAGCCATGAGAGCGGATGGTCTCGTGCTCAAAGCCGCTTTCATCCATATAGACAATGGGATAGCCTTGCTGCGTAAAGCTATCAAGCTTTCCCTGATACGCCGCTCTTTTTATTGGGCAAGCTTTTGGATGCTCTAAGGTCTTTTTTTTGACTGATGCCTAGGCGCTTTAGGGCATGATAAATGCCTGTTTTACTACAATTTAAACGATGTGCTCGCTCATACTGGTAATCATCAGGATGTTCTTTGACATCATTAAGTAGCACGTCATCTGGTATTTTATAGGGTTTGGTTTGCCTGATTGTTTTGCTATGAACACGTCTCTTCCAGTTTTGTATGGTGGTTGGGCTGAGATTATAGAACTCAGCCGCCCCGGCAATGGTCATACCCTCGTCTAAGCTTTTTAGTACTTGTTTGCGAAAATCTAGTGAGTAAGTCATGGTCTTTATGATAACAATTGGGTTTAATAATTAGTTTATAACACTTTTAAATGGGTTTGGCTATAGAAATAAGACTAAGTAGTGGGAAAGCAATAAGCTATAGGAGTCTCTCATCTGGAGAGAGACAAGTAGTGTTTATCTTTCTAAAAATTATAAATGGAAGTGTCGATAACTCTCTAATACTAATGGATGAACCAGAAATATCATTACATCTTTCGTGGCAAGAAAAATTATTAACAGAAATCACAAAATTAAATGATACAAGTCAAATTATAATAGTAACCCATAGTCCTGCTATGGTTATGAATGGTTGGTTAGATAGTTTTGTAGATATAAAAAATATAACAACAGAAGCGTAGTGATAACATGTCAGAATTTAGTGATTTCCTTACTGATAGAGACTATATTGGCTCTTACAATGTATTTCTGTCTGGGAATATTGCAGATAAAGATAATGGCATCATCTATGTAGAAGATGCTTCTGATTGGAAATTTTGGGAAGAGTTCATTGATTATTATTACCCTAAGGAATACATGTGTCGTCCATCTTCTAAAGATGGGAAAACAGTAACTGGAAAGAGGTTTTTAGAGACTATATACGATACGGCTAACGAGAAAGTAATAATAGCTGTTGATAGTGATTATGATTATATAGCTTCCAAAGCGCAAGCGAGCCATGTTTTCAACCATAATAAATATATTGTTCATACATATGGCTTCAGTAGAGAAAGCGTACAGCTTGAAAAATATCACTTACAGAATTTTTTTGAAAGATGTAAATTAACACTACCCAATACAGTGAACTTACTAGAATTTCTAGAAAAATTTTCTGAAATATCGTTCAGTGCCTTAGCTAGATATACAGTCCTATTAAAGCGAGTTAATTATATTAATATACATGAAAATGGATTTAACTCCTGTTTCAATATTCTTGATAACAAATTAATTGATAATGATTTGAATGTAGATTTATCTACTATAAATAAAATAGAGAATAGCTTTGATTTGTTTTTTTCTGAAAAAAATATATCAGAAAATGATATAGATGAAGCAGAGTATTTCTTAAAGAGAATAGGAATAAATAAAGGTAATGCATACAGGTTTATATCAGGACATGTGTTCTTCGTTATAGTCAAAAAAATTCATAAAGACTCATTATTACAACTGATGAAGGATGAAATTGTAAAGGTTAAAGAAGATGTGGATAAAAAATCGATTAAAGGTATGGTTAGCCATGTAACGCACCTATTCAAGAATTCATTTAGTTTCGATACCTATTGTAATATGCGTTATGTAGATCCTGATGACGAGGTTCACAAACTTATACTGTCAGCTATTGATAATATAAAGTGATAAGTGTTCTTTAAAGCTAGCTTCTTTTAGACCTTAGGAGTTAGAATCTAGAATCTAGGAAAAGGCAGCTTAGGTTTGAGTATGTTTGAAAATCTATACAATCACTAATTTCTAAACAAAAAAAAGCCCCACCGCTCATATAAAGAGTAGTGAGGCTTTTTAAGTATTTGGAGCGGGAAAAGAGATTCGAACTCTCGACCCCAGAAGCTCTCTATTGTCGAAGCAATTACCTTTGCTGCTCATCGAACCTTTAAACTCATGTTGCTCAATGATCTTGTGGTAGGCATGGCTGTAATACTGACTGCCTCTGTCAGAATGCAAAATCAGCCCTTGGCTGGGTCTTTTATTTTTAGTTGCCATATTGAGTGCACGGCATACTAAATCTGTTGTCATGCGCTTATTAATAGGGTAGCCGACCAGCTCTTTGCTATATAAGTCTTTAACTCCAGATAAGTACAGCCAGCCCTCCGTTGTCCAGATATAAGTAATATCGCTGACCCAAGACTCATTAGGTCGACTGGAGTCAAATATCTGATCCAACACATTTGGATAGATTAGCTTGTTATGGTTTGAGTTGGTGGTAACTTTAGAGCGCTTGTGGCGACGGCATTTGATGTCGTACTCTTCTTTGATGCGTCTGACCATGTATTTACTGATGGCATATCCTTGCTCTGTAAGATGAGCATGCAGTCGCTCATAGCTATAGCACTTTTTGGTCTCAGTATGCGCCACTCTAACCAACAGCTTACACTGATTGCGATGGATAATCTGGTCACTGATGCCACGATTTATCCAGTCGTAATAGCTTGATGGTTTAACGTCTAATATGTGACACATGTGGGTAATGGTAAAGATCTGCCGATCTGCCGATTTGCTTTGATAAAGGCGTACTTCACTAATTGTTTTTCGTAAAGTACGCCGTGGCCTTTTCTAGTATCTCGCGCTCCTCTTCGGCAATCTCAAGCTGACGTTTAAGACGCTTATTTTCTTCTATAATGGCCATGAGTTCATGGTCATATTGCTTAGTGCCGACAAGCTTGCCTTCATTAGCTTTATTCTGCCAGTTAGATAAGGTTTGCATGGCAATGGCAAGCTGCTTTGCGGTAACTGAAACATTGCCGTTGTTGTCGGCTATCTTTTTGACCGCTTCGGCTTTGAATTCTGTGCTATAAGTGCTGATTTCTTGGTCATGGTAAACTCCTATTAATATGCTTAGTTTACCAAGTTTGGTTCTACAGTTTTTTCAGCATAGCTCAAGTATATATGTGGTCATAATCAGCCTTGATAAATATGAGGAGCTTAGTAGTCTAATATTAGTAGTTTAATTATAGCAGTCTATTTTGAGTGGCCTATTAACTGATTAATTGGTCTTATTAGAAAGTTTAAGCGATATGCTTATAAAGGTTTACTATGATATTTAATGAGTCTTCTACTAAAAACGGAGTTTAAAATTGAAGAAGTTCGAAAAAATATGTCTATTAGTCATTGATGATATTAAGTCTGGTAGAAAGAAGGTTGGAGATAAAATACCTTCGATTCGAGCAATGGCAGAAAAACACAAGGTGTCTAAGAATACAATAGTAAATGCCTACAATATCTTACTCGAACAACATTGGATCAAGGCGCTCCCTAAGTCTGGGTTTTATGTCGGTGAAGATTTATCCAGTACACCAATGCTGAATTCGACCCCTTTTTATACGGGCATTGACCTATTGGAACAGCAAATGATCGACCAGTCCCATCATAAACCTGGTGCGGGACGCTATCCCAAAGAATATATGGATAAGCTGAACCTCGAGCTCTACTTAGGGCAGGCGAGTGACAACGCTGAGTTGGCAGACTTCGACCGTGGCAATGGTGATCCAGCAGGCAACGTGTTACTTCGAGGATTGATTGTCGATATCTTGAGCAAGCGCGCGCTAACTGTCGATTCTCAAAACGTATTACTGACCTACGGTACCAATCACAGCTTAGATTTGATTATCAGACAGTTTTTAACCAAAGGCGATCAGGTCATCGTAGAGTCCCCTGGTTATTATCCATTATTTAGTAAGCTTGACTTACATCAAGTTCATATAAATCCCATTAAGCGAACCAAGTTTGGTTTAGATGTAAACAATTTAGAGTCAATCATTCAAAAACAACATCCAAAAATTTTATTTTTACAGCCTTTTGCCCATAACCCAACAGGGACAGACTTGAATGTCCCAAACATGGCGGCGATTCAGAAATTATGTATCAAGTATAACGTGCTCATTGTTGAAAATGATCCGTTTTTATTAGCAAGAGACGGCACTGCTAGTTATTTTTTTAATAAAGATTGTCCCGTTATTTATGTCAGCAGCTTTTCAAAAACAATATCTGCTTCAATCAGATGCGGCTTTATCGTCGCCTCTAAATCGATGATTAAATCACTTACGCGGCTAAAGATGATCACTGTCATCAATACCTCTTCCATCATGGAAAATATTCTTAATCATCTCATCACCAGCGGTGCTTTGGCCAATCATCTACACGCTCTTAAAATGATATCTGATGAGAAGTCAGTCGCCGCCATCACTGCGCTGAGCAAAATCGACGGACTCACACTTTATCCTCACAATCCCAGCGGTAATTTTTTATGGTTTCGTATTCCCATGGATGACAAAAAAGTGGTAAACGATGCAAAAAGTAATAATATCTTTATTGCTCCAGGTAATCTGTTTTTCCCATCCGACCCCGCTTATTTTGCCTTAAGGGTTAATAAATTCTATATAGATAAAACTACTGTTAATTTTATTAAGACAACCGTATTTAATAATCACTAAAACCTTCTCGTTCTCAGCATTTACCAGCACCAATTCTATTTATAACGCCTTTAAAAACCATTTGGCCTGTACTTTTAAAAGGTCAAGGCAGTAAATAGCCTCTAAGAAGACAGCGATATTTGATGATATTGCTGCAGAAATTTTTTACCTCTCCATATCTCCCTTTTTTTCCATTAACTGCCTGTCTTGAAGCATAAATTTTTACTAAAAATGGGTACAGTTTTATGTGAAAAATCATCTCTGTACCCTTGGAAGCGTATTCCTTCCGTGGTATTTCTATTAGAGCTTGACGTAAGTTATCAGCTTATGCCAAGGCGGACTGGTAGGTATTAGAAGGAAGAAGTTAACTTTTAAAAGGAGAGTAAATTTGTTGGCTTTATTGGGGTTTTTGACAATCTTTGTGTTTTTGGGCCTGATACTTACTAAGAAAGTATCTGTCATTGTTTCGCTAATTCTAGTTCCTGTAGTTTTCGCTTTAATAGGTGGATTCGGTAGTGAGTTAGGAACCTTCATGTTAGATGGTATCGTTGGTGTCGCGCCTACAGGAATCATGTTAGGGTTTGCCATTTTATTTTTCGGAGTGATGAACAATGCGGGTTTATTTGATCCGCTAATTTCGAAGGTTTTGAAACTGGTTAAAGGCGATCCAGTAAAAATCACAATAGGAACTGCCATTATTGCAATGGTCGCTCACTTAGATGGTTCTGGGGCGTCCACTTTTTTGATCACCATTCCTGCACTGCTACCGCTATACGATAAATTGGGAATGAACAGGATTGTTTTAGCCGGTATGGTCGCTCTCGGTGCTGGCACAATGAATTTAACTCCTTGGGGAGGTCCAACAGCACGAGCAGCCGCCGCGCTAGACGTTAGTACTGCTCAATTATTTAATCCTCTGATTCCTGCTTTTGTGGCTGGAGTAGTTTGGATTATTTTCGTGGCATATCTAGTCGGGAAAAAAGAGCGTAAACGCTTGGGTGTTCAGGATATGGAGCATAGTTTGCATGACGAGTTGACTGAAGAAGAACGCAGTATGCGCCGTCCGAAAATTTTCTGGTTCAATTTTGTTTTAACCATCTTGACTATAGTAGCACTGGTTCAAGTCTGGCTCCCTCTACCAGTAGTCTTTATGGTAGCTTTTGCAGTCGCTGTTCTAATAAATTACCCTAAACCAAATGATCAAATGGATCAAATAAGAGCACAATCCGTTGGCATGATTACAGTAGTTTCAATTATTTTTGCTGCTGGTATTTTCACCGGTATTCTTTCAGGTACAGGTATGATCACTGCTATGGCTACTTCGTTAGTCAATATCATTCCAGATACTGTAGGCGGTTCTATGGGAATTATTGTAGCCACAATAAGTATGCCATTAAGTTTGATTTTCACTCCAGATGCTTATTATTTTGGGGTCATGCCAATTCTTGCAGAGACTGCTAGTGCATACGGACTTGATCCAATACAAATCGGTCAAGCTTCTATGCTGGGGCAGATGACTACTGGATTTCCATTGAGCCCTCTGACAGCATCAACATTCTTATTAATTGGTTTGGCAGGGGTAGAGCTTGCTGATCATCAAAAATTCGTATTCAAATGGGCATTTGGTACCACAATTGTTATGACTATCGTGGCAGTTATCACAGGTGTCATTATATAAATAGCACTACATGGAGGTTATATTATGAAATCGATCAAAATTGGGTCTGGAGCTGGTTATTCAGATGACAGGTTAGAGCCAGCACTTGATATCATTCAATATGGGGAAGTCGATTATATTGTTTTTGAATGCCTTGCAGAACGAACGATTGCCATTGCACAGCAGCGAAAAATGAAAAATATAAAAGAGGGTTATGATAGTCTTCTTGAGTATCGAATGGAGCAAGTTTTACCTCTTTGTGCAGAAAAAAATGTGAAGATAGTAACGAATATGGGTGCTGCAAATCCAGAAGCAGCTGCTGAACGGGTAAAACAAATTGCCCAAAAGCAAGGTCTGCATAACCTAAAAATCGCGGCGGTAACTGGAGATGATGTTTTATCAAGAATCGATCAATATCAAGACCAAAAACTGTTAGAAAATAATAAGCATATTAAAGAGCTAGGATCGGCAATCGTTTCTGCTAACGCTTATATTGGAGCAAGAGGTATCGTGGAAGCACTTGAAGCAGGTGCGGACATAATTATTACTGGTCGAGCAGCTGATCCTTCCTTATTCCTTGCACCCATGATTTATGAATTTGGCTGGTCTTTTGCAGATACTGAACTTCTAGGTAAAGGAACGATAGGAGGTCATTTGATGGAGTGTGGCGCTCAAATCACTGGAGGCTATTTTGCAGACCCTGGATTTAAAGAGGTGCCTGAGCTTTGGAACGTAGGCTTTCCAATCATGGAAGTGGATGAAAAAGGTGATTATTATATTACGAAACTGGATGACTCTGGTGGTGTGGTTTCTCTAGCAACGGTAAAAGAACAGCTACTTTATGAAATTCATGATCCGGCTAACTACCTAACACCAGATGTCATTGCGGATTTTTCTAATGTTCAAGTCGAGGAAGTAGAAGACAACGTTGTTAAAGTTTTTGGCGGCTCCGGTAAAAAAAAGACGGGCTTGCTAAAAACCAGCATAGGATATAAAGAAGGCTACATTGCTGAGGCAGAAATCAGCTATGGCGGTTCAGGTTCCGTTAAAAGAGCAAGGTTAGCAAAAGAAATCATCCAGAAAAGACTGGACGCCCAAAATATTGAACCCGTTGAGATTCGTTATGATTTTATCGGACTTAATTCTTTATATGGAAATGAGATTCCCGATACGCAGGAAATGCTGGAAGTGAGACTTCGTGTTGCTGCAAGAGCTGGAGATCATGTGATCGCGAAAGCTATTGTTCGAGAGGTGGAGTCTCTTTATACCAATGGTCCAGCAGGTGGTGGCGGAATTCGCTCGAATATTAAAGAAATAGTTTCAATAGGCTCAATTTTGATTCCAGAAGCAGACACGGATATTAAAATCTCATATCGTGAGGTAAAGTAAATGAAATTACGTGAAATAGCACATTCCCGTACGGGTGATAAAGGGAATATATCAAATATTTCTCTTATAGCATTTAAAAATGAAGACTATGAATTAATTAAAGAAAGAGTTACTGAGGAAATAGTGAAAGAGTGGTTCAAAGATATCGTACAAGGTGAAGTCACCCGTTATGAGCTGCCGAATCTTAGTGCATTCAATTTTGTTATGACTGGCGCATTAGGAGGAGGGGTTACAAAGTCCTTAGCACAGGATATGCACGGGAAAAGTTTAAGTTCTAAACTATTGGATTTAGACATATAAACAAAATAAAGTCTGGGTCACATAAAAACCAAACAAAAAAATAGCGCCTAACATGGGCACTATTTTTATATCAGTAAACTGAGTTATTAAGAACGATGACTATGACTATGAGTTTGCTTAGCTTGATATTTGCTTTTCGCTTTTAGATGCGCTGCTGCCTTTTTTGACTGATGCTTTGATACCACTGCTTTTTTCTTAACTTGCTGATGTTTGTTATCGACCTTCACCCTGGGTGTTTGATGCTTCACTTGAGCCATATGATGTTTGGTAACTTCAGGCGCAGCACTTGCTTGACTGACCATGGTAAAGCAAATGTTGTAGTGGCAGCGACACTCAAAAGGCAACGACTCTCATCCAAAGAGTAGCGCCTGTGTAGATAATGACTTTTGAAGAAGTAGAGCATACAAGTTAGGTTAGCAATCAAAGTGTGTAATGGTATAATGCCCCGATAATCGATATTTCATGAAGGGTTTACATTATGGCTCGTACAGCTAGCGCATTACACATTTTAGTAAAAGACAAAGAACTGGCTGAAGACATTATTGCCAAGCTTAAAAAAGGCGCCCAGTTTGATGTGCTAGCTAAAAAACATTCAACCTGTCCATCAGCTAAAAAAGGCGGTAATTTAGGTGAGTTTAAAAAAGGCGACATGGTACCGGCATTTGATAAAGTCTGCTTCAACGGTGAACTCTTCACCCCACATTTAGTGAAAACCAAGTTCGGCTGGCATGTGGTTAAAGTGCTTTATAGGACGTAAACGTTAGTGTCGGAGCTTTGATTGTAAGCCAACTAAAGTATGACTTAAACTGTAGTGGCATAATTAAATTGGACTATATTTAAGATAAGATATTTAAAAAGTAGCCGCCATAACCAGAGTGCGGTAATAGCTCATAAAGCTCGCTCTGAAGCTGATAACACATATCACAGCCACACAGCCAAGACTCGCATCTAAGCGCTTCTGTACCTATAAACGGATCGCCATACACAGAAAGATATTTCGATAAATCTTTTATAACCCTCGAAAATCAGACAAAAAAAATCCTCACTTCCTATTTAAGGAGTGAGGATTTTAGTGCTTTTTCAAGCCATATTTGGAGCGGGATAAGAGATTCGAACTCTCGACCCCAACCTTGGCAAGGTTATGCTCTACCACTGAGCTAATCCCGCTGATTCATCGTTTGATTAACTATCATCAGATGATGAAGGCGTATTATACGCGGTTTTTCTGGGCTGTCAACAACCACCATGAAAAAAAGTAAAATTTAATAAAATAGGCATGTCATCGTACCATTGATGTATGATATAACAGTTTTTTATAATAGGTATTCCAAAAGATTTTTGTCACACAGATAATTTTGAGATACGATTTTATAATTATTTTCAACCGTTTATATTATTACTAGTATTTATGAATATAATTCTTAAGGATAAGAGCTATGAGCCAACAGTATACCATCGCTGACTATTTGTTCGATCGCATCGCTGAAGCAGGTGCGACTGAGATATTTGGCGTACCAGGTGATTTTAACCTAACATTTTTAGACAATGTTATTGATTCTGACAAATTGCGTTGGGTAGGTAATACCAATGAGTTAAATGCAGGTTACGCTGCTGATGGTTACGCACGTGAGCGTGGGTTTGCAGCTATGGTGACGACCTTTGGTGTGGGCGAGCTATCAGCGATCAACGCTACCGCAGGCTCTTTTGCAGAGTATGCGCCAGTATTGCATGTTGTCGGTGCGCCCAGTACGGCTTTGCAAGATTCTAAGCAACGTATTCACCATACGCTTGGTGACGGGGTGTTTAACCACTTTATCAAGATGGTAGAACCAGTAACAGTAGCACGCGCACACCTTACCGCCGAAAACGCAGCTTCAGAGATTGATAGAGTCATTCGTGTGACCCTCAAAAAACACCGTCCAGGCTACTTGCTACTATCACCAGATGTGGCACGTCAGCCTATTTACCCACCATCTACTAAGCTTGTCGATAGTGCAGAGAAAATAACCAGTGAAGCTGCCTTGGCTGATTTCAAAAAAGCATTGAAGGCGTTTTTGCCGAACAAGACGACTACTTTGATGGCGGACTTGATGGTGCATCGTTTAGGACTACAAGACCAGCTCAAAGCTTTGATTGCGGATACCGAGATTCCTTATACGACGCTATCTTGGGGTAAGACTCTATTGGATGAGCAAAGCGATCGCTGGGCTGGCACATATGCAGGCGTAGCATCACGTCCAGTAGTGAAAGATGCAGTAGAAAACTGCGAATGCCTCATTAAAATTGGGGTACAGTATACCGATACGACGACTGCAGGATTTAGCCAAAATATTGACAAAAAAACAGTCGTAGATTTGCATTATGAACGCGCGACCATTAGTGGACAGAACTTTGCTCCTATTGCGTTAGAAGATGCGCTACAAGCATTACATGAAGTCATGACATCAGGAATCAATATCGTACCAAAACCCTTTTGTAGAGAAATTAGGCCGCATGAGCAACATGGCACTGATGAAGAAGCCATTCGTCAAGACGACCTATGGCATGTTATTGCAGACCATTTGGATCATAACAATCTAGTGTTTGCCGACCAAGGAACTGCTTACTTTGGTATCAGTGATGTACGTCTACCAGAAGGCGTGACTTGTTATGGTCAGCCAATGTGGGGCTCGATTGGTTATACCTTACCGGCAAGCTTAGGGGCAGCTATCGCATCGCCTGATAAACGTAGTGTATTACTCATTGGCGATGGCTCAGCATTATTGACCATACAAGAAATAGCAACGATGATTCAAGAGCGTATCAACCCTGTCATCATGCTTATCAATAACGACGGCTATACCGTTGAGCGTGCCATTCATGGTGAAAACCAGCATTATAATGATATTCCTAAGTGTAACTGGCACCTGATGCCGCAAGCTTTTGGTGCAGATGAACAAAACAGTCTTGTATTGAAAGCAGAGACAATGAGCCAATTGAAAGCTGCTCTAAAGACAGCCGCAGCAACGACAGATAAAATGGTGTTTTTAGAGGTGATGACGGACAAGCACGATATTCCGCCTTTGTTGGCAGATATTAGTGCAGCGCTGAAGCCAAAGGCAGATTAAGTAGTTGCATATATAGTTATTTATAGCACAAGCATCAAAAAGCCCCGCTCAAAAGTTTAAGCAGGGCTTTTTAATTTTATATTAAGCGTTGTAATGGTTACTTGTAAGGTTTAGAAATGGAACTTAACTAGTGCACTGGGGACGCTTTGATCTACGCCATCAAAACCGAATTTGTTTTTCCAGTAGCTGTATTCCATACCCACTTCAATACGGTTGTCGATACCCAATGCATCTTGTAGGTTGTACTTAATTTGTGGATTAATATGTAGCTGATCAGCTTTGTCATCGTTATTAAAAGAGTAATCGATATAGCCATCAACGACGAAGTTGTTCTTCTCCCAACCATAGGTTAAGGTAATTTGCTGATCATCGGCATCACTGAACGTATCATCGTTGAAAGCATGATAGATTGATGCTGAAGCATACTTCATACCATCGATTGGTATGTTTAAATCAGCGCCAATACCCACCAAAAAGTTATCTTGCTCAAACCCACTTTCACTGGTTCCAAACTCATATTGACCAGCCAAGTTCACCTGTTTGATGAAGCTATTACTGTAGTCGGATATTTTAAACTTAGGCGCAACTTCGCCATAAATATCTTTTGAACGACTGCCGCTGACATCTTCATTGCCTTGCAAGCGATCAACGAAAAAGAACAGACCGCCCCAATCAAAGGCTGAGGCATGCTCAAGGGTGACGGTGGTTATTTCCTGTTTTACACCTGCAGGCCCGGTTTTATAATTGTCACCATAAAGCACAGAGATGCTGGTGTCAGAAAAAAAGCGTTTGGCGTTGGCACTCGTAGACATTGCGCCTATAGCGATAATAGCGGAGGCGGCAATAGTAAGTGGCTTGATAGCAGAGGTAGTTGAATTAAAACGCACAGTATTACTCCTTTAATTACAGTCGTTAATTTCCCTCAAAAGCACAGTTATAGGATTATACAAACGTCAGTTTTAACATCCTGTCAAAACGCACTATTACTGCGAAGGAAAGACAATTTGATAGAGTTGACCATTTGGTCAAGATTTATATTACTACAAAGAGATTACAATTAGTAGCACTAATGAATTAAAAAGTAGAATATAAAAAAGCTCACAGTCACCTGTGAGTTTTTGATGCTTTACGGAGTATAAACGTCATGACCGCTCATACTTTAATTGAGCAGACGTAGACATACGATTTACTATGTAAGTCATTGATTGTCAATAATATTTAATGTCTTTTATCAGTTTTGGCCAACTATAGCAACCTACTATATTTAAACTTATGAGTTAAATATAGTAGGTTTGGATTTTTGCCGCGCAATCACGTAGTATTAGTAAAAACTGTTCGATCAAAACGTCATGAGAGATGCGTAAGGCATTGGTGCTAATATTAATAGCGCCAATAAGCTCGTTATTTGCTTTATAGACTGGCAGTGCCAGCGATAATAAACCTGTATCTAGCTCTTGATTGACCACGACGTATTGCTGATCTTTAGCGTCTTTCAACACTTGATTAAGCTGATTACGATCGGTAATGCTGTAGGGCGTATGAGCACATAGCTCAACGTTATTAATATAATTTCTAAGCGGCTCATCAGGAAGGTTGGCAAGTATCGCGCGACCCATAGAGGTATAAGCTGCAGGTAGTCTTGTGCCAATCGCTAGGGTAATAGACATTAGGCGATGTTCAGCCGCAGAGCGGGCGATATATACCACTTCATTGCCATCCAATACGGCAAACGAACACGACTCCCCAGTTTGTTCAGTGACGCGTTCTAAATAGAACTGGATAATATCGTGATGGTGGACACTACTCAAGTAACTGACACCAAGACTTAGCGTTTTAGGAGTTAGACGAAATTGACGCTTGCTTTTATGGACATAACCCAGAGCGTGCAAGGTTAATAGATAACGCCTAGCCTTTGCTCGATCTATCTTGGCACGCTCAGCTACTTCGCTTAACGTCATGCTAGAATGGTTTTCATCAAAAGTGAGTAATACACTCATTCCTGCCGCAAGCGATGCAACAAAATCTGGACTATCAACAGGTATTTTCTCATCTTGTTCTTTATTCATGCTATTCAATGATTACCAAAATTAGAGATTCTAAATGAAAATTACTCAATTAATCAATCAGCCATTTATGCATACTAATACTGTAGAGCGCTTTTCAGATCGGCTGTTTGTGCAGGCTATGATAGATTTTGAGCTGGCCATTATAGAGGCCCGAGAAGGTCATAGCCTCATTCCAGCAGGCATTTTACAGCAAACCAAAGAAGCGCTAACGATAGATTTGTTCGATATTGATGAGATTGGAGCGCAAACCTACCTTGGTGGCAATGCAGCTATTCCTTTTGTCGCTCAGGCCAAAACCTTGTTACCTCAAGACATAAAACTGTACTTTCATCAGACCGTCACCAGCCAAGATGTTATTGACACAGCGATGATGATGATGCTTAAGCCTGCTTTAAAACGTATCAATAATGATTTAACCGATATACTACAAGCTTGCGCTATATTAATTGAGAGTCACCGCGCGACACCGATGGCAGGTAGAACCCTATTACAACAAGCATTACCGATTACTTTTGGAGTAAAAGCCTCGCAGTGGGCAGCATCGCTTATCGCTGTTTTGCCAAATTTAATGCAATTAGAGCAAGCAGGTTTTTATTTACAATGGGGCGGCCCTGTTGGGGTTAGTAATGAAGAGAATGAACGTTAT
Organism: Psychrobacter sp. 1Y10; assembly: GCF_052259005.1. Classification (NCBI taxonomy): domain Bacteria; kingdom Pseudomonadati; phylum Pseudomonadota; class Gammaproteobacteria; order Moraxellales; family Moraxellaceae; genus Psychrobacter; species Psychrobacter sp. 1Y10. Next base: position 50,791 of record NZ_JBQQES010000010.1, on the reverse strand, counting down.
AAGCTGCCTCAGCAAGTAGCGACATTGCTCGGCCTATCGTTACCGCTGCTGCCATGGCATACAAATAGACAACCTATTCATGCGCTCGCTTCTGGATTGGATGCTTGTGCTTGTGCTATGGAAAATATCGTTGAAGATATAGCATTGATGTGCCAGTCTGAGCTAGGCGAGTTGGCGGAGCCTGCTATTGAAGGGATGGGCGGCTCATCATCGATGCCGCATAAGCGCAATCCTGTATTGTGTGCACTAATTAAGACCGCTACGTTAAGGATGCATGGACACCTAAGCGTGATTAGTAATACAACCGCTCAGCCTTTTGAGCGCGCATTGGGCCAGTGGCATGCAAGCTGGATGCCTTTAATGGAAGGGACCGCTTTGCTCGCGGGTGCTGCAAATTATCTGAAGACTTTATTACAAGGGTTACAAGTGTATCCTAAGCGCATGGCGGCCAATCTTGATTTAAATAGTGATGCGTATCTTATTGAGCCTTTGAGGTATCATTTTTTAGAGCATCAAGAGCAAATCTATCCTTTAATAAATCAAGCGAGCGAGCAAGCACATAAAGAACATAAAGGCTTTGTAAAAACGTTTTTTGAGACAATAACACACTCATCTATACAGATTAGCGATCATGACTCAAATGAGCTTGCGACACTTCTATCTCCTTTGACTTACTGCGGTGCTGCAGACAAACAGTGTCAGCTAATAATACAAGCAATCGAATCGATAGTTGCAAAACCAACCAGCATAAATAAATAACCTGATTGACAGAAGCTTAGAAAAGGGTTACGTTAATTCACTATACGAACAAGGATTCTTATATAGAACAATTGATAAAGATTTTAATCCATTTATCTTTACTCATCAAAAAAGGAATTTGTGATGAAAAAAATGCTTTCTATTAGTATGGCATTGACGGCTTTAATAGGCTTTGCAGGCTGTTCACAATCAAATGATACTGCTAATGATACTAGTGCGACAAGCTCAGAAGAGACGACTACATTACGTTTTGCTCACTTTTGGCCAGCGACTTCAGCGACGCACAAAGACGTTTTTGCACCTTGGGCAAAAAAGGTTGAAGAAGAGTCAAACGGTCGCCTAAAAGTTGAAATCTTTCCTTCTGCCACTCTTAGTAAAGCCGATGCCGCTTACGATGCTGCTGCTAAAGGTACCATCGATATTGGCTCTCAACTTCAAGGTTATACCAATGGGCGCTTCCCATTAACTCAAATCACAGAGCTTCCTGGTCTCTCAAATTCAGCCACTCAAATGAACTGTATGCTCCAGACATTGTATGATGATGGGGTGATTTCGAGCGAATATGAAGACACGCATTTGTTATTTATGATGGGTACTGGCCCTGGAGGTATTCATACAATTGATAAAGAAATTCGCAAACCAGAGGATCTAAAAGGCTTACGTATTCGTCGTCCTTCTGCCATCGCTGGCGACATTATTGAAGCAGCAGGAGGCACGCCTGTCGGTCTACCAGCTCCTGATCTTTATACTTCGCTGCAACGCGGCGTACTGGACGGTTTAAGTTTGCCGTGGGATGCAACTGGCTCATTCAAACTTATCGAACTTGTAAACACTCATACCAATATGCCTTTTTATAGTTCCGCTATTATGGTGACGATGAATAAAGACAAGTACGAAAGCCTACCTGATGATCTCAAAAAAGTTATCGATGACAACTCCGGTATGGAGATGGCTGTCATCGCTGGTGAAGTGTTTGATGGTGAAGATGCTAAATTTATGGCTGAGGCCGCAGCCAAAGGCGATACCATGATAGACATCCCTGATCCATTAAATGACCCTGCATGGAGCGCACCATTGGAAGCTGGTACACAAAAATATCTAAAAGACACTAAGGCCCTTGGCTTGGATGCCCAAACAGTCTATCAAAAAGCCAAAGACGCTAGTGCAGCGTGTAAAGCCTAGTTTATATAATCATAATAGACTAACCTTATACAAGAAGTTTGCATGATTTTAATTTATCTACAAGGATGTGATGAAGATGTTTTTTAAAATTAAAAGGGGCGCCATACCTTTATCTTTGCTAATGGCATTAGGCATGTCAGGCTGCTCTAATCAATCTGAGGAAGGTGTCAATACCGATTCAGGCGCAGCAGATGTTACGACGCAGGAAATTACGACGCTAAGGTTCTCACACTTTTGGCCATCTACAGCAGCTTTGCATACTGATGTGTTTGAGCCGTGGGCCAAAAAGATTGAAACAGATTCAGAGGGGAGGCTAGAGGTTGAGATTTATCCTTCAGCCACTCTAAGTAAACCTGATATCACTTATGATTCGACTGCTAAGGGTACTGTGGATATAGGGGCGCAAGTTCAGGGCTATATCAGTGGCCGTTTTCCGTTAACTGAGATTACCCAGCTACCCGGCCTTTCAAGCTCAGGTGCTCAATTAAGCTGCATGCTACAAACCTTGTATAACAATGATGTGATAGCAGATGAGTATGAGGATACCCATCTGCTATTTATGATGGCGTCAGGACCTGGCGTTTTTCATACGATTGATAAACCTATTCGTGAACCAGAAGATCTCAAAGGCATGCGTATTCGCCGCCCGTTAGAGATAGCGGCCAATATTATCGAAGCGGCAGGGGGCACACCTGTTGGTATGCCGGCATCTGATCAATATACTTCCTTGCAACGCGGTGTGATAGATGGAGTGAGCACGCCTTGGGATGCGGCAGGCGCCTTTAAGTTAGCAGAATTGACCAACACGCATACGACTATACCTTTGTATAGCTCTGCTTTATTGGTAACCATGAATAAAGACAAGTATCAAAGCCTACCTGATGATCTCAAAAAAGTTATCGATGACAATTCAGGTATGGATATGGCAAAGGTTGCGGGCAGCTTATTTGATAGTGAAGATATCAGGGTTAAAGCTGAGTCCAAAGCTCGCGGCGATACGATGATAGAGATTCCTGATCCATTAAACGATCCTGCTTGGAGCGGTATACTCAAGACAGAAATTGAGAAATACCTCAATAACGTGGAAGCGCTTGGATTAGACGCACAAGGCGTTTATGAAAAGGCACAAGAAGCGAGTGTTGCTTGTAAGGTTTAATTTTTATTAGCGAAAAATTAGTAATCGTATTGAAATATTGTTTTTTCAGTTAATGTAGTAAAACTCATTTTCAACAATTTTTAAGGGATTAAAAATGGTTAATAGTGTTCACCCCACAGGACTTTTCGATAATAGTGCGAAAGATTATCAGCATATTACTGCTCATCCTTTAGCTTCTGCTATGGGCGCAGAAATTAGAGGTGTAGATTTAAGCGATGTCAGCGACGATGTCATGGCTGAGATCGAAGATGCCCTTTATCGACATAAAATGATTTTTTTTAGAGATCAGGAAATATCTTTTACTGATCACGAAAACTTAATCCTTCAGCTTGGTGAGTTTGGGACAGATGCTTATACGACTGGTGTTCCTGGTCATCCAAATGTTCAACCGCTTATTAAAGAAGCAAGCGTAACTACCAAAAGCGTATTTGGTAGTGGCTGGCATGTCGATTCAGCTTTTTTAGAGTGCCCGCCTTCTATTGCCATTAATTATGGGGTAGATATACCGCCATACGGTGGCGATACGATGTTCGCCAATGCTGTGTTGGCTTATAACTCTTTGAGTCCAGCGATGCAGGAAATGATAGCGCCGCTAAAAGTATGGATGAGTGGTAAAAACGTCCTTGCCAATATGCAATCAGAAAAGCAATCTCAAGAGTCAGGTAAAGTAGGGGCTATTGGCAATATTGAACTGGATTTAAATACCCAGCAAATGCTAGAAGGTTTTTATCATCCAATGGTCAGAACCCATCCGGTTTCAGGTGAAAAGTCACTGTATGTCGATAAGATTTATGCCTGCGGTATAGAAGGCATGACAGAAGATGAGTCGCGACCTTTACTTGATTTTTTATCCAGCTTTGCCACTCAAGAATCTTTTACTTGTCGTTTAAGATGGGAAAATAATACCGTTATTATGTGGGATAATAGGATTTGCTTGCATCAAGCTTTTAATGACTACGATGGTTATCGGCGCGAGATGTATCGGGCGATAGTCATGGGCGAGAGGCCAGTATAATAAGTTTTTATACGGTCAAATAAAAACTTCAAATTTAGTAAAGATCAACTTCGACAGCGATAAGGTGGAAAACCCATCTTATCCTATCAATCAAGCGGTATGCCTCACATAGCTTTTTATGAAGGCAGATCAGACGCGTATTGTGTTAGGCACGGCGCATTAAAACGTATTTTAAGAAGTAAAACATATATAGCTAATACAAATTATAAAATGAGACAAGCCTATATGAATGATGACTTTTATTTTAATACGATTAATAAAGGGGTCAGTTTCGATGGTAAACCGACGACATCGTTAAAACCGCCAAATAAATTTATTTGGCGGTTTTAAAATACATTCGTTAATATAAATAATTATAGCGAAATTTGCTGAGCTTCGCCTTTTTCAAGCGCCAAGCGTGCTGCTGCAGAAGCAACCGCTAAATCTTGCAGGCCAACACCAGTCCCATCAAACAAGGTAATCTCGTCATCTGAGCTACGACCCGGATGATCGCCGTTAATCGCAGCACCAAGAGTGGTAATATCGCTCTCTTTGATAGCGCCAGATTTGATGGCATGTTGCGCTTCACCAAGGCTGATTGATTGGGCGATTTCATCAGTAAAGACAGTAGCAGAGGCTATCAGCTCAGCATCAACTTCTTGCTTACCGACTGTATCAGTACCCATGCAAGCGATGTGAGTGCCAGGCTTGATCCACTCTTTCATCAGTAGCGGCTCAAATGCTGAAGTAATAGTAATAATTACGTCCGCTTGCTTACACAGCTCTTCACGCTCAACCGACTCAAATGCTACGCCTGCTTCTTCAGCGACAGCTTGTAGGTTTTTAAGGCGATCTTTGTTGTTGTTCCAAGCGACTACTTTATCAAAATCACGTTGCTCAAGTGCGGCGCGTAACTGAAAAGTAGACTGATGACCGGCACCAATCATACCGATAACTTTGCTGTCTCTGCGAGCCAAATGAGCAATCGATACGGCAGAGGCGGCGGCAGTACGTACAGCGGTCAGATAGTTACCACCGACGAGCGCGCGCAATTTACCATTATCAGGATTAAACAAAAAAATCGTCGATTGATGGTTGGTCAAGCCTTTGGCTTCGTTACCTGGCCAGTAACCACCTGATTTTAGGCCCAATGATTTACCAGCGCGATCAAACCCTGATTTAAAACCATATAAAGCATCAGCATAGCCAATCGCTTCACGAATCACAGGGAAGTTATAAGCATCGCCGCGTGACATGGATGCAAATACATTTTCCACGGCTGTGAAAGCTGAGGCGCGATCAATGACTGATTTACAAGCGTCTTCTGAGACGATCAATAAACCGTCGTTATTGCTGCTATTTTCTGCACTCATTATAAATTCCTTTTTATGCTTTTTAATTGATATTTCTTGAATCTTAGTTTTGAAGTGTTCGTTTTCAACTAGCATTTATTAAATAAAAAGAGGCTATTGTAGGCTACGGCTACAACAGCCCCTTTAAAAAACGATAGTGATTTAATTCAGGAATTAGTATGCGCGGCCACGTGCAGAGACAGGCCATACGCTTTCAACTTTGCTGTTACGTACGCCGACATACCAGTCATGAATGTTACAAGTCGGATCACAATGTCCTGGCACCAGCTTTAGCTTTTCATTGATTTTAAGTACACCTTCAGGATCGCTTACCACGCCATGCTCATCCGAGCATTTTACGTATTCAACGTCATCACGGCCGTAGATGAAGGGTAGGCCACTATCGACTGACTGTGCTTTTAGACCGGCATCAACGATAGCTTTGTCAGGCTTAGCGTGGCTCATAACAGACGTTAATAAGAATAACGCATTTTCCCACTCGCCTGCATCGATACGATTGCCGTCTTCGTCCAAGATACGACCGTAGTCAGCATCCATAAAGGCGTAAGAGCCGCACTGTAATTCGTTATAAAGACTTGAATTACTTTCAAAATAGTAACTACCAGTACCGCCACCAGAGATAAATTCTGGTTTTAAACCAATCTCTTCTAAGGCATCAACGGCGTGTTGAACTTGATCGATAGCAGCTTGGGTCTTAGCTTTACGATCGCTATAGCTGTCCATATGCTGCATGGCGCCTTGATACGCCTGAATACCTGTAAACTTCAAGTTTTCAGCGGCATCGATGGCTTTAGCAATCTCTACGACCGCTTCTGTAGTAGTGACACCGCAACGGCCTGCGCCGCAATCGATTTCGATATAGCAGTTAAGCTCAGTGCCGTTTCTGACGGCGGCTTCTGATAATTCAGCGACATTATCGACGTCATCAAGACAAACGGTGATTTTCGCACCTAATTTTGGTAATTTGGCTAAGCGATCAATTTTTGCTGGATCACGTACTTGGTTTGATACTAAGACGTCTTTGATGCCGCCACGTACAAACACTTCCGCCTCAGAGACCTTTTGGCTACAAATACCAACTGCGCCGCCAAGCTCTTGCTGTAGTTTTTGCACGTCAACTGACTTATGCATTTTGCCATGGCTACGGTGGCGCATATTATGATCTTTAGCATAATCACCCATTTTTTTGACATTACGCTCAAGCGCATCAAGATCTAATATCAAGCAAGGGGTCTGGATATCTGCTTCGTCCATACCAACTTCAGCCGGGACGTTAAAACCAACTTCCAATTCTTCAGTAATCATATTCAAGCTCCATTTGTTTTCATTGATTGTATTTACTTAATTATACTTAAGGACATTTAAATGCGTTCAAACTTGCGCATGACTAGCGCTTAGTTAACGCTTGATTCGTCATCAATTATTGATAATGAATTGCCAAAATTAATTCCAAGGCAACTTGTTAAGATCAACGTTACCACCTGTAATGATGATGCCAACCTTTTTTCCTGCAAAAACGTCTTTGTTTTTCAAGATGACTGCAAGTGGTACCGCGCAGCTTGGCTCGATGATAATTTTCATATGTGTCCAAGTAAGCTTCATCGCCTCAACGATTTCTTCTTCAGTTGCTGTTAAAATATCAGTGACGTAATTGCTGACAAAATACCATGTTAACTCTTTAAGCGGTACTTTTAGGCCGTCGGCGATAGTATCCGGTGCATCATCAGCGATAATATGACCCGCTTTCAATGAGCGTGCAGCATCATCAGCATTTACAGGTTCAGCAGCGTAGATTTTGACATCAGGGGCTAGGTTCGATAACGTCAAGCAGGTCCCTGAGATCATACCGCCGCCGCCAATTGGAGCGACAACCATGTCAGGCTTTACGCCACGCTCTTCCATTTGCTCTAAAAACTCACGTGAGCAGGTCGCTTGTCCAGCGATAACGCGTGGGTCGTTGTATGGGTGGACAAAATCGCCACCGGTTTCTGCTTGAACCTTAGCAAATACTTCTTCGCGAGAAGTGGTCGATGGCTCACATTCAGTAATGATACCGCCATAGCCGCGTACTGCCGCTTTTTTAGCTTCTGGTGCGCTGTGTGGCATGACCACGTGACAAGGGACACCGCGCTGGCCGGCGGCATAAGATAAAGATAGCGCGTGGTTGCCTGAGCTGTGTGTGCAAACACCATTTTGGGCTGCTTCATCAGACAGACCAAACACTGCATTGGATGCGCCGCGTACTTTAAAAGCGCCGGCTTTTTGAAAGTTCTCACATTTAAAGAACATCTCGCAGCCTGCCAGCTCGTTCAAAAACCGCGAGGTTAAAACCGGTGTGCGATGGATATAAGGCTTAATACGCTCATGCGCCTCTAACATGTCATCAAGCGTTGGAATCGTTAAGCCATCGTCATTTGTGATCATAAAAAATATTCCTTCATTTTTTAATTGTTTGTTATTTGATAACTTTTATCTAGTTATTGCGGTAATACTCTTGTGCCGCAGTGACGCCTTGACCTAGCGTGATAGGATAATTTAAGTCAACCATTGCCATCTCAATAGCTGCTAGTCCCGCTAGAACCATGACTTCAGTAAGTGAACCCAAGTGTCCTATTCTAAAGGCGCGACCAGCCATCTCACCTAAGCCAACACCGAAAGATATGCCATATTTATTAAAGGCGTGATCGGTCAGCTCATTACTATTGAAGCCTTCAGGAACATATATCGCACTTACAGTCTCAGAGTATAAGTCAGGCGATACTGCACATAACTTAAAGCCCCAAGCATTAACCGCTTGGCGTACGCCTTCAGCCAAGCGATGATGGCGCGCGTAGACATTCTCAAGGCCTTCTTCAAACAGCATATCAAGACTGGCTCTCATGCCATAAATGAGATTTAGGGGCGGGGTATAAGGAAAGCCGCCATTAGCATTGGCTTTTAGCATGTCACGAAAGTCAAAATAGGTACGTGGCAGTTTAGCTTGCTCCATTGCTGCGAGTGCTTTTTGACTAACGGCTAGTATCGCCATACCCGTTGCTAGCATGAAGCCTTTTTGCGAACCAGCTACCGCAATATCGACGCCCCATTCATCCATTTTAAAGGGAACACAAGCGATTGAGCTGACGCCATCGACGAATAAAAGAGCGGGGTGATCCGCGTTATCCATAGCATGACGAACCGCGCCAATATCGCTTAATACACCCGTTGCTGTTTCGTTATGCGTGACCATCAGTGCTTTGATTTTGTGATCTGTATCTGCTGCCAAGATAGCTTGGAACTCATCAGCAGGAGCGCCCGTTCCCCAAGGACATTCAACCACTTGTACATCCAATCCATGACGCTGGCACATATCGATCCAGCGATGAGAGAACATACCATAGCGAGCGATTAGTACTTTATCACCAGGAGATAGAGTATTGCTGATAGCCGCTTCCCAGCCGCCTGTACCGCTTGAAGTGAATAAAAGGACTTCACCGTCTTCAGTGCCAAATACTTTTTTGGCATCAGCAAGAACTGGTAAAAAGGTGTCTGAGAAATCAGGGGCACGGTGGTCTTGCGTTGGAACGTTCATCGCATGACGCAATCTTTCTGGTATGTTGGTAGGACCAGGAATAAAAATTGGGTTTTGTAGTGACATGATTCACATCCTTGTAAGTGCATATAAAGGGGTGCAATAATTGTATAAGCAGGATTTCATGCGAATTCAATGCAAGAGTCTTCCTGACTCATACAGTTTGATTTATGCGTATTTCGAATTTAAAAAATTAACCATGTCAAAGAAAGGAGTTGCAGGTGATCGGTCACTTTACTACTTACTGCGTTCTTTTTATGGTGTTCTTGCGGTAACGATTTTTACGAAGAAGATACTAAGAGGTTTTGGTCAAAGAGTGTAGGTACTCATTAACTGATTAAAATATAGCACTAATGACAAGTCGTAACAAGTAGTTTTAAATACCCTTTGTAATAAAGTTGTCTCAACTATGACTGTGGTTGTGTTAACTAAATAGCTGATATTACTGTTATCTGTCTTACTGTGTTTGAACAAAAATAATTTATAATAGCTCTATCATATGGCTATACTTAACCAATTCTGAACTTAACCAAAGCTAATCTATACTATCATTATTTCAATTGTCGAGCAGTTGTCCTAAATTTAATGTTATCATCTGCTAATTTTTTGACAGCCTTTGCTTTAAATTCTATATTATAACTCTACATTTTCTTGGTCATGATAAACTTCTTGTTAGATGGTTAGTTTACTAAGCATATCTGTATATTTTCTTTAGCATGACTTATATGAATTAACTATTAATTTGGTATCAATTACTTGTTTAGATAAACAGACATCACAAAACAATCAATTTACCCTTGATGTTAAGCGCTTATAAAAGACATTTGACTGGTTAAGGGTAGCAACTCTTGATGGTGTTGAGTTTAGTGGTATTAAGTTGAATAATTTTAAGAAAGTTAGACCAAGAACTAGATTTAAATGATGTTTATTATTTTATGGAACGATAAAAACAGTTAACTTTTTACTATCATACCCTTATTAAGAAGATCTTATTATGACAAACCAACGTCCTTTATACATTCCCTTTGCAGGTCCTGCACTATTAGAAACCCCTTTGCTAAATAAAGGTAGCGCCTTTTCACCAGAGGAACGTGATAGCTTTAATTTGACAGGTTTATTGCCTCATGCCATTGAGACGATTGAAGAGCAATCACTACGCGCATATCATCAGCTCAGCTCCTTTACTAATGATATGGACAAGCATATTTACTTACGCAACATACAAGATACCAATGAGACCTTGTTTCATCATTTGATTGAGCAGCATATTGAGGAAGTTATGCCGCTTATATATACCCCAACGGTTGGCCAAGCTTGCGAAAAATTCTCTCAGATTTATCGCCGTAAACGTGGTTTATTTGTCTCTTATCCTGAGCGTCATAAAATCGATGATATGTTGCAAAATGCAACCAAACAAAAAGTAAAAGTGATCGTCGTTACCGATGGTGAGCGTATATTGGGCTTAGGTGATCAGGGTATTGGTGGAATGGGAATCCCAATCGGTAAACTATCACTATATACCGCTTGCGGTGGTATTAGCCCAGCTTACTGCCTACCGATTTTATTAGACGTTGGTACCAACAATCAAAAGCTGCTTGATGACCCTATGTATATGGGCTGGAGAAATCCTAGAATTTCTGGCGATGAATATAATGAATTTGTAGACTTATTCATTCAAGCGGTGAAACGTCGTTGGCCTGAAGTGTTACTACAATTTGAAGATTTTGCACAGGAAAATGCGACACCATTATTGAATAAATATCGCGATCAATTATGTTGTTTTAACGATGATATTCAAGGCACTGCTGCGGTTTCAGTCGGTACATTGATTGCAGCATGCTTAAATAAAGGCGAGAAACTTAGCCAACAAAACATAGCATTTTTGGGGGCAGGGTCAGCAGGTTGCGGTATTGCAGAGCACATTGTTCGTCAAATGCAGCGCGAAGGGTTAACTGAAGAGCAAGCCCGTAGCCAAGTGTTTATGGTGGATCGTTATGGCCTTTTAACTGATAGCATGACAGAGCTACAAGAATTCCAAGCACCGTTAGTACAAAAAGAAGCCAATATTCAGCACTGGGATAAGAGTGAGCAACTGGGCTTAGCACAAGTGATTGAGCAAGCAAAAATAACCGTATTGTTTGGTGTCAGCGGGCAAAAAGGTTTGTTTACCAAAGAGGTGATCGAAAAGCTATGTGCTAATACTGAGCACCCAATTGTATTACCACTTTCAAATCCAACGTCTCGTGTCGAAGCCACACCGCAAGAAGTGACTAGCTGGAGTCACGGTCGCGCCATTATTGCCACAGGTAGCCCTTTTCCTCATACAACGTTTGAGGGGCAATCTTTCGAGGTTTCTCAGTGTAACAACAGCTATATATTCCCAGGTATTGGTCTCGGTGTCTTAGCAGCACGAGCGACAGGTATCAGTGACAATATGTTAATGGCTGCAAGTCAGGCCTTAGCGGATATTTCAATGGAATATGACAAGGCACCAGGGGCAATACTGCCGCCAATAAAACTTATCAGAGAGATCAGCGAAAAAATAGCCTATGCAGTAGCCTTACAAGCGGTTGAAGACAAACTTGCTTTACCAGTAACATTAGAAACTTTGGAGCGTCGTTTAAAAGCCAATTTTTGGCTACCTAAATACCGCAACTATCGTCGTACTTCTTTTTAGAAATAAAAAAGTAGCTGCTAAAAAGCACTTAAAAAAAGCGCACAAAAAAGCCGAATGTTATTAAAAATAGCATTCGGCTTTGTTTTTTATTATATTTTACTAAAGTTTAAGCAATAAAAAACTCCTTTAAATTTTAAGAATTAAAAGGGTTTAAAAATAATTAACCTTAGTCGATTAACGAGAGTAGTATAGTTGATCTTCAGCAGTATTTGAGCTAACTGTTGACAAGCTTTAGCTTATATAAATATTACCTTCAATATTATTCTTCATATGCAGTAGACGAGGAGCAATATCTTCTTCTAACTTAGTACGGCTAAGCACAAAACTTGGCGCGCCACAATTAAAAGTTAGTAATCCCTCAGTAGGGTGCATCATGGCAGTAGCAACAGCATTGACGTCTTTTTGCCATTCACTAATCGAAAAACAATACCCATAATCTTCATAATCTTTAAAAGCTTTGTCCAGTCCTCGCCTAATTTTTAACCAGTCGTCTTTATACTTACTACGAATGGCATCAAGGATAAATTCTTGCTCAGCAGGTGGCATACTGGCTAAGCAAGCTCGTCCCATAGAACTTAAATGAATGGGCAGGTATGAGCCAACATTGCGTCGCATGGTAGTCGTGCCAGACCCTTGCACGACATTTAGATACACCATCGTCAGTCGATCGCGGGTTGCCATGGCAACCGCACTATTGGCATAATCCGCCAACTCTTCCATGTACGGTGTGACTAAATTGTTGATAGAGATGTTCGCCATCATTGTATAACCAAACCCCAACACACCCGCAGAGAGCTGATATTTACTACTGTTGGTCGATTGCTTTAAATATCCTAATTTGACCAAGGTATAAGTAAGACGCGTAATCGTCCCTTTAGGCAGACCTGTCATTTGACTTAGATCTTGATTGCCGAGATAAGGGCGCTGCGGGGTAAAACAACGTAGCAACTCTAGTCCTCGGGCCAAAGCCGTAACAAACTGCCTGTCGTTTTTATCTTTCATCTCTGCAATCGGCTCTAACAGCTCAATGTGTGTTGCTTCATTAGAGTTTTCATCAGCAAGGGTATTAGTAGTCATACAAAGTTTATTAGTCTCAATTAAATTAATGTGAACATTATAAAGAATACACTACTTAAGGTGTTTTATAAAAAAACAATAAAATGGTGGTACGCTAGTACTTACTGGTTTGCACCTTTAATAAGACTATCTTAAAGATTCAGTATTAAAGGTGCAGTAAACTTCTTAACATAGCTATTATAAGCTATTTCGCTATGCGGTATATATGGACTTAATATTATTACGCTTTTTGTGGATCATACTGTTGCTCTTTGATGAACAAGGTCGGAATAAGACCGCATAAGAAGTACGCGCCTGCCATGAGTAATAAACCTGCACCGATAGAATTTTGCATAGCCATATAACCGATGGCAACAGGTGCAATAACTGATCCAAGCCGTCCGATATTGAATGCACCGCCAATAGCAGTCCCGCGAATAGCAGTAGGAAAGCTTTCCGTTAAATAGGTAGCATTAATAGCATAAGGAATACCATATAAGAAACCAAAGGCTATCATCAACCAGCCAATATTGTCTGGGGTATGCATATAGACTAATACTGGAATGAATAGGGCGGTGCCCATGGTGCCAAAAGCGAATACTATTTTGCGACCGATTCTATCAGCTACTATACCTGCTACGAGTTTTGCAAACATCATGGTCAAGTAAGTACCCGCCATATATAGAGCCATCTCTTTAAATTTGATACCCAGTTCAGTCTCTAGATAAGAAGGTAGCCAGTTGCTTACACCAAAATAACCAAAGAGTAGTAAGCCTGAACTCATCGACCATAGAATGAACATAATGCGATGTCTTGGATTTTCAAAAATTGCTTTGTAAGGATTTTCTGGTTTTTGGAGCGAGTTTTTCGCGCCACTGAGTTTAAGTGCACGCGCTTCTTTCCAAGAGTTTGGCTCAGGTATAAGAAAGTACATCGCTACTGCAAGAATAATAGGCAAAAACGTTAAGAGATATAGTGTGCGCCAACCATAGCTGGGAATAATCCAAGCAGAAACGCTAGTAATCACTAAAGACCCTAACGTAAAACCTGTCATCAACATTGCAAGCACGGTTGTTCGATGTTTGGTAGGCACCATCTCCGACATCAAAGTATTAGTCGCAATATATAAACTACCAAGACCCAAACAAGCGGTGAACCGCAATGCTATAAACTGCTCATAGCTCTGCACAAATCCGCTAAAACCTGATAATACGGAGAAGAGAGCAGTCGCAACTACAATGACGCGCACACGCCCAAAACGATCACAAGCCCAGCCGCCAAAAAATCCACCGATTGCCATGCCAAATAGTGACCAACTGCCCAAAGCACCAGCTTGTACATTGGTCAATGCAAACTCTAGCTTTAGGCTCGAGAGCGTAAAGGCGAGGATACCAATATCAGCGCCATCACATAATAAAACTAAAAAACAAAAAACGAATGCCAATTTCCAAGGTTGTTTTTGTACAGAATCTAAGACTGGCTTTGAAGTTATAGCAGCACTTTTCACAATATATATCCTTATTGTTGTGATAATAGAAGACTACAGTCAAGGGTAGGATTTGGTGGTATCAGCATCCTAGCAAACACCTCAATACTCTAATAACGTACATACTTATTAATCATCGAATAAGTATTACTTACTCGCTAACTTCTTTGATCATATTGCGGGCGATAATAATTTGCTGGATTTGAGTAGTGCCTTCATACAAACGATATAAGCGCACATCACGATAAAAACGTTCAATACCATAATCCGCAATATAGCCCGCACCGCCATGAATTTGCACGGCTCTGTCAGCAACACGGCCGCACATTTCGGTGGCAAACATCTTGGCGCATGACGATTCGGTCACGACATCCTTACCTTCATCGCGTAGACGTGAAGCGTCTAGTACCATAGATTTAGCCGCATAAATCTCTGCTTTTGAATCAGCGAGCATGGCTTGAATAAGCTGAAAATTAGCAATTGGTTGACCAAACTGCTTACGCTCAACAGCATAGTGTAAGGCATCATCTAACATTCGACTTGCGGCGCCTGTACTTGCTGCTGCAATATGTAGGCGTCCTTTATCAAGTACTTTCATAGCCGTTTTAAAACCTACACCTTCAACGCCACCAATCAATGCATCAGCAGGCACTACGCAATTATCAAAGATAACATCACAGGTATGCGCGCCTTTTTGGCCCATTTTTTTATCAATTTTACCCAACGTAATACCAGGGGTGTCGCTCTCAACGATGAAGGCTGAAATGCCACCTGACCTTTTATTTTGTGGATCAGTACGTGCCATTACAGTAAAGATGCCAGCTTCAGGGGCATTGGTAATATAACGTTTAGTACCGTTGATAACATAGGTATCACCATCTTTAATGGCAGTGGTCTTTAATGAAGCAGCATCTGAACCAGAATCCGGCTCGGTCAAACAAAATGAGCCGATAATTTCACCGCTAGCAAGTCTTGGTAGGTATTTTTGTTTTTGCTCTTCGGTACCATCAATGACTAGACCAGATGAGCCAATACCATTATTTGTTCCTATTAGTGAGCGAAATGCAGGAGACGTGCGTCCTAATTCAAATGCCAGTGTGACCTCTTCTTCCATGGTAACGCCAAGCCCGCCGTAAGCTTCGGGAATAGTAAGTCCGAACAGCCCTAACTCTCTCATTTGATTAATGATATCGTCTGGAAGACAATCGTTTTCTGCGACCCAATGTTCCATTGGTATTAATTGGTTGCTAACAAATTGACGGATAGTTTCGGTAATTTGGTTAAGAGTTTCCTTATCTCTGATCATGTGGTTCTTCCTTGTTTGATTAATACTTAGAGTGATAACGACTTCGTAATTACCTTGAACAAACAGCATAATTGATAGTTTATTAAAATACAATACTTTTGGTTTAAATAACCGCTATGCGGTATTAATTAAAAAATTGAAGTCTAAGTAGTCCGTATATTTCTAAAATTGACTGAGATTTACTCTTCACAAAAGAAAATAAACAGTATATATTGGTCTTGAATATCGCTATGCGGTATTATATTTTATAATTAGTAATGTATTTTAAAGATTGCGATATTTTACTTAACGATAATATCTAAAGGACAGCATCATGGAAGAGCAGATCATTATTTGTGAAACGTTAGAAAATGGCGTAAGTCTGATAACACTTAATCGTCCCAAAGTTCGCAACGCTTTAAATGCTGAACTACGTGAGCAAATGGCAAAGATTTTCATTCAATTAAACGATGATCCACAAACCAAGGCTATCGTACTGACTGGTGGCGATAAAGTGTTTGCGGCTGGTGCTGATATCAATGACTTTTTAACCGCAAAAACGGTTGATGTCTATCTACGTCGTAGCGAGCAGTATTGGGATGCTATTACTAATTGTCGCAAGCCGATTATTGCAGCGGTCAATGGCTATGCGCTTGGCGGCGGCTGTGAGCTTGCTATGCACGCTGACATCATTGTCGCTGGTAAGTCTGCCAAGTTTGGCCAACCAGAAATCAAAATCGGCTTAATGCCAGGAGCTGGCGGCACGCAGCGATTGTTTCGCGTGCTTGGCAAACATAAAGCCATGAAGCTGATATTAACGGGCGATATGATAAGCGCTGATGCAGCAGATCAAATGGGGCTGGTCTCTGAAGTGGTCGAAGATGAGGCGACTATTAAGCGTGCTATTGAGATTGCCGAGCAACTAGCGGGTTATTCACCGATTGCTTTAGAACAAATTAAAGAAGTTGCCAATCTTGGGGTGGATATGCCACTACAAGGCGCATTGGCCTTAGAGCGTAAAGCCTTTCAGATTTTATTCGATACTGAAGATCAAAAAGAAGGGGCGAAAGCTTTTTTGGAAAAGCGTGACGCCAATTATAAAGGTCAGTAGCTGGCTGAAAAATAGCAAATATACTTTGAAAACGAGATTGTTCAACAAGACCATATAGAGCGACAAGAGCTCATAAAGTAACGAGACCATATAAAGGATTATTATGACTGTTAAATCATTGGCCATTATCGGCACTGGCGTTATGGGCATGGGCATTGCGCAAATCGCTGCCCAAGCTGGCATTCAAGTGCTTTTATTTGATGCCAAAGCGGGCGCCGCTGCACAAGGGCGTCAATCCCTACAAACCACACTCGAAAAATTAGCGGCCAAAGGCAAATTTACCGATGAGCAGCTGCAGTCTACTTTATCGAATCTAACAGTGATTGAAGAGATAGCTAAAATCGCCGAGGTAGATGTCGTTATTGAAGCCATTATTGAGAATTTAGAAATAAAACAACAGCTTTTTAAACAGTTAGAAAGCATCGTCCCTGCCGAGACGATTTTGGCAACCAATACTTCATCGCTAGCGGTGACCGCGATTGCTTCTAATTGTCAGCACCCAGAGCGCGTAGCAGGATTTCATTTCTTTAATCCAGTGCCGCTCATGAAAATCGTTGAAGTGATTCCGGGACTCTCTACCAAATCTTCAGTGGTAGAGACGCTTACGGATTTAGCCAAACGCATGGGACATTTAGGGGTGGTGGCAAAGGATACCCCAGGTTTTATTGTCAATCATGGTGGCAGAGCTTATGGCACAGAAGCTTTAAAAATATTAGGCGAGGGAATCGCTAGCTTTGAGGATATCGATCGTATTTTACGTGAAGGCGCTGGCTTTCGGATGGGACCCTTTGAGCTGCTTGATCTCACTGGCATCGATGTGTCGCATCCAGTTATGGAAACGATTTATAACCAATATTACTTTGAGCCTCGCTATCGCCCGCATCCCTTGACCCGTCAAATGCTAATAGGGAAAAAGCTGGGTCGTAAAGTTGGTGAGGGCTTTTATCACTATAAAGACGGTCAAAAATTGACAGCGAATACGTCGCAACAATCATCGTTTGAAGCATCAGTGTCCAAAGTAAGGTCTGATGTATCAAACGTAACAGTTTGGATTGGCGCAGACTTAGCAGAAGATAAAAAGCAGTTGGTTGATTATCTAAACGCTAACAGCATCAATATCGACGACAGTGATAAGCCAAATTCTGACAGCTTAATATTGCTGGCCATCTACGGCGAAGATACGACCAATGCGGCTATTCGCTATCAAGTGAACCCTCAACAAGCGGTCGCCATTGATATGCTGACTGACTTATTCAAGCATCGTACGTTGATGCCAAGTATCGTTACGCAAGATAACTTTGTAGCGCAAGCTTATGCCCTATTTGCTAGCAGTAATAAGTTTGCCAAAAGCTTAAATGATCACTCGGATGAGGGCTCAAATGTTGCTGTCGATGCCACGCTAATTTCCGAAAGTACTGGCTTTGTGGCGCAGCGAGTCGTGGCTATGGTCATTAATTTAGGTTGTGATATTGCGATGCAAGGTATTGCCACGCCAGAAGATATCGACAATGCCGTCAAGCTTGGATTGGGCTATCCGTATGGTCCTATCTCTTGGGGCGATGAGCTTGGTGCCGAGCGTATTTTACTCATCTTAGAGCGTATCTATGGGTTAACGGGTGATCCGCGTTATCGTCCTAGTCCATGGTTACAACGCCGCGCCAAGCTAGGCATCTCATTATTTACTCAACAGAGCAATTGTCAATGCTAGATTGCTGATGCTAAGAGCTAGACCAATTTAATAAACGCTATATTTTAATAATGCAAATTCTTAAAACACAACAAGGAACAGTTATGTTAGACGCCTATATTTATGACGGATTAAGAAGCCCTTTTGGTCGCCATGGTGGAGCATTAGCAACCGTGCGTCCTGATGACTTAATCGCCACAGTGATGAAGACTCTGGTCGAAAAGCATCAATTACCTAACGATATCTTTGATGAAGTGCTGATTGGTAATACCAATCAGGCCGGCGAGGACTCACGCAACATCGCTCGTAATGCTGCATTGCTAGCGGGACTAGATGTCAAAACACCCGGACAAACCATCAACCGTCTGTGTGCTTCGGGATTATCGACCGTCGTTGATGCTGCCCGTAGTATCACTTGTAACGAGGGTGACATATTTTTAGCAGGTGGGGTTGAGTCAATGACCCGTGCACCATTTGTCTTTGCTAAGACCGAGCAGCCTTTTAGTCGTGAATTTAAAGTATTTGATACCACCATTGGCAGTCGATTTCCCAATCCTCTTTTGACTAAAGAATTTGGTAGCGATAGCATGCCGCAGACGGGCGATAATGTCGCTCGCAAATACGGTATCACTCGTGAAGAGGCGGATAAATTCGCAGCAGCCTCGCAAGCTAAATATCAAACCGCCAAACAAGCGGGGTTCTTTGATGAGGAAATAACGCCAATTATGGTATCGCAAGGTAAGAAGTTACCCGAAAAAGCGATAACAGAAGATGAGCATCCTCGCGCCAGCTCTACTGTGGAAGCACTGCAAAAACTGAAACCGTTAAATGAGAATGGCGTAGTTACGGCAGGGAATGCATCGGGCATTAACGATGGGGCGGCTGCGCTGATTATTGGCTCAAAGCAAGCAGAAGAAAAGTTAGGCTTTAAGCCTATTGCCAAAATTCTCTCATCCGGTGCCATGGGTGTTGAGCCCAGTATTATGGGCGTAGGCCCTGTTGAGGCCATTAAACTGGCATTGAAACGCGCTGATTTGACCCTTGATGATATGTCCATCATCGAGATTAATGAAGCATTTGCCTCGCAGGTACTCGGTTGCCTAAAAGGTTTAGAGATTGACTTTGATGACAAGCGTATCAATCCCAATGGTGGCGCGATTACCGTCGGACATCCACTTGGCGCATCGGGCGCTAGACTTGCCTTAACTACAGCGCGCGAGCTACAGCGCACAGGCGGACAATACGCGATAGTCAGTTTATGTATTGGTATTGGGCAAGGGCTTGCCATGGTGATTGAACGAGTCTAACTCCATTAGTACTCTTGCCATACTATTTTATTATCAAGGATGACAATAATGACAACGATACTCAACCAACATGAGAACTACCAACAAGCCGAAGAAGCGTATGGTTTTCCTTTGATTATCAAACAGCTGCTAAACCGTGCAAAGATCGCCTCTACTCAGCAAACCATCAGTTATGCCGATAAGGTGACTTATACGTATGCTGAATTTTTTAAGCGGGTTAATCGCTTGGCAAACGTACTTAAAAATATGGGTTTGCAAGCAGGTGATGTGGTTGCGGTCATGGATTGGGACAGTCATCGTTACCTTGAAGCGTATTTTGCCGTGCCCATGTCTGGCATGATTTTGCAAACGGTCAATGTACGCTTGGCTGAAGATAAAGTGCTGTACACCATTAACCATGCCAAACCAAAAGCCTTGTTATTAAATGCTGAATTTGAGCCCATGGCTAAAAATTACCGTCATGAAGCCCCTTCTATTGAGAAAATTATCTGGCTTGATGACACTGACTTTGATGGTACTGGTTTTAATGAAGCTAATTTTGATGATGCTGATTATAGCGAAGACACTATAAAAGCTCAGCAAGCCAGCATGCCAGATTATGTCGAAGGTGAATATGAAGCCATGCTAGCTGCGGCCAGTGATGAGTTTGATTTTCCAGATTTCGACGAAAATACTATCGCCACCACGTTTTATACCAGTGGCACGACAGGAGACCCAAAAGGCGTCTTTTTTACCCACAGGCAAATCGTATTACAGACGCTATCGAGTACTCTAGCATCCGCACTCAGTGCCGAAGGTCAAGGCGCTCGCTACAATGATGTCTACATGCCAATGACGCCATTATTTCATGTGCATGCATGGTGTTGGCCGTATGGGGCAACCATGATAGGGCTCAAACAAGTGTATCCAGGGCGATATCTTCCTGAAGTATTGGTTGACTTGATTGAACACCACAAAGTTACCCTCTCACACGGTGTCCCAACCATTTTACAAATGTTAATTAAAGAGATGGCAACACGAGGACGCAAGTTCAACGGTCTTAAGTTGTCAGTAGGGGGTTCCAAATTAAACGAAGGCCTAGCTGAAGCTGCTCTTGAAAGCGGTATCGAGTTTATCTCAGGGTTTGGGATGTCAGAGTCCTGTCCTGTCCTTGCCAGAATGGCATTCGGTGATCAGACAAATACTATGACAACGACAGAACAGATCAATTATCGTTGTCTTTCTGGCTCTCCGATTATGCTGGTATCAATGGAGATTTGGGACGAAAATGGCAAAGCCCTACCCATGGATGGTGAGTCGACAGGCGAGCTGGTTGTGCGGGCGCCTTGGCTGACCCAAAGCTATTTTAAGAATGCAGATGCTGGCAATGAGTTGTGGCGCGGTGGTTGGATGCATACACAAGACATTGCTTGTATTTCACCTGATGGCACGCTAAAGATTACCGATAGACTCAAAGACGTCGTTAAGTCTGGCGGCGAATGGATATCCTCGCTGGAAGTCGAAAATATTTTATCATTTCATCCGAGCGTTGCTGAAGTGGCCATAATCGGAGTAGCGGATGAAAAATGGGGCGAGCGCCCTTTAGCGTTAGTAGTCTTAAAACCTGAGCATGCCGATACCAAAGCGGAGGCTATTTTAGCGATAGGTCATCAAGCGGTTGAGAAGGGCTATTTACCAAAGTATGGCGTGCCAAGTGAAATAAAATTCTTAATAGAAATGCCGAAAACCAGTGTGGGCAAGCTCGATAAGAAAAAGATGCGCATGATGTACACAGAAAAATTGATTTAACCCATAGCGATAATTGCAAAAAATATATGAGCTTACTGATAATTTTAACGTTGGTTAATAACACCTACGCTCATTAGCATAACTAGAAGAGAGAACTATGAAGGCTGTAGCGATATTACCGGAAATACAAGAGACGCTGAATAAAGATAAATACCATCCCATGCATGGTTTTGCGGTTATTCATTCCCAGCAAGTAGAGTGGGGCGATATGGACTCCTTTGGTCATGTTAATAATGTGGTCTATTACACTTATGCCCAAAATGCACGCATTCACTATAACACTCAATTAAATCTATTTAATGAAAACACCTTTTCAGTCATGGCAGCGTCATCCTGTCAATATTTCAAACCAGTGACTTATCCCGATACCCTATGGATTGGGGTTCGAATCAAGAAAATTGGCAATGCCAGCGTGATTCATGAATATACCTATTATAGTACGGCTATGAATACTATCGTTGCTAGCGGTGAGTCAGTGCTGGTATATCTTGATAAAACTACTGGACAAAAGAAAAACATTGATGAGACCAAAAAAGCCGCGATTACTGCTTTTGAAAGTTTTAACTAAACTGTGAAGTTCAACTAAATTAGGAGGTAATTTTTTTATAAGGAGATAGTGCTGGTATTTATAGGGTTAAAAAATACGGTAACAATAGAGATTTAAAGGGATTTAAATTAACTTAAATGAATTTTAAAACAACACAAGGAATGTGTAGATCATGCTTTATATCAAAAAGTTGTCTTTTGGTTTGGCTGTCTTGGGAGCATGTGTACAAGCACAAGCAATAGAGCTTGTCACCAATGGCGATACTACTTTAAGTATCGGTGGTTATGTTAAAGCAGAAGGTATATTTTATTCTCCAGATGAAGGGGAGTCTGAGTTTAAAGGAAGTGGACGGCAATCTCGGATTAATCTTAAAACCACCAAGGACATAGAGGATAAAAAATTAACAGGTTTTATTGAAGGGGACTTTTATGGCAATGCTGCAAATGGCGGTTCAGACTTGCGACTTCGCCATGCTTATGCTCAAATCGATGATTTGACAGTCGGTAAGACGTGGAATGGTCAGTTCTTAGCGGTCTACCCACTTTTAACTGAGCAGCTTGACTTTCGAGGCACGGGTTTGGGCACCATCTCTGGTGGTGGCGCTTATATTCGTCCAGATTTGACGGTACATTACGTTCATAAAGGGTTTCGTTTTACGGCTCAAGAACCTGTTGATGACGAAGCTGATTTGCCTGATATGGTTGTTAGCTACAAGGATGATATATCTGATCTTAGCTATAACTTGGCGGTTACGGCTCGTGAGGCCAAAAATGGAGAAGATTCAGATATAGGCGTCGGTGTTTCTTTGGCTGGCAAACTGAAAATAGGCAATGATTCGCTACATGCGAGCGTATACAATGGTAAAGGGATGGGCGCCTATTCCACCGTATGTGTTGGAAGAGTCCTTGGTTCGACTGACGATGTAGATTGTGATGCCGAAGACGGTAAGCTTGTATCACAAACTGGCTTCACGGTAGGGTATAGGCATAAATTTACAGAAAAGCTGATGAGCAACATGCGTTATGGTGAGATTAATGTAGATGATGCGGTAGATACCTCTGTGAACGTAAAAAGCATCAACCTTGTCTATGAGTATTTTCCAGATCTAGATGTTGGTATTGAGTGGAGAGATCGAAGCGATAGGACCACTTTAGAAGTAAGAAAAGGTCAGCAAGTTGAAATAATGGCCAAATACGAATTTTAAGCTAATATGTTCTTATTGAACATTCAATAAAAAACCCCTTCAAGTCTAATAGGTTTGAAGGGGTTTTTGTTTTTCTAATATCTAGTGTATCCATTTAATTTAGTATCAACTATATAGAGTAATTAGGGATAACTATCTTTAGGTTATTCGAGTTTTGTATAAGCCCTCCTTAAACAAATTATCTACTTAAAACATCAGTTAAAAGTGAAAGTATATTTTCAGTGGGGGAGCAACGCCAATATATCTGTTACTATCCTAGGTTTGAATCTACTCAGATTATCTTACTAGGAAACCAAAGTGAAGGGATAACCATGGCAGCTTATTACAATTTTATCAAACGTGAACAGCAATCAGATAACATCAGTATTGCTTACTACAAACCTACTCAGCATGCTCAGGGCGCATGGAATCAGCATGAGCAGCATATGGCACCGGCGACTGGAGTGCTCACTCACGAGCTAAACCAGTTTGCACCGCAAGCGAATATGCGCATAGCCCGCATTAGCCTTGATATCTTAGGACTTATACCGCTGGATGATTTTACTATTACCACTCGCTGTATTCGTCCTGGAAAAACCATTGAATTGATAGAGTCGGTCATGAGTAGTGGTGGTCGAGACTGTGTTACCGCGCGCGCTTGGCGATTGTTGACGCAAGATACCAGCGCCATTGCAGGTTTGGAGGATCAACACGCTCCTCACCATCCTAATGATCTACCAGTTTGGGAAGATATTAAAGGCTGGCCCGGCGGGTTTGTCAAAAGCGTGCATCTCGTCGCCAATTCAGATCGGCGTAATGGTAAAGGTATGGTATGGATTACTAATAATACTGAAATGGTAGAAGGTGAGCCAACGACTGATTTGGTGCATCTATTAGGTATGGTCGATATCGCCAATGGCGTCGTACCAAGACTTGGATTGGAATTAAGCGATTTACAATGGATGTTTCCTAATACAGATTTGCAAATTCACATGCATCGCATGCCCAAGGGAAGTTGGTTAGGTATGGAAGCGGTACAACAGTACGGTAATGACGGTATTGGTATAACTAGCACGGTCTTACATGATGTACATGGACCCTTTGGTCGTAGTGAACAAATCCTTACTCTTCGTCAAGTTCCGCGTTAAATTTGGATTATACACAAACGTTAGAAAATATAGACAACGGTAGTAGCATGATAGTTATAAGGAGTTCTTATATTACTTAACTAGGAAGTAACTTATCTAGATTGTTATCATAATACGATGGTGACATCTATTTGAGTCACCATCGAAAATAGATGACATCATAGCTAATTATTTTAATTGTTACCCTAACTAATTAGTCTCGTTTTATGAAAGCAACATCACAATAACGTCTCAAATATCTGCTCAATATGGGCTACCTCCTTGTATACATTTACAACGGATACTCCCTGCATCGTGTAATAAAAACATGAAGCTTTTATCTCGGCCTGCGCTTTGTCATATCCCAAGTTTTCATAAATCATCGCAATAAAGGTCAGACGATGAGTATCGACTTCATTCAGAATTTCTCTTACCGCTTTATCATTTTGTGACCAGTTGCGAATTGCTAACTCTAAAGCGGCACCGTTGGTTTTGCTATTACGCTTATAGGGAATTAAAAATAGCTTTCTTAGGCGCTCTTTAGGTGTTAATTCTGTATCATTCAAACGCTCTATAATCGCAACCGTTGAACGAATGCGCCAGTTTGATAGTATTTTTTCGAACAGCTCTTTTCTGCTACTAAAATGCCAGTAAAAACTGCCCTTGGTAACCTTTAGCTTTTTGGCAAGCGGCTCTACTCTGACGGCAGAGATACCAGATTTAGCCAACTCAGATTCAGCGATATCTAACCAATCTTTCGCCGTCAGTTTGTTGGGTTGACTTGGATTTTTTTCTATTAAATCCATGCTTTTAAGACCTCTACTTTTTAAAAAAAGAGTCAATCATCGTTGATTAACTCTAAAACCGTTTGTTGATTATATTTGGTGCGCTTCCAGTATTCTAAATGCTAAATACAAGATACCTAAAATCTGATGATACGAGAGCACTTATAGGCATTGATAATTATACGCGTATCAAGTCGTTCATATCAGATTCGCAGCATTTTATCACTTTACTCCATTTAAATCATTGGTTAAATATTAGCCTAATAGAGTCCTTTTCTCCTTCTTATCTACTATTTAAAAATCAACCTCTCATGACATCAAATAAGCATAAATAGCGTTTTTTTTATTTATCTTTCTATCTCCATACGGTTAAGTATTTTATTAAGACATACGCATAAGCATGTTTTACATAAAAAATACCTATCATTTTAGTCTGTTTGAAAAAATAATTATTAAGCATAACCATATATATTATGTGAATTTAAACACTATTATATACAAGGTTTCTGCATATAAAGATATAATAATTAACTGGTTTTCCATAAGTGCAAAAGCGTTTTTTTAATGTTTAACATACGGTACCGTATTGACATGATAAATTCTTTGTATTATTGTAAATGTCAGTGATAAATAATCATCTCGTGAAAACTGTTATCAAGGAAGATTAAATATGCAAGTAATTGATTCTGGCAAAGGCAAAACGATTGAAGCTTTTGGATTGCAAACCAACTATTTGGAAATGGGCGAGGGTGAGCCATTATTGCTACTGCATGGTTCAGGACCAGGCGTCTCTGCCTATACCAACTGGCGTAAGATTATTCCTGAACTGGCCAAACACTTCCGTGTCATCGCGCCTGATCTGGCGGGTTTTGGACACACCGAAAGAGATCCCAATTTCAGCTACGATATTAAGCATTGGGGCAAACATTTATTGGCTTTCTTAGATGCGCTAGGTATCGAAAAAACAAATGTAATCGGAAATTCATTTGGCGGCTCGTTAACTTTAGCAACGGCGGCACGTTTTCCTGAAAGATTCTCCAAGCTCTGTTTAATGGGCACTCCGTGTGACAAGTTCTTTATGACGCCAGGCCTGCGCTCGGGATGGGACTACACACCATCACGCGAAAACATGCGTCAAGCCATGTCTCATTTTCCCTATAACCCAGACACCATCACCGATGAGTTGGTGGAAGAACGTTATCAAACCAGCCTCATTCCTGGCGCGCAAGAAGGTCTGCGTAAGCTATTGATACAGCCAAATGAGGAAGGTGAAACTCAACTCTCGGGCATGCCTGAACATGTGGTCGCCAAAATCAATCATTCCGCTATCGTTATTCACGGCCGTGAAGACAAAGTTGTGCCGACAGAAATGGGCTTTAAGTTGGGTCGTTCGATGCCCAATGCCGACTTGCATGTCTTAGCCAATTGCGGACATTGGGTCATGGCGGAAAGACCAAAAGAGTTCCTGCAATTGGTCATCAATCACTTCACGGCAGAATAAAGCGAGGTTGTTATGTTTCATGTTGGCAAATTAGAAGACTTAGAGATTGGTGAAGCGATCAAGCTTGATAATTTTGTTCCTCCGATTGCGATTATTCGCGGTGAAAGTGGTGAGGTATATGCGATCGATGACACCTGTACTCATGCCCAAGCTTCGTTTTGTGATGGTTTTGTAGAGGGTGATACCGTTGAGTGTCCGCTGCATATGTCAGTCTTTTGTCTAAAGACGGGCGTACCTGATAATCCACCAGCCATAAAAGCGGTCAACGTCTATGATGTCGAAATCAAAGACGGTGAGATATACGTTGAGGTCGACAGATGAGCCAGATTGAGTCAGTCATCGTCGTCGGTGCGAGTGCCGCTGGGATAAGCTGCGTCAGAACGTTACGCCAACTGGGGTTTCCGGGTAGTATTACGCTGGTCGATAAAGACCAACATGGCGCATATGAGAGACCACCGCTATCTAAACAGATTTTGATGCAAGCAGACAGCACACATCATGATATCGCTTTAATCAGCGATGACGAGCTCTCGGCACTCAATATAGAAGCTCACTATGGTGACAGCGCCCGTGAAGTAGATCCTATAACACGCTGCATTATTCTAGAATCTGGTAAAGAATTAACTGCCGATGCCGTCATTTTGGCAACAGGTGGCGAAGCAAGACGCCTACCTATAGAAGGGGCAAATCTACCGCAAGTATTGGTACTACGTCATTATGAAGATGCTTTAAACCTACGCCAAAGATTGACCGCTGATACACGTGTGGCGGTGATAGGTGGGGGTTTTATTGGTGCTGAAACCACAGCTTCGCTATCTAAATCTAACGCCGTAATACAGTGGCTAGATGCCGCCGCGCTACCTATGGCTCATCTGCTACCGACAGAATTATGCGAAAAAATCGTTGCCAACCACTGCGCCCAAGGTGTGGAGCTGACGTCTCATTGCCGCCTCGATAAATTTATAGAGCAGCCAGATGGCAGTGCGTCCATATTATTTGATGATGGTACATCCATTGAGGTTGACGTCATTGTAATGGGCGTTGGTATGGCGCCAAGCACCCCTTATCTTTCGGATGCTATTTGCGCTGAGTTATTAAACCCAGTAACGGGCGGTATTCAAGTTAATGACAATCAAGCCACTAAATTCGCAGACGTTTATGCGGCAGGAGACGTTGCGGCAGTGACGCAAGCTGACGGTTCAACGGTACGTCATGAGCATTGGCAGTCAGCTCAACATCAAGGGGAGCGTGCCGCCGCTGCTATTTTAAATCAAGAGTTACCAGTAGCACCTGTCGATTGGTTTTGGTCAGATCAAGGCGATTTGCATATAGAGATGGCTGGCAAGATTTTACCAACCAAAGAGCATTTGGTCGTGAGACTAGAAGGTGAGTGGCCGGTGTATTTTAGCGTCGTTGATAATCGCGTCGTTGGTGCTGTCAGCGTCAATAATCCAAATGCCGTTCGTGCCGCCATGCGTATGATAAAGAATGATGTGAATGTTGAGCCATCACAACTGGCCAATCCAGAGCTACCACTGCGAAAACTGATGCGCGGCTAAATGCGCGGCTATTTGTATGTTGGGCTGTGTAGTGCAGGAACAAAACTCATAAAAGGGATTTTAATATGTCGGAGATAAAAGCATTAGGCTATCTGGGCTTTTCCATTGCTGATAAAGAAGCGTGGCGAGATTATGCTGAAAACATACTGGGCGTCAGTGTCGATGACCATGATAACGGCGATATGTCACTGCGTGTCGATTCGTATGCTTGGCGTATTAAACTTAAAAACTCAGATCATAACAATCTAGATTATGTCGGTTGGGAAGTTAGTGACAAGCAGGATTTGGAAAATCTGAAAAACCGCTTGCACGAGCACAGTATCGCTTTTGAACTGGGTTCCGATGAGTTGGCAAAATCGCGTCAAGTAAAAGAGCTTATTGTCTTTTATGATCCTGACGGCACCCGCTGTGAAGCCTTTTATGGTCCTTTGCAGTTGACCAATCAGCCTTTTGTCAGTCCTAAAGGTTTTCGCTTTATTACTGGCGAGCAGGGACTCGGTCATATCGTTCTGATTACCAAAGACCATGCAGCGCAAGAAGCATTCTACACTCAGCTTTTAGGTTTCAAAGTATCGGACTACATCAATACCGAAATCGTACCCGGTAAGCCTTTAAGTATCACCTTTTTACGTTGCAACGGACGTCATCATTCTTTGGCATTAGCGCCTGTGCCTATTCCAGCGAAAGTTGCTCATATCATGCTGCAAGTCGATAACGTCGATGACGTTGGTCGGGCGATGGATGCCGCCGAAAAAGCAGGTACACACTTCTCGTTCACGCTAGGTCGACATTCTAATGATGAGATGTTGTCTTTTTATACCATGAGTCCGTCGGGCTTTGATGTTGAATTTGGCTGGGGTGCGATAGAGGTTGATGATGATAGCTGGCATGTCAAAGTTCATCATACCAATTCGGCTTGGGGACATAAGTTTCAGCGTCCGCCACGTAAATAACCTATCTATATACGACGCAAAAATACACGACGCACACGAGAGCTTACATTATGAATGATAAGAGCAACGCTTCAGAGTTAGCACCCTCACTATTTGATGCTTATAAAAAAGGAGCAGTCGCACCACTACGTAACCAAGTTGATGCTACAGATATCTCTTTGGCTTATCAGATTCAGCAAGAGAATCACCGCCGCTGGAGCGAGCAAGGTAGAGTCACCATTGGTCGCAAGATTGGTCTGACCTCAACCGCTGTGCAAGCACAATTGGGTGTGGATCAACCAGACTACGGCATGGTCTACGCCGATACTTGCTATTGCTCAGGCGCGCAAATATCCGTCGGGCAATTCCTGCAACCTAAGATAGAAGCTGAAATTGCCTTTGTATTGAAATCCGACTTAGATACTGACCATTTAACGATTATTGATGTTATCAATGCCGTTGATTATGCCGTTGCCGCTTTAGAGATTGTCGATAGCCGTGTGGCGAACTGGGACATTAGCCTGTTTGACACTATTGCTGACAATGCTTCTTATGGCGGAATTATCATGGGAACCACGCCCGTACCGCTTAGCCAACTGGATTTAGAGAGCTGCAAAATGCAGTTAGCAAATGGTGATGCAGTCGTTTCTGAAGGCGAAGGTCGAGCGTGTTTAGGCAACCCTTTGTTAGCGACACTTTGGCTTGCCAATATGATGATTGAAAACGGTCAGCCGCTCAAAGCAGGTGATGTAGTGCTATCTGGTGCCTTAGGGCCAATGGTAGCCGTCAAGTCAGGCGATCAATTTACCGCCAGCATAGATGGCCTCAATAGTGTGTCAGTGAGTTTCATCGATTAATCAACCGAATAACAAGCCGAATAAGCAGTCTATCTATCGAAAAGGATGTCAATAATATGTCAACTAAAGTGAAAGTCGCCATCATCGGTTCAGGAAATATCGGAACTGATTTGATGATTAAAATTCTAAAAACCTCTCAAAACCTAGAAATCGTCGCCATGGTTGGTGTCGATCCTGAGTCTGATGGCTTGGCTCGTGCCAAACGCATGGGTGTCGCGACCACTCATGAAGGTATCGACGGTTTAGTGGCTATGCCTGAGTGGAAAGACATTGCCATTGTCTTTGACGCCACCTCCGCCTCTGCACACGCTACCCATTCAAAAGTCTGTCATGAAGCGGGCAAAGTCATTGTTGATTTGACCCCAGCGGCGATTGGTCCATTTATTGTCCCCGCCGTCAATGGTGAGTCTAATATCGAGCAGCCAAATGTCAATATGGTGACCTGTGGTGGTCAAGCGACCATTCCTATGGTCTATGCCGTATCACGTGTGGCACCTGTGCACTATGCAGAAATCATCGCTTCTATCTCGTCAAAATCTGCAGGACCGGGTACTCGAGCAAACATTGATGAGTTTATGGAAACCACTTCGCACGCAATTGAGCAAGTAGGCGGTGCCAAAAAAGGTAAAGCAATTATTGTCCTAAACCCTGCTGAGCCACCGATGATTATGCGTGACACTGTAATGACGTTTTCTGAAGATGCGAGTGAGGATGACATCAGAGCCAGTGTTGATGAAATGGTCAAAGAGGTACAAAGCTATGTACCAGGTTATCGCTTAAAGCAGACCGTACAGTTTGAGCGTTATACCGAGCAAAACCCATTGCACATCCCAGATATCGGTACGCTGACCGGGCTCAAAACCTCAGTATTTCTTGAAGTAGAAGGCGCGGCGCATTACCTGCCTTCGTATGCGGGCAATCTAGACATTATGACCTCAGCGGCCCTAAAAACTGCTGAAAAGATTGCGGTCGCCAGACAAGCACAAGTGGGAGCATAAATCATGACTAATAAAAAACTATACATCCAAGACGTTACCCTTCGCGACGGTATGCATGCCATACGTCATCAATACGGTATTGACCATGTCCGTAATATCGCTAAAGCCCTAGAAAACGCTGGTGTTGATGCTATTGAAGTCGCGCATGGCGATGGCCTAAGTGGCAGTAGTTTTAACTATGGTTTTGGTGCGCATACCGATTGGGAGTGGCTTGAAGCGGTGGCTGATGTGTTAGACAAAGCGGTATTGACCACGCTATTGCTACCTGGCATCGGCTCTGTCCAAGATTTAAAGCGCGCTTATGATTTGGGCGTACGCTCAGTACGTGTTGCAACTCACTGTACCGAGGCTGACGTCTCAAAGCAGCATATCGAAACTGCTAAAGAGATGGGCATGGACACCATAGGCTTTTTGATGATGTCGCATATGGTATCGCCCGCCAATCTAGCCGAACAGGCGAAACTTATGGAGTCGTATGGCGCAGGTTGCGTCTATGTCGTAGACAGTGGCGGCGCGATGAATATGAATGATGTGGCAGATCGGGTCAAGGCGCTAAAAGATACGTTAAATGATAGCACTGAGCTCGGTATTCATGCTCATCATAATTTAAGTTTAGGCGTGGCAAATAGTATTGTTGCAGTCGAAAACGGCGTAACGCGGGTCGATGCTTCTTTGACTGGCATGGGCGCTGGCGCTGGAAATGCACCGCTAGAGGTATTTATTGCCGCCATTAATCGCCTAGGGTGGGAGCATAACTGTGACCTTTACCAATTGATGGATGCCGCTGAAGACTTAGTGCGACCGCTACAAGACCGACCGGTTCGAGTTGACCGTGAGACGCTGACCCTTGGCTATGCTGGTGTTTACTCTAGCTTTTTACGTCATGCTGAAAAAGCCTCTGAACAATACGGTATTGACGTGCGAGAAATATTGGTTGAAGTGGGCAAGCGTAAGCTTATCGGTGGTCAAGAAGACATGATCGTTGATGTGGCCTTGGACTTAATTAATAAAGTGAAGGGGTAGAAGATATGGCCAATAGAGATATCGTATCTACATTATATGATCAGATGCGGCTGCCAGTTATCGTGGCGCCTATGTTCCTGATATCGGGTCCTGATTTGACTATAGCCGCCGCAAAAGCCGGAATAATAGGCTGTTTTCCAGCCCCTAATGCACGCACGATTGATGTGTTAGAAGTCTGGTTGGATAAGATTGAAGCTGAACTTAAAGATACAGAGTATGAAGGGATGTGGGCGATGAACATGATTGTCCACAAAAGCTACGACCGTTTTGAGGCTGAGTTGGCTTTAGTTGAGCGCTACAAGCCTAAATTCGTGGTAACTGCTCTTGGTAGTCCTAAGCGTGTGCTAGATAG
The DNA here is from genome assembly GCF_052259005.1 of Psychrobacter sp. 1Y10. NCBI lineage: Bacteria > Pseudomonadati > Pseudomonadota > Gammaproteobacteria > Moraxellales > Moraxellaceae > Psychrobacter > Psychrobacter sp. 1Y10. Next base: position 18,495 of record NZ_JBQQES010000010.1, on the reverse strand, counting down.
AGTTCATGCTTTTGGCGGCAAAGTGTTCGCCGATGTCATCAATGCAGAGCAAGCCAAAAAAGCAGTCGAAGCAGGGGTTGATGGTCTGATTTTGGTCTGTTCTGGGGCAGGTGGGCATACGGGTAAATATACCGCTTTTGCTTTTGTGGAAGAGGTTCGCCGTTTTTATGATGGGCCAATCATCGTTGGCGGGGCGATACAAAGCGCCAAATCAATCGCTGCTTTGCTTGCTCTAGGTGCTGATTTTGCTTATATGGGTACTCGATTTATAAGCTGTCCTGAGAGCTTAGTGAACGATGAGTATCGCAATATGCTGGTTGATTCAACTATGTCAGATATTGTGACGTCGGATGTCGTCTCTGGTGTTATGGCGAACTGGTTAAAAGCCAGTCTAGAAAAGTCAGGCTTTGATTTGAAGTCAGCCAAAGGTAGTACGGAAATTGATTTTTCTGATATTCACGGTGAGGGAAAAGCGTGGAAAGACACTTGGGGCGCAGGTCATGGGGTGAGTGCGACCGAATGTATTGAGAGCGTCGCTGACGTGGTTGACTCATTATCCAGTGAGCTTCATACCTTAAAGTCTGATCTTAATAATAAGCTCACAGAATGGCCTAAGTTATAGCCGCGGAGCTTAACCATCTATAAAGCGTCAACAAGGATTCCAATAGAAGCATCTCATTGCAAAAAATGACCTTTATGTTTGTTTTTATTATTCATAAAGTTGCTTTCATTCAAACAGCATTGAGTATAAGAAATTCAAATTGGTCTAAACCATGGAAGGATAGTCGAAATGATTGAATTTAGTTTCAAATCTGATTCAGAAATAAAGCTTGGTCATCATGATGTTATTGCTGAAAAAAACACCCAGAATCACATTATTTTGCGCAATAAGGAACCTCTCAATCTAGACGATTATACGATGCTAGATTGCGTTGATTATTGGTCGCAGCGCTCTCCAAATACTGTATGTATGCGTGAAAGGGCAGCTGATGGTTGGACGGAGATATCATACAAGGAGTTTGCCTCTAGAGTAAAGAGTATTGCGACTCACTTAGGAACCTTAGATCTCTCAGCCGATAAACCACTGATGATAATAGCGCCAAACTCCATTAATCATGCATTAGTCGCATTTGCTGCAATGACCATCGGTATACCAGTGACCCCCATCTCTATCGCTTATGCTCTATATGGTGAAACTTTTGGGCGTCTTAACAATGTGATTGATATTGTAAAACCTGGAGCGATTCATTTTAGTAATACCAATATATTCAAAAGTGCAGCAAGGTCTGTTCTCGCAAATTACGATATACCTTGTATCGCTTTTAATTCGGACATGGACGAAGTACCGACAATTCGCAGCTTACCAACAATCACAGATGAAGAAGTTGCAGAAAGAAGAAGCAAGATCAACCAAGATACTATTGCTAAGGTCATGATGACTTCAGGCTCTACGGGCAATCCAAAAGGGGTTATTAACACCCATCGAATGATGTATAGCAATCAATTTGCCCTTTATAAGATGTGGCCATTTTTGCAGGATATAAAGCCAAGTTTAGTAAGCTGGTTGCCTTGGAGTCATACCTTTGGTGGCAACGTATGCATCAATATCGTTTTATTTAACGGGGGCACACTAACCATTGATGATGGCAAGCCAGTCCCAGGTCATATTGGCCGAACTATCGAAAATATCTGCCTGATCGAACCTAATATTCATTTTAATGTGCCTGCAGGTATTGAAGCCTTATTGGCAGAATTTGAAGACAATCATCGTCAGGCACGCAAATTTTTCTCCACTGTAAAAGTTATTTTTATTGCAGCCGCAGCGTTACCTGAAAAAACGAGAAAGAGACTGGCCGAGCTTTCAATTGAGCTGACAGGAACTCGTCCAAAGCTTCTAGCGGGCTGGGGCTCTACAGAGACAGCGCCTTTTGCTACCTGTCTAAATTTTGATTCTGATTTGGCAGTTAACATCGGTGTGCCTCTACCCGGTACTGATATTAAGTTAACGCCTATACAAGATAAATTAGCGCTCGCTGTCCGCGGGCCTAATGTCACACCAGGATATTGGCGAAATGAAAAAGCCACTGCTGAAGCGTTTGACGAAGATGGCTTTTATTCTATAGGTGATGCTGGTCGATTGATTAATCCAGATAACCCATCTGAGGGTTTAGTATTTGATGGAAGGACTTCTGAAAACTTTAAGTTGACATCAGGTACTTGGGTGAATGTGGGTGAGGTAAGAATAGGGGTGATTAGTGCTTTAAAGCCTTATTTTTTAGACGCAGTTATAACTGGGCATAATCAGCCAGAGCTTGGCTTATTGATTGTGCCAAATGTTGAACGCTTGGCTAGTAAATATGGTTTGGAAGAAGAGCAGAAAAATGCAGCTGAGTTGCAGAAAATCGACAAGTTAGTGGAGCAAGTAATAGATCTGTTAAACGATTATAACGAGATATGTTTTAGCAATAGCAAAAGAATAAGTCGATTCGCATTTTTGCCTGAGCAACCATCAATCGAGAGAAACGAGATTACTGATAAAGGCTATTTAAATCAACGAGCTTTATTAGAAAATTGGTCAGAGCTTGTTGATCAGATGCATCAACAAGAAAGAAAGACAAGTATTCACTTCCACGCTTTTTAAACCAGCACACCATCTTATCAACATGGAGAAATAATGATGTCAATAGATATGCGATCGCTAGTAGATTATGAAAAAGGTTTAATCGATAGACGTATTTTTTGGGATGAAGACATTTATCAGCAAGAGTTAAAACAAATCTTTGCCCGTTGCTGGCACTTTGTGGCGCATGAGTCGCAGGTCAAAACTTTTGGAGAGTTTATCACCACTTATATCGGTGAAGATGCCGTTATTGTCGCGAGGGCAAAAGACGGTAGCATCAACGTCATGCTTAATGCCTGTCCACATCGCGGTAATAAAGTTTGCTTCGCTGGTGAAGGCAAAATCCGCTCGTTCGTTTGTAACTATCACGGCTGGGCGTTTGGTCTAGATGGCAAGCTTAATGGCATGCCTGCGAATGAGTTATATGACAACACTGAAGGCTTTAACAAAGAAGATTGGGGTTTGCATAGAGCGCGAGTGGAGACTTATAAAGGTTTAGTATTTGCGACCTTTGATGAAGAAGCACCGTCTTTAGGAGAGTATTTAGGAGATTTTCGCTGGTATCTGGATGCCATCTTAGATGTAGATGACAAAGGTACAGAGTTTATTCCTGGTACGACGCGCTCATTATTAAAATGTAATTGGAAATATCCTGCGGATAACTTTGTCGGTGATATTTATCATGCGCTATGGACGCACCTTGGTGCGGCAGAAGCAACGCTAAAAGAAGCGGGCGGTATTGTTGTCAGTAACGAAGACTCCTATCAAGCCAGTGTCAATGGTCATGGATGGGAGTTCTCATTAGCGAACAACTTTGGTAATGCAGCGACTATGGGTGATAAAGATATCATCAAATACTTGCGCGCGCGCGAAGAAGAGATAAGTAAGCGTCTTGGAAAAGTACGGGCAAAATTGTTAGGTTCTGTTGCGTCTGGCTTGGTTTTTCCTAACTTTGCCTTCTTGCCGGGTTACTTAACCTTTAGAACATTTCTACCCAAAGGGCCGACAGAAACAGAGCTACATAGCTGGACATTAGTCCCGAGTGAAGCGTCAGATGAGATAAAAAATAAGTGGCGCTTAGGTGCTATGCGTACGTTTTCTCCCAGTGGGATTTTGGAGATGGACGATGGGGAAAACTGGGAACATGCCACGCTTGGCAACGCAGGATACGTCACTCGTAATCAAAAGCTTTTCTATGGAATGGATCCAACGAAAGGGCAAGCAGTTCCTGTTGACCTACCCGGCACAGTGACTAAAGGTCAGCTTAATGATGCCAACCAACGTCTATTCTTTAAGCGTTATGCAGAGTTTATGGAAGCAGACACTTGGGCTGATATTCCACTAGCGGAACAAAGATTCTAAAAAGGAGCTAAACATGACCAGAGATCAGTTATTAGCACTTGACGCTAAAGGTAAACATGTGGATATGCAAACCTTTTTTGATATTCAAAGGTTTGTGAATCACGAAATATATCTGCTGAATCACGAGATTCTTGATGAATGGGCAGACAGTTTGGAAGACGACCTCATTTATTGGGCGCCTATTCGCGAGAATATATTGCGTAGAAGCCGTACGCCAGAAATTACCACGGCTAGGGTGTCTTTATTTGAAGAAGATAAAGACTCCATCATGATGCGCCTAAAGCGTAACGATAGTGGTATGTGCTGGACAGAAGATCCACCCACTCGCCAAGTGACTGCTGTATCGAATCTACAGGTTTTTCACACAGACAACACGGACGAGTTTGAAGTACATACGGTATTCACTCTATACCGTAGTCGCTTTGAGCGTGATGACTCTACCTTAATGGGACGCCGTAAAGATATCTGGCGCAAAGTCGGCGATGAGTATCGCTTGGCTGGACGACTAATTCTGCTGCAACAATCTACATTACTGACTAAAAACCTAAACGTATTTATGTAGTGTTTTATAAAATTTCATAGGTAATTTTGAGGCAATATGATGCAAATGCTATTGAATAGACGGGTGATTGTCACAGGAGCTGGTAGTGGTATTGGCAAGGCTATTGTCGAGAGGTTTCTCGATGAAGGCGCTAAAGTGCTTGCTGTCGTACGTAAACCTGAGCAAATAGAAACTTTTTTAACCAATAAAAACTTCTGTTATGTAGTCGGTGACGTCAATGATTATGCGACCAACCAATCTGCTATAGAGATGGCAGTTGAGAAGTGGGGCGGCTTGGATGTCATGGTAGCCAATGCTGGCGTGTGGGATTTCTTTAAAAAACTGCAAAAAATGTCACCGCAAGAATTGGAGGACGGATTTGAGCAAATCATGTCAACCAACGTCAGAGCCGTACTGATGGCGGCTCATGCCAGCTATGCCGCTCTACAAGACTCTCATGGATGTTTTATAACGACAGGTTCAAACGCTTGCTTTCGTCCGGGCGGCGGCGGGCCTTTATACATTGCTTCCAAATACGCGCTGCGCGGCGTCGTTGCGCAGTTAGCTTTAGATTTTGCACCTAATGTACGGGTGTGCGGAGTCGCACCTGGAGCCACAGATACGCCTATCAGTGGTACCGATGCACTCAATCAGCATGATAAATCTATGAATGCCGATCGCACGCGTTTGGCATCTATGGGTTCTCATATTCCATTAGGTCGCGTGTCCTCTCCTGAAGAACACACCGACCTTTATGTCACTTTAGCAAGCGAAAAGGGTGCACGGTATGTCACGGGCACTATTTTAGTGAGCGATGGAGGATTATCTGCCGGCCAATAGTACTTATAAGAGAGTCTCTTAGATTGAAGAGTAACCAACCCTAACATTCATATTTATTTTAAACTCAAGGAAGAGTCTATGATTACCTCTGTGCATAATGCTGCACCCAAAAAACCTGCAGTAATGTATACGACATTACTCATGTGTTTTTGTATTGCCATTCTAGAAGGATTCGATATTCAATCAATCGGTGTGGTGGCTTCCTCTGTTCAATCGGAATTTGGTCTCACCAAAGGAGAGCTAGGTTGGATATTTAGTGCCGCCACTCTAGGGATGTTTCCAGGCGCAATCGTCGCTGGACGTCTCTCAGATAAAATAGGTCGTAAAAACATATTGATTTTCAGCGTAGCATTGTTTGGCATTATGTCGCTCGCGACCGCATTTACTACTGACTTTAGCTCACTTGTCATCGTGCGTTTTTTAACAGGTATCGGGATGGGTGGCGCGCTACCTTTGATGATTGCGATGTCATCAGAATCTGTCCCCGAGCGTTGGAGCGCTACTGCCGTTAGCGTGATGTATGCAGGCGTACCGTTTGGTGCTGGTATCACTGCGGTCATTGCAGGAGGATTTACGGGTGCTGGGGAGTGGAAAAATATTTTTTACTTAGGTGGACTGACACCTATTGCTATTGTGCCCCTTTTATTCTTTTTCTTAAAAGAAACTTATACCAAGAAACAAGCGATTAAAGATGATCTCAAAGAAAACACTGATTTCAAATTTATCCTATTCGGTGAAGGCCGTACGGCAACCACTATTCAAATCTGGCTAAGTTTCTTGGGCACCTTAATTGTTTTGTACTTTATCTTAAACTGGCTACCCGTTCTCATGCAGAACAATGGCCTTAGTATGCAGAGTGCAAGCAACATCCAAGTAGCCTACCAAGTAGGCGGAGTATGTGGAGTGCTTATCTTAGGTTGGTTATTATCTAACATCAAACTTAGGTCAGTCGTCATCATGATCTATATCGGTATTTTAATTGGATTGTCTGCATTAACATTCTCTAAATCTTTAACAGCGCTAATACTAGCATCAGGTGTTTCAGGCTTTTTCATCACTGGTGGTCAATCAGCTTTATATGCGTTAGCGGCGAGAGCTTATAGTAAGAGTATGCGCGGTACGGGCGTTGGCGTAGCCGTTGCTATGGGACGTATTGGTTCATTCGTAGGGCCTCTATTAGCGGGTGTTATTTTCTCTTATAACTCGAACTCTTCATTTGTGATCGGCAGCAGTATTCCAGTCATTGTCATTGCTGGTGTCGCTGCAATATTACTAGCGAATAACATCGCTAAACGTGAGAGTACAAATGCAGCGGCACTCACTAGGGGTTAAATAGTTCATTTAAATTACAGGTTTATCATCAATATTAAGGCGATTGTAGGAACGACTTTAGGTTATGAAGTAGCCTCTTTCGCCTGAGCTTGATTAACTGCATTTATTAAACGGAATTGATAATAAGACAATAGGGAATAGAAAAATCATGAACAATCTAAAAAAAGTAACGTTGGCATTGGCTGCTTTCGTCGCGTGTACCAACGCCCAAGCCATCGATCTAGTCACCAAGGGTGATACCACTTTAAGCGTTGGCGGTTATGTCAAAGCAGAAGGTACCTTTATTTCACCTGATGATAAAGACTCTGACTTTGAAGGTAGTGCGCGAGAGTCTAGAATTAATATAAAAGCTACTACGCTCGTGGATGATAAAAAAGTAACAGGTTTCATCGAAGGTGATTTTTATGGAAACTATAGCGGCTATGATAGTGGCTCTCCTGAGCTTCGGCTACGCCATGCTTATTTACAGGTAGATAAGGTTACTGCAGGTAAGACTTGGAATGGACAGTTTTTTGCTGTCGCGCCTCGTTTAACCGAGCAGCTTGACTTTTACGGTACAGGTTTTGGTACGATAGCGGGTAGTGGGCTTTATGTTCGTCCAGATTTGACTTTGCACTACGCCAATAAAGGACTTCGTGTGACAGCGCAAGACCCTATATCTGATGACGCTGATTTACCTGACATGGTCGTTAGCTATAGCGATGATATATCTAATTTCGGTTATACCCTTGCTGCGACTGCACGTGACGCTAACACCGGAATAAATGATGATTTAGATACAAAGCTAGGGCTAGGGGTTTCATTAGCGACTAAGCTAACGCTAGGTAAGGGCTCATTACATGGCAGTATATATACTGGTGAAGGCATGGGGGTCTACTCTGGCGTGTGTACAACAGGCGCCTTAAATCCTGGCAATACTTTAAGCTGTGATGCTGAAAACGGTGAGCTTGTTTCGCAAACTGGCTTTAGCGTGGGTTATCGTCATGTCTTTTCACCGAAACTGCGTGGTAATATGCGTTATGGAGAGGTTAGTGTAGACAATGAAGCAGATACTTCAATTGACATAAAAAGTGCCAACCTTATTTACACCTATTTACCAAACCTTGATATTGGTGTTGAATGGCGAGATCGTAGTGAAACAACATTGCCATGGAGACAAAAAGGTCAGGAAGTTGAGGTAATGGCTAAGTATAAATTCTAAAGTAGATATATTTCACCTAATCTCAATTGCAATTTCAACGATATTATAAAGAATACTAAGTAATAAAAGAAGGTTTCTAATGCTATCTATAAATAGCGTTAGAAACCTTTTTTTATTTTAAAAATATAGTGACTAATAGAAATTATATAGGGAATTATTGTTCATCACATATTAATGAAAGAGTTTAGGTTTTTTATCTAAAATGATTAGTATTATAGTTTTCCTATCAAGCATCCTGACTTAACTGCAAACCAAAGAATGGCTGTATCATCCATATTATTCAGAGATCTACCCGTTATTTCCTCAACCTTCTTAATTCTATATATGAGCGACTGTTTATGGATATGAAGTTCTTTGGAGGCATTCAACCATGATTTATTATGCTCTAAGTATACTTTTAAACTAGTTATTAACTTTGATTTTTGAGTAAGATCATAGTTTTCTAACTCACCCAAAATATTTTCATACGCTTGCTTGGCTATTTCCAAGTTTTTAGGTAGCCAAAATGGAATTGTTGAACATGACTTGTAAGAAACAATATGCTTAGAATCCACACAGAACTCTAATGCCAGATTCGACTCGCGTACCGCTTCATGTATACGCATAACATTATCAATTAAGGAGCTATACCCTATAGAGTGTCCGAGTATAGATTGTATTTTTGGCAGCAAAGACAAGTCATCGACCAATCCTAATACTCTGCATGGTTGTTTTTTGAGTAATACTCGAATGTTATTGCGGCATAAAAGTTCATTCCAGTTATTCAAGTCAGGCCGCTCAATTTTTATAGAAAAAATCACTGACTTTTCTAAATTAAAATTAAATGGTTTAAGTTTCTCTGTCACGTATTTATCTGGAAATCTTTGTTGTAATAACTCATCAAATACTTCAAGCCCGAGTCTAAGAAAATTTTCATATTCGAATCTACTTCGCTCTAACTGTATGCCGATAACAGCCGCTACATGACTTAATAGAGTGTAGTCTATCCATTCGTTTTTTCTAATGATAATACTTGCTTCATTTTGAGTTAGAAGCTTCAGTATCATCCATTCTTCATCATTAATAATGATCTTTTTTACGACAGTGGCTGTATTTCTTTCTTTTAAGTAATAATCAAATAGAACCTTAACTTTTTTCTCAGGAAGTTCGGATAAATCTGAATCCCAAGGCTTAAAGGTTTTTGAGTCTATTAAATAAATCGTTGATCCAATGTTTTTTTGTAAATTTTGGAGTAGTTGTTTTATTCCTAATCCTTTAATACTTAAACGAGCGGTTTCGTATACCTGCATAATAGTGTGATTTTTATTATGACTTTCATTTTTTTTATAATCAATAATTAATCTAGTAATGGCTGAAAATGGAATTTCATATTTCATAAGTAATACATTAAATCCTAAAGCTTCAGCTTCTTCTAAAAGCGCTGAAATGTCTTTGGGAGCTCGCATATTTTCTCCAATTACTATCCCAACTATTTTAGCCTTATATAATCTCTGTATATACTTGATTTGCTTGGTTTTATTATACGGTATACCAATGCCTGTGGTCATAAGAAGGTCGCCATCACCTAACCATTCTGTAGGATCTGTTAATTCACAAACATGAGCCCAGTGCACTGGTTTTTCTAAATTGTAGTTTTTCGAGATAACTTTAATTTGTAAGGCTGAATTAGCAACAAGATCATTAACTGTAAGGCCCATAACCTTCTCCTAAAAGCACATTCTTTTAAACTATAACGCTTTTTTAAACTATAACATAGTATAAAAACTCTTATCAGAATCTTATCTTCTTATAATTGTTTGTAGTTATTTAAGACACTATGCTAAGTAAGTTGTATAGAAGAAAAACCGTATTTTAACAGAACTAGTAGTAGGCTAGATTTGTACTGTTTATAGTTGGTTTGAATAACATTGGAAGTTAACTTAACGGCATCTGATACCTATGCTGTTAATGTGCCACATTATATTAAGGATGATCCATGAATATATACTTCTGGGGACTATTAGTTAGCATTGCTGTCTACCTGCTAGTAGGCAACTATGCCGGGCGTAGGGTACAAGGTATAGAAGACTACTACGTGGCAGGGCGAAACGCGCCCACATTACTGATTGTTGGTACCTTAGTAGCCAGTTTTCTTAGTACCACCGCTTTTCTTGGTGAAACGGGCTTTGCCTACGACGGCTATGCCTTTTTGATGCTGGCACTGACCGCAATCAATACCAGCGGCTACGTGCTAGGGGCACTATTCTTCGGGCGTTTTATACGGCGTAGCAAATCATTGACCGTTCCAGAGTTTTTTGCTAAACGTTTTGATTCGCGTGCAGTTCAGAGGCTAGCTGGGTATACCACCGCGATAGGTCTGACCGCCTATTTACTTGCTGTCACCCAAGGCGCTTCGATTTTGATCTCAGATGTGGCAGGAATCCCCTATGGCGTTGCTCTGCTCATGGTTTGGGTAGGCTACATGGGATTCACGCTGTATTCGGGATCTAGCGGTGTGGTACTAACTGACACTATTATGTTTATACTGTTTACCGCGGTTACCGTCATCGCTCTACCTTATATACTGGTTGAAGGGGGCGGTTGGCATGCTTCGTTGACCGCGCTTGCCAACTATGATCCCAAGCCTGGTATTATTGCTTGGCATGGATTAACGGGGGAAAATGCTATATGGTCTTCGGGAGGTGAAGCTCTTGTTTGGGCTATCATACTGGGAGCCTCTTGGTCAATCGTGCTGGCAGTCAGCCCATGGCAAACCAGCCGTTATCTGATGGCAAGAAGTGAACATGTGGTAGTACGCTCAGCTTGTATCGCTGGACTGGTACTCGCCTCAATGTACATAATTATGATGTTCAGCGGAGCCGCTATCAACCTTGCCAACCCAAATATCGAACCCTCTGAGCGCGCTATCATTTGGGCAGGCATAAACATGATGCCGGCGTTTGTTGGTACCTTGCTAATTTCGGGTATTATGGCTGCCGCTCTATCTTCTTGTTCAACCTTTTTGTCCTTAATAAGCTTTAGTGTTACCAACGATATCATTGATTCAAGCAAGTGGGGCGAGAAAAAGACATTACGCCTGAGCCGCTATATTATGTTCGCTGCAGCATTGATTAGCTTGATTTTAGCGTTTCTCCAGCCACCAGCAGTGATGTGGATAACGTATTTCGCTGGCACTTTGTTTGCGTCTTCTTGGGGACCTGTCGCCTTTATGAGTATCTGGAGTCGCCGCATCAGTGCGCCCGCAGCTTTTGTTGGAATGTTCGTCGGTTTTGTCGTTAATATCGGCGCTAAGCTGATGGACACTGCTGGGATGATTTCATTGTCTGTATATATGGATCCCTTTATCTTAGGTATTGTCAGTAGTATTGTTTGTATTCTAGTGATTTCTCGTTTCACCAAGCCAACGGTCGCCGCTCTCGCCTACCTCGAAGCTATTCACAAGACACCAGAGGAAGAGTTCGATCCGGTAAAAGTTAAGAAAACATTGATTTGGCCGGTCATTGTAATGGTCTCGGGGCTAGCCATTTCAGTGCTAATGCTCGTGTTCTATGCGGTTCCTTATGCCGCAGCAGTAGGACGTGAGTTCAGTATATTCAGCGGCGAAAGCTTGCTGGCAATGGGCTACGGACTGGCGGTATTTAGCGTAGGATTGCTAGCTTTTTGGCAAGTAAAACGATCTTATGGTCACAAAGCTGCAAGCATCGCAGCTGATAAACAGTTAATGGAGTCACGTTCATGAATACTCAGAAGCTCTTCCCAACTCTATTTTCACCGTTTAAAATTGGTCAGCACACTATACCTAATCGCATCGTGTTTACGGGTCATGATACCTGTTTACCAGAAGATGGCGTTGTCAACGATGCGCTTGTCGCGTATATCGAGAAGCGTGCTCGGCATGGTACTGGTCTAATTGTACTGCAAGTCTCGGGGGTACACGAAACCGCACGCTATACCTCTCAATTGCTGATGGCTAACCAAGATGAATGCATTCCAGGATATAGACGCTTGGTCGAGGCCTGTCAGCGTCACGGCAGTGTGCTTTTTGCACAACTGTTTCATCCAGGTCGCGAAATTATGGAATCTGCCGATGGATTAAAACCGGTCGCTTACTCTGCTTCTAGCACTCCTCAAGAACGCTTTCATGTCATGCCTCGTGCCCTCAACCAAAGCATGATTAATGAGATTGTCACCAGTTTTGGCGACGCGGCTATACGCATGCAGCAGGCAGGCATTCAAGGCGTAGAAATTCTTGCCAGTCATGGCTATCTACCAGCACAGTTTCTGAACCCAAAGGTGAACAGTCGAAACGATAAGTACGGTGGTAGCTTCGCCAACCGCATACGTTTTCTCGAAGAGATTATTGATGAGATTCGTAGCCGAGCCGGAGATGAGTTGGCAGTAGGCCTGCGTATCTCTTGTGACGAGCGCGATGAAGACGGTATGAGCGCAGGGGATACAATCGAAGCACTAAAACATTTAGAAAATAAGCTGGACTATGCCAGTGTTGTTGCCGGCACCTCAGCGTCGCTAGGGGGAGCGGTGCATATTGTGCCACCCATGATATATGACAGTGCCTACCTTAAAGACGAAGCTCTGGCGCTACGCGCGGGCCTGTCCTTACCCCTGATCCTCACTGGGCGTATTAACCAACCGCATGAGGCGGAAGAGGTAATATGTTCAGGAGCTGCGGATTTATGTGGTATGACCCGAGCGTTGATTTGCGATCCAGCAATGCCGAGTAAGGCCATAACCAATGATGCTGATGGCATTCGTGCTTGTATTGGCTGCAACCAAGCTTGCATTGGCCGCTTTCATCGTGGCCTACCAATCTCCTGCATACAATATCCAGAATCAGGCCGTGAGCTGGAGTACGATGACATCGGTACCGCGCTACATCCTCGTCGTGTTGGGGTAATCGGTGGCGGTCCAGCAGGCATGAAGGCTGCCGTAGTAGCAGCAGCTAGAGGACATAAAGTGACACTCTTTGAAGCCAATTCACGTTTGGGGGGTCAAGCAAATCTGGCGCAACTATTGCCACATCGTGCTGAGTTCGGTGGAATTGTCACCAACTTGCAAGAAGAGCTTAAGCGTAGTCAGGTAGAGGTGTTGACGCAGCAAAGCGTCACGCCGGAAAAACTGCTTGAAGAAGGCTACGAGGAAGTACTAATGGCTACTGGTGCCAGACCCTATAGTCCAACTTTGGAATGTATGGGCAGTTTGCCAGTCAGTCAAGCTATGGATTTACTAGGTGCAACCACTTTGCCCGGGGGGCATGTGGTGGTCTATGACAGCAAGGGTGACTGGATCGGCGTTGGCATCGCAGAAATGCTGGCAAAGTCAGGCGCGAAGGTTACGCTTGCGGTCAATGGCCTACATGTCGGTGAATCGTTGCAGAGTTATGTCCGCGATAATACAGCGGCAAGAATTCACAATCTTGGCATTAAGATAATAACTTACGCCCGAGCATTTGGGATAGACGATGACACGGTCTATTTTCATCACACAGCAGGCGGTGAGCCAATGATTCTGGATAACGTAGATCATCTAGTATTATCTTGTGGTGGAATACCCAACGTCGACCCTGAAGATGAGGATCGATGGCTTGATTTACCGATTACTCTGATCGGTGATTGCCTTGCCCCACGTACTGCCGAGGAAGCTGTGTACGATGGTCTCAAATTCGCCATGAGTATTTGAATGGAGCCCTTACTAACGAAAATCTTTGGCGCGATCAAACGTGTGATAGGTTCTACAGGGTAACTTTGTGATTGTTAGCTTTATGATTATTAACTAATGGTTATCTATCTTTAGATAAAGCACAAGCAATTAAATCATAAATTGATGTTTTCAACCTGATTCTAAAATTATGATCTAGTCGAATTATTGCTTTATGGTTCAAGCAATGAATCTTTAGTTCCAATGCCCAATCTATTGTTTGAGATCAGCCGATAATGCTAACTGTAAACTTTCAAGGATGAACGACTTATGACAAAACATACAACGACGACAACGACAGAAAACACTCTGCCTACCATTCCATCAATAACTTGTGGCGAGCTACTCGTACAATGGCTAGAATATTATGGCGTTGACACGGTATTTGGTATTCCGGGTGTCCATACCGTAGAGCTATATCGTGGCCTGCCTAATACTAGTATTAAGCATATCACTCCGCGTCATGAGCAAGGCGCTGGATTTATGGCCGATGGCTATTATCGAGCTTCTGGTAAGGTAGGCGTTTGCTTTATCATTACTGGTCCCGGTATGACTAATATCATGACCGCCATGGCGCAAGCATTAGCGGATTCTATACCTATGCTGGTCATATCGAGCGTAAATAAAATAGCGCAAACAGGTAGCGGGGAGGGGCATTTGCATGAGCTGCATGATCAGCAAGGTATGGTCAGCAAAGTTGCTCTCACTAGCAAAACGATTTGGCAGCCTGAAGCGCTTCCTAAAGTCATCGCCGGGGCCTTTGCATTATTCAATGGTACACGTCCAGGCCCGGTACATATCCAATTGCCCATTGATGTGATTACCGCTGATGCTAGTCACGTCGCCAAACCACCTACAAAAGGTCAAGTCAGTTCAAGCAATGCTACAGTGCCGCAAATTATGTTGCCATGTCCTCATCCTGAGCAGTTAGATTTAATCGCCCAGCAGCTAAAAACAGCGAAAAACCCAGTATTACTTTATGGCGGCGGCTGCGTCGATGTTGATAGCGACGCGCAAAAGCTAGCAGAGCTTATCGATGTGCCGACCTTTTTGACCATAAATGCCAAAGGGTTATTACCGCCCGCGCATCCACTCAGTTTGGGCAGCAACTCGTCATTGCCAGCAGGTCGGACGCTTATTGGAGAGGCTGATGTGGTATTAGCAATTGGTACTGAGCTTGGCGAGACTGACTACGACACCGTACTGGATGGCGGGTTTCGTATCAACGGCACGCTTATCCGCATTGACTGCGATGCCGAGCAATTACAGCGTCCTTTTATAGCAGATATTGCGGTATTGTCTGATGCACAAATGGCGATTAGTGGACTGTGCATGCGCTTACAAAACCAAAACTTAGACCGTCAAGCTGACGACAAAGTAGAGCAAATTAAACAAGATATGGTCAAGGAGATACCAGCCAATTTTGCTGGACAAAATGCCTTACTTAAGCTGTTTAGAGATGAGGTAGCAGACGTCATTATTGTCGGCGACTCAACGCAGCCAGTTTATAGCGGTAATCATAGCTTTGAAGCGTTGGCTACCCGTCGCTGGTTTAATTCGGCAACTGGATATGGCACCTTAGGTTATGGTCTACCAGCAGCTATCGGCGCTATGATTGCATCTAATAAACCCGTTGTCAGTCTGATCGGTGATGGTGGTATTCAGTTCACTATCGCCGAACTTATTTGCGCCGCTGAACTCGAGTTGCCGCTGATTGTATTAATCTGGAATAACCAAGGTTATGGAGAGATACGTAGCTATATGGAAAAAGGCGGGCTGCCACTTATTGGGGTCAATATTAAAACGCCAAGCTTTGAGCCATTAGCGGCAGGGTTTGGCGCAGGCTATCGTAGAATCACTGCTAAGCAGCAACTATTAGACGCGCTGCAAGAAGACATTAAAGGCAAGCAACCAGTTATTTATGAGGTTGATGAAGCCGATGAATTTTTGACTGAAATGGGCCATTCCTTTACGTATTTCAGTTAAATGCGTTTAAGTAGTTTGGGTACTCGTAGTTATAATATTAAGAATTTAAGATACATGTACTTACCAGTAGCCAATTTCAACAAACGATTTAATTAAAAATTTTATAACTCCTACAAATATTTCTTTATTTTTTATATGTTATTAAGGCATGTCTTCAATCTGAACAAACGAGCCTTAAGATAATTTTTGTAGGTATATTTTTTCATCAAAACATTAAAGGTGGTAACCTAATATGAATAACGAATCTAAATACATCACGCAAGAATTGGCAAAAGAGACAGTCAACAACGAAGTGGTACTAGACTCTGCTTATATAAATGGCAGTTGGGAAGCTATTGAGTCATCATCTATTAGTCATAACGGTATAAATGAACATTCATTATATGACCCAAGTACCGGAGAGGTTATAGCCACGGCTCGATTATGCACTGAGGCTCATGTAGATGCTGCTGCTAATGCAGCTTCTAAAGCTCTGTCTTCATGGTCACAAACCACAGTAAGCGAACGTGCTGGTTATTTGCATGCCATTGCCGATGCGATGCAGGAGCAGCTCGAGCAGCTAGTAGGGTTATCTGTTTTAAACAGTGGTAAGCCTATTGCAGAAGCTAAGATGGATGTCGATGATGCTATTGCTTGCTACCGCTATTATGCTGATCTTATAGTCGAACAAACTACTTGGACCGAAGTGGCAACGGACGATTCTAGTGTAAAACTACTTAAAACATACGCTCCTATTGGTGTCTGCGTGCTTATTGTTCCTTGGAACTTTCCTATGGTGACGACCTCTTGGAAATTAGCACCAGCTTTAGCAGCAGGATGTACCGTAATATTAAAACCATCCGAGGTGACGTTGTTGCCAGAGTTGATGCTAGGTAATATATTATCAGCTATTGGTTTACCAAAAGGTGTCGTCAATATTCTACCAGGCGCTGCAGAAGTAGGGGCAGCGATGACCAATCACCCCCTGATTGATAAAGTATCTTTTACTGGTAGTAATGGGGTGGGAGAAAAGGTCATGGCCCAAGCCGCAAAAGGCGTAAAAGATATTAGTCTCGAGCTTGGTGGTAAGTCTGCTATTGTTATCCGTGCAGATGCGGACTTGGACATGGCCTGTGACATTATAAGTGGTGGTATCTTTACCAATGCAGGTCAGATGTGTTCTGCGACCTCAAGGCTGCTTGTTCATCAGGATATCGCCGACGCTTTGTATCAAAAACTAAAAGAATATATTCAAGATATTTATGTCAGCGATGGCTTTGATCCTAATACCCAAATGGGTCCATTGGTAAGTCAACAACAGCTTAATCAGGTAAATAAGTATTTCAATATTGCTACCGAAGAAAAGCTTGACTGTGTTATTGGTGGCGAAATATTAGATAGATCAGGCTATTTTGCTAGTCCAACGCTATATACAAATGTGCCAACGCAGAGTTCCTTGTGGACGGAAGAGATATTTGGTCCTGTACTCGTTAGCAATACTTTTAAAGATGATGAAGAGGCTATTCAATTAGCAAATGATAGTAATTTTGGATTAGCAGCGACTGTCGTAAGCGCAGATGAGCAAGCGGCATTAGAGATGGTATCGCAAATTAAAGCCGGTCACCTTTGGATTAATGAGCAACAAATTTTATTCGTACAAGCAGGATGGGGCGGATTTAAGCAAAGTGGCATTGGCCGTGAGCTTGGTGAGGATGGTCTATCCGCTTACCAAAAGAGTAAGCACGTTATATTACCCCGCTCATAAATAGGGTAGCCTTATTCGTTTACTCGAAACATTATAGTTCTTTAAATAAAACCCCAATGCTGAGACTCAGCATTGGGGTTTCGTTCATTTGTGTCTGCATAAAATTTAAACAATAAAAAACCCCTTCAAGTCTAATAGATTTGAAGGGGTTTTTGTTCTTTCTAATATATGGTGGGCCCAGTATCAACCACATAAATATTCCAAGTTATTGATTTAAATATTTTTATTTAAAAATATTTTTTATTATACCAACGGTTATACCAACAAATGAGTTAGGATATATGCTCAGTGATCAATCAATATGGCAAAGAACTTGACCTAAAATATTATTGTTATCTATTGTTAATATAGCGCCTTCTTATGACTAGAGACATCTTAATAAGGAGTAGTTAGATTATTAGAGGCATAGGTAACAGAAAATAGTTAAGACAAGCTTTTGAAGTTTCTTTTAAATAACATCAATATCTTCTAGCGAATATCAACTACGATAATTTTTCTTGGCTCTATTGAATGATGGTTTTTAATCATTTTTTGAATATTCTGCTTTAGCTTTTTATCGCTATTAAGATGCTGTTGACTGTTTTCTAATATTAGTTGCACATAATTGGGTAGTATCTCTGTTTTATTGTTTTCAATTTGCTCAGTAAGCTTACTCTTTAATGCACTCTTTTTTGAGAACAACTCTTTTAATCTATTTGTAATAGTCTCAATAGACATATAGTCATTCATAGAGTCTTGTTTTAAGTCACAAAATAACTGATAAAAATGAATGCATCTCTCTAAGATTTTTGACTTAGATAATTTTATTCCTTTCGGTAAGTTTGCAAAGTTTTCAATATCGAAAGCACTAGCAATATAGACGCCGCACTCTGGCGTTTTTGAGTAAGGGTATACCGCTGATTGGCTATATAACATATAAAGAGGAACACGCTTATTCTGCTTCGTATAATTTAGCAAAGTATTAATTTGTTGTTTAGTGTCATTTGGGTAACTAAAGGCATGACCCCTGCCGTCAAATCCGTATAACTAAACTTGGGAGATTTTAATTACGCAGCCTGACGATAATAATCAAACCACATGACCCCTGCCGTCAAATCCGTACACATAAACTTGGGAGATTTTAATTACGCAGCCTGACGATAATAATCAAACCA
>NZ_JBQQES010000009.1:0-159335 GCF_052259005.1 Psychrobacter sp. 1Y10 | reverse complement strand
TCAGTGGTAAACCACTCTCCAATCACCCTTCCCTTTCGACTGGGTGGCATTATACGCGCTTTTAATAGGGGGTCAAGGGGAATTAAAAGTTTATTTTCATATAATCAATTATAAAAAAGTAATTCTATATTTATCAGCAGCTTGATTTAAAAAGCTATTTTTTATTCTTTCAATACTATTGATTAACTACATCAACTGATAAAGCCTACCATCTTTTAGATGATAGGCTCAAATATATGCATGCTTAATTAAAGACTGGCTTTAATCGAAGGTATAGCTTACTCCGACGTTTCCACCTTGTTGACTGCCGCTACCACCGAAAGCACTACTGATAGAGAAAAGTCCGTTTGATGTGGTGTAGCCTACGCCTAGAGCATATCCTGTTTCACCTTCCCACGTACCTCCACCAAGACCTACGCTAACTTTGCCAGAAACATTAGGATAACGTAGAGCACCGAATGCGAGTGCACCTGCAACTGCTGAATGAGTCTCTCCTTCGAGATCATCTATTCTTCTATCTGTATAGCCCATTGCTTCAGCACGATTTTGGTTGAGCTGAGAGACATTCACTGCATCATTTGGATTGACACCAGCGGCGACATTGGTGATTCGGCGTTGAGTGTTTGTATTACCTACCGATACCGTATTGTCCGCTGTTGATTGTGAGTTTGCTCCTAATGCAACAGCATTGCTATGAGTTACGCTGCTATTAGCACCGATAGTTACTGCGTCTGTGGCTTGAACGTTCACTGACTCACCGATAGCGACAGAGTTTGAAGCGTTAGTCGCGTTCGTAAAGGTTGGTGTACTATTGGGACCAACTGTTACCGCTGTAGCGCCAACGGTAGCATTGCTACCCAGTACCACGGAATTACTGGTAGTATCACCAATGACGTTGTCGTTACCAACCGCGTAATTGGCGTTGCCACCGATAATATTAGGATCTCCAAACGCACCTGAGCGATCACCTGAAACGATGTTGCCATTACCCACGCTGGTAGATTGATCGCCAGTCACTGTAGTATTAGTGCCCATAGCGATACTGTCCTTACCTTTAGACTGAGCGTTGACTCCGATTGCTATCGCACCGACAGCAGTAGCGCCATTGCCGTTATAATTACCTGTATCTTCGCTGTCACTAGAACCATTAACGCTAAAGAAGCGAGCTTGGCTATCTTCGATTCTGCTTTCTAATTCAACTTTAGCTTCTTCGCTGATACCTGAATCACCTTTGTCTCCCTTAGCACCGTTCATACCATTTAAACCGTCAACACCGTTAATACCGTCTTTACCATTTAAGCCATCAGTACCGTTTTGACCTACTGGACCTTGTGAACCAACTGGACCTTGAGCACCATCGGCGCCATCTTGACCGTTGATACCATCTACGCCATTAGTGCCATCCTGGCCATCAGCACCATTTAAACCGTCTGTTCCGTTTTGACCTGCTGGACCTTGTGGGCCAACTTCTCCTTTATCACCCTGATCACCTTTAGGTCCAGGTGTTAGCTCAATCGTATTTATCTGTGTTTGCAAATCCGTCAGCTTGCCATCAACTGCAGAGAACGCGGCGCCTACATTGCTGTATTCTGCACTGCTTATTCGATACGTAGGCGCTTGGAATACTCCTGTATTACTGAACTGCGCATCCCCACCTAGAGCGGTTGCTATGCTGCTGAAATGAGACAAACCCGTTGTTTCTACCTTTTTTAATTGAGCAATGTTGACGGCATCAGTATCAGATGTTCCAGCAGCAACGCCTGTAATTTGACGGGTCTGCCATTGGCTAGAGTTAGCATTGCTCGTATCACCAACACTAACGGCACCAAGAGTAGATTGCCAAATAGGATTGGTATCGCCATTAGCTGAATAACCTGTTATCCCCGCATTAACTGATGTTTTGCTTTGTGCGCCTAGAGCAACGCTGTTACGAATATCAGCCGTTGATCCTGTACCCATTGCTACGCTGTCACGACCACTTGCTACTGATGTATTACCGATAGCTGTCGCGCGGATGCCGCTCGCCTTTGCGCCGATGCCTAGAGCTTCATAATCACTCTGTGCAAACTCAAAGATCTGACCGCCATTATCGTCATCTTTAAAACGTCGTCCATCATTATCAGTCTGGATAGGAGTAGTAGCTGCAGTAAATTCTGCTTGCTCAATAGCACCCTCGACAGCGACTACTACAAAATCAGCACCGCTACCTAATGCAGTAGACCCGCTAGCCATAGCTCTACTAAAACCACCTAGTGCGGAGCTAACGTTACCTGAAGCTTCATTACCGACACCTACTGATGAGCTAGCGATGCCTAAAGTATTGTTACCGACACCTATTGATGAGCTAGCGAAGCCTGAAGCCGTGTTATAGCTACCTATTGCTAAACTAACTTCAGCTTGGGCAGCGTTATAACTTCCCATAGCAGTACTATTCTGAGCTGATGCTTCGTTATAAGCGCCGATCGCTGAGCTATCATCTCCTGAAACAGTATTATCGTAACCCAGTGCTGAACTACGTTCGCCACTTGCTTCATTGGTATGACCAACCGCAGCGCTTGCAATACCTGATGCGATGTTAGTAAAACCCAATGCTGAGCTATTATTACCTGAGGTAGTATTTCTATAACCGACTGCTGAGCCTGCAACACCTGAAGTTGTATTTGAATAGCCTGTAGCAATGCTATATGCCCCAGTCTCTGCTATTGTATTGTTTCGTCCAAACGTCGAGCTTTCTATACCATTTGATCTATTATTCGACCCTACTGCTGAACTATCATTACTTGATGCAGTATTACCATATCCCACTGCTGAGCTACGTTCTCCCGAGGCGGTATTATTGGAACCTAGCGCCGAACTACGCAACTTAGAAGCTACGTTTTGGCTCCCTACTGCGGTACTACGCTCCTCAACGGTTGAGTTGTCGCTACCTATCGCCAAGCTACGAACTCCAGATGCTGTATTTTCGTTACCTATTGCGGAGCTAGCTTGACCAATTGCCTTGTTGCTATAGCCTACCGCTGTACCAATATAGCCTTCGACCTGATTAAGACGACCTGCTGCCAATCCAAAACCTTCTGTTATTCTATTTTCGTTACCAAATGCTGAGCTTCTAAAACCTTCGACGTAATTTTCCGAACCTATAGCCGAACTTGAATCACCTAACGCGCTATTATAAGCACCTATCGCTGAACTACTTTCACCAGAAGCGGTATTTATAGCACCGACAGCTGAGCTATAAGTATTTGAAGCGGTATTTATAGTACCGACAGCTGAGCTAGAAAAACCTGAAGCAGTATTGTCATAACCTATTGCAGTGCTACGGATACCTGATGCTTCGTTTGAAAATCCGCAAGCAATAGATTCAGGTGATGCAACACTATTACTTGGCATGAAATTTTCTGTCAAACACACTTCTGCCTGACTACTCATCGCCGTCAGTCCAAATACGCTAGCAATAGCAATACTTATAGCGCTTTGACGTAGCAATTTTCCGAATGATGCAGTTGGCATTGCTCCCACTGTACTAACATGACCTGACCCTTTGCTGGATTTTCCACCCGACTTGCTAATTTCACTAACGGCTGTATAGCAACCCGTAGAACGATTAAAAACAACGCGGTAAACATGGTTTAACATGAGAGTATCCTGTATATATAAAGTCGCTATCGAAGCAACTAATATGATGGCTATACAAATAGTCTGATAGTTGAACTATCACTAATAGGTATAGAAGTTAGTGTTGAAAAATAGTTAAACAAGGAAGCAGTTAGCTGGGTCATTGTATGAGCCTCATATCTAATAGAAGGTTAAGAAATTTTTTTAAAACTTTAAGAGATAAACCTCTCACCTTCTTCAGAAATATTTTTATACGTTCTAAATATAAAAATAAACATTAAATATACATATTGACATATTGTGTTTACATGCACTATATATGCCAACATTCAAGTTATGAAGGGAGCAATGGTTTGTATGAAGAGAGCAATGATTTGATAGCAGACAAAAAAAGCCGCTTATTTATTAATAAGCGGCTCTTATAATATATATTTAGAATTGGTTTAATATCAACTGTCTTTATTACTTGAAGTCTGAAAATGCATCATAACTACCAAAACTAAGATATGACTGACACAAACTTTAGTGTTTAAAATTAGTTTTTACAGTAGTGACTATACCTGATAACGCATAGATAATACCGATGGCTAAGATACCAACAGGTATGTCATAGAGCACAATGCTCATGACTAATACACCAATGATAAGCACCACAAAAGGTACTTTCTTTTTATCAAATTCTTTAAAACTATAGTATTTGACGTTACTGACCATCAATAAACCGCAAATAACTACCCAAGCGGCAAATAAGAACATAACAGCAGTATCATGTTGTCCCACCCATTCATTATGATCGACAGCAACCATAACAGCAGACGTTACTAATATAGCGGCAAGCGGACTTGCTAAACCAACAAAGTACTTCTTATCTACAATACCAACCTGCACGTTAAAACGTGCTAAACGGAATGCACCACAAGCCGTGAAAACGAACGCACATCCTAGGCCAATGCGACCCAAAGGCTCTAAGGCAAAGCTATAAATTAAAATAGCCGGTGCAATGCCAAAAGCCAACATATCGGCAAGGGAGTCGTACTGCTCGCCAAAGGGGCTTTGTGCATTGAGCATACGTGCAACCCGCCCATCAGCACCGTCAAGAATAGCGGATAAAAAGATGGCTAAAGATGCTTTATAAAACTCGCCTTGAGTACTGGCTAAAATCGAGTAAAAACCAGATAATAGCGATAAAGTGGTGATCAAGTTGGGCGCTAAATAAACACCGCGACTGACCACAGGCTTACCTTCTGCAACTTCTGTCTCAATCACCTCGAAAGTCAGCCCATCGTAATTATCATTATCCGCCAAGCGAATATTGAATTCATGCTCATCAACAAAGGGTGGCTGAGTTGCGGCGCTGTCATTTAAACTATTGTGAGGCGATTGCTCAGTCGTCATATTGATATCCTTATTCGCCAACTAACCAGCGTACATTGGTTGCACTATCAGGCGTCAGATTTGGCGCATCAGCTACTTTTAAAGCAGGCTGTAAAAATCGTAATATTTCACGTGCATGATTATCAAACTGCCATGGCGGATTGATAACGAGCAGCCCCGTACCATTGAGACCAACGGCGACATCATTTGGATAAATATTTAGCTCACAAACTAGCTGACGACGCATTTCAGTACGTTTTAGCTTTTTGTAGAACAGCTCTACCGCTTCAATGTTTTTAATGGGGAACCACAACGCATAAGTACCTTGTGGCCATTTGTTATAAGCAGTAACAAGCAAGTTGATAAGGCGTGTAAAGTCTTTGTGTTCTTGCTCATAGGGAGGATCAAGGAAAATAAGTCCGCGGCGCTCGGCTGGTGGGATAACCGCTGTAATACCTTCAAACGCATCACGATGATGGATACCAATTGGTAACTTATGTAATTGATAGTTCAACGCATCATATTCAGAAGCTTTAGCTTCAAAAGCTTCACCGCGCACGCCTGCGTCTGGGTTTTTTTCAACATGGTGAGCAACCCACCATGGCGACCCTGGATAGACTTTACTATCATAAGTGAATTTGGCTTGCTTGATACCTTCCACATATTCTTTAACAGCAGTTGGGGCCTTTTCAATGTCCGTTTTTAGTAGAGCTTGGATACCGCCCTTGGCTTCTCCTGTCTTACGCGCTTCTTCACTACTAAGTGAATACAGTCCGCGACCGCCATAAGCGTCAAGCACATAAAAAGGTTTGTTTTTTTGGCCCAGTTGATTAAGCAGTTGTACCAATAAAATGTGTTTGACCACATCAGCAAAGTTACCAGCGTGGTAGGCATGTTTATAGTTCATAATCTCAAAAGTTTAAATAAGAAAAATTGCATCTATGGTAGCATAGGAAGCATAAAAGATAATGTGGTTTTGGTAAGCACTTTTAATAAAAGGGCTTTGAATGCCAGCTAATTGACAATAACGAGGTGAGATGACTAAGATTATTAGCAACCTAAATGTGACAAAGCTTGTGGTCAATCATCCGATAGGTCCTGATAATCCGCCGCAGCTTGCACCGTGTACTGATAAAACCAGCGATAAACTGCTTACCCAAGATGTTTTGCAGATGACAAACTTTGCTGTCAATTGGGCGGATAAGCTGACCGATAGACAGTTAGATAAGTTTGTAACTGATGGCTGGATAGTGGTAGATGGCGTGTTTGATCATTTGGCACTACAGGCTTTGCAAGCAGAGAGTGGTTTTGTTGACTATCGTGATGCTGAGCTGACCGCTGGTGTTCGGATTAGTGATATTCGCGGTGACCGTATTCGCTGGATCACTAAAAATTTCTTTGCTGGCTACTTTTATCTACAAAGTATCAATGCGCTTGCCACTTTATTCAATCAAAGCTTGTTTGCAGGTATTCGCCACAGTGAAGCACATTATGCCTGCTATCCGGTAGGTTTCGGTTATAAATGGCATAGTGACAACCCTGCCGGCCGCAATGAGCGCGTTATCTCAGCCGTGTTTTATTTAAACGACGAATGGGCAGCCAATGATGGCGGCGCGTTAGAAATTGTTGACAAACATGGTATACATCATAATGTCATGCCTGTTGCCAATCGTCTGGTCATATTTGACAGCGACCTGCAACATCAAGTACAAATCGCTCATCGGCAGCGCTATTCTATCGCGACGTGGATGCGCCGAGATGGTTTAGTGCCTTTTGTTGAAGAGGGTTAAATAAGCTATTTATTGTAGGCTGGGTTTTTAACCCAGCTTTTAAACTTCGCAAATGCAGAATGCTGGGTTAAAAACCCAGCCTACGCTCAATTCTGAAAGGTCTATCATGTCTAATAATAAAAATACTTTAACGCAAACTCATCAGCAAGCCACTCTTGATCTAAGCATTGAACTATTAGAACGTCCTTCAGTGACGCCAGACGACGACGGTTGCCAAGATATTTTATCGGAACGCTTAAGACAGGCAGGCTTTGATTGTGAGTTTACGTATTTTGGCGATAGAGATAAGACTGGCGAGCACGCGGAAGTCAAAAACCTTTGGGCACGCCGTGGCACGACTGAACCAGTGATTTGCTTTGCCGGTCATACCGATGTGGTGCCAACAGGCGATGTCAATAATTGGACCTACCCGCCCTTTACCCCAACCATCGAAAATGGCTATCTCTGGGCGCGCGGTGCCGCTGATATGAAAACCGGCATTGCTGCTTTTACCATCGCAGCTGAGCGTTTCGTTGCCAACCATCCTGAGCATAATGGCTCTATCGCCTTTTTAATTACCTCAGATGAAGAAGGCCCCTCTATCAATGGCACCGTTAAAGTCATAGAAACTCTAGAAGCACGTAATGAAAAAATTACCTATTGTCTTGTTGGTGAGCCCTCGAGTACTGATACCCTAGGCGATATTATCAAAAACGGTCGCCGCGGCTCGTTGGGTGCCGTGCTGACGGTCACCGGTAAGCAAGGTCACGTGGCCTATCCGCATTTGGCTTGTAACCCTATTCATGCGGCTACCTCCGCGTTAGCAGAACTCACGACGGCAACTTGGGACAGTGGCAATGACTACTTCCCCGCCACCTCTCTACAAATCTCTAATATCAATAGTGGCACTGGCGCAACCAATGTCATCCCTGAGACGCTTGAAGTCGTTTTTAACTTCCGCTTTTCAACGGAAACAACTGAAAATGAACTAAAAGCAAAAACCCATGCTATCTTTGATAAGCATTTTGCTGATAGCAAGGCCAGTTATGATATTCATTGGAAATTATCTGGTCAGCCGTTTTTGACACCTGAAGGTAAACTCGTCTCTGCCTGCCAGCAAGCCATTAAGTCGGTGACGGGCACACAGGCAACTTTATCGACTTCAGGCGGTACTTCTGACGGACGCTTTATTGCGCCAACGGGTGCACAAGTCGTTGAGCTTGGCGTGCGCAATGCTACGATTCATCAAGTTGATGAAAAGGTTGAGGTGGATGACTTGGGCAGATTGGCGCAGATATATGAAGGCATTCTAGAGAATTTGTTGTTAGATTGATTTTACCCCTCTAACGTAAAAAAGCGCTATCTGATTTAAAATAGCGCTTTTTTTATCATTGTTCTTTATCAACTATAAATTAAACCTTTTAAATTATCTAATTTTTACTGACAGACAAGGTCATTTACTGGCTTTACTCAATCCCAATATATAAGTCCACCTGCCCATACTCTAAATTACCACCAATATAATGCTCAAAATCGACCTTATAAGTGCGAGTATGCGCGCAATCTGGATTATGGAAGTACTCCCAAGCTTTCTCCCAAGCGTTCATCACGGTATTCGGCATTCTACCTTCTTCAGAAAATACTAAATATTTACCGGCAGGAATAGTAACTGTCACCACATCGCTAGCATGAGCGGCACTAAGAATATTTTCAGCACTTAAAACATTATGTTCTTCGTCACTGCCTTCGCCTGCTGCTTGTGCACTCTCTACCTTCCAACTAGCGACTACATCAAAAGCGCCGACCAAATCTTCGCTCTCGTAGTTCTGATACACCCCGTAAATATCTTCACCTTCAGCCAAATGGCTGACATGGTTTTGGTAGAACTTTTGCCATAAACGTCCTAATTTAGCCGTATCATGGCTGATTTCTGCGTTATTCGTGGTGCGAGTGCTAATACCTTTGCAAACGATTGCATCAGCTAACTCTGTTACTTGAGAAGTCATATTGTTTCCTAATGAATGAAAAAGATCATGAAAGCTTGTCACATAAAGAAAGGTCTAATCTGCTTCATCTATCCAATTCATTTGAATCGCTTCCAGGATACCTTCGTTTGACTTTTGTGGATCATCATCAAAGCCTTCAAGCTCAGTCACCCAGCGATGCAAATCAGTAAATCGTATGTACTGCGGGTCAGTCTCTGGGAATTTTTCATAAAGCTCAATAGCAATGTCTAAACTGTCTGTCCATTTTAGTTTTTGTGGGGTCATAATGGTGCCTCTTTATTGTTAATTAAGCCTTGTATAGTAGGTTCAAAATAAAATGATTATAAATTTGAACGCGCCACTGGTATAAATTTTACTTGCGTGCTGTTATCTTTCGATGCTGCGTAAAATTCATCCCAGCAGCGCTACGACACTTTTAAAGTAATTAGACTATACCAGTATTATGAACTATCCTAACAAACTTCAGCCTCTACTGTATAGATAGGCTTGGTTTTAACGACTCTCAGATTTAACAGCCACTTGATGCTTATTCCAACTGGTAATCACGTCGCTCAATTGCTCATCCGCCATATCTAACATATCAGGCGTACACTTATTACCGTATTTATCTTTTAGTAAAAATTTAGTCATACCAACGCCCATTAGCTGACTTTTGACAAAGAAGCGAGTTTCAAAGTAAATATATTTCTTATCCCAGCCAACAAGCTCACTACTCACTGTCATCTTATCTAAGAATTTAATCTCTTTGAGATAAACCATCTCTTGCATAGCGATAACCCAATTTAAGGGTTTGATACCTTTTTGATGAACACAGGTCATTAGCCAACGGGTGATATTGAGCTCAATAAAAGACAGGTAACGGTAATTTGGCAGATGATCGCGAAAGCCCATGTCATGTGGCAATACTCGATACTGACGAGCAATTGGCGCGCTCAACATTTCAGTGGTTAATTTTTCACTAGCATTTTGCAGCTTAAGTTGTTTTTTGAGTAAGCTTGTCATAATAAAGAAGCGAATCAACATATTCATAAAAAACTCTCTTGATGTTTATATAGTCAGTTGAAAATAAAACTGTCATCAATTTAAATGCACTACTGGTATAAATTTTCCTTGCGTGCTGCTATCGCTCGATGCTGCGCGACTAATATCTAAAAGCAAGCATCCCAGTAGCGCTATAACACTTTCAAATTGAAACTACTATACTGTGTTTTATAATTGGTTATCTTTTATATCTGAGATAAAGGCGTCATACCATAACGCAAAAAAGCCACCTCAGTGACTTCTTCGATAGACATATATTGTTAAAGGTTAATGACCACCGCCATTGATACTACGTACCATCTCCTCTACCATCTTCTTCGCATCACCAAAGATCATCATGGTTTTGTCCATATAGAACAAGCTATTATCAAGGCCAGCGTAACCAGTACTCATCGAACGCTTGATAACCATAATCGTTTGAGCTTTGGTAACTTCTAAAATTGGCATACCAAAGATGGGTGAAGATGGATCGTCTTTTGCAGACGGATTGACCACGTCGTTAGCCCCGATGACCAAGACCACATCGGTACTGGCAAAGTCGGAATTAATCTCGTCCATCTCTAAAATATCATCATAAGGGACGTCCGCTTCTGCCAATAATACGTTCATATGACCTGGCATACGACCCGCGACTGGGTGAATGGCAAAGCGTACGTTAACGCCTTCTTCTTTAAGCAATTCATACATCTCTTTAACAGCGTTCTGTGCGCGGCCCTGCGCCATACCATAACCCGGTACAATCACCACGTTGCTGGCATTGGCCATGAGAAACCCTGCATCTTCTGCCGAACCTGCTTTGTAGTTCTTTGGCGCGCTATCATCAGCGCCGCCAGCGACCGCTGCACTAGCTATACCACCAAATAAGACGTTCAGTAATGAGCGGTTCATGGCCTTACACATAATATAAGATAAAATCGCGCCTGATGAACCAACGAGCGAGCCTGCGATAATCAGCATTGAG
This sequence comes from Psychrobacter sp. 1Y10, assembly GCF_052259005.1. Classification (NCBI taxonomy): domain Bacteria; kingdom Pseudomonadati; phylum Pseudomonadota; class Gammaproteobacteria; order Moraxellales; family Moraxellaceae; genus Psychrobacter; species Psychrobacter sp. 1Y10. The sequence continues at coordinate 148,569 of NZ_JBQQES010000009.1, read as the reverse complement.
TTGCCAAGGGTGAAACCAATACCTGCTGCCGCCCAACCTGAGAATGAGTTTAATAGTGACACAACGACTGGCATATCACCGCCACCGATTGGTGCAATCCACATCCAGCCAAAGATAACCGCAATCACTGCCATGGCATAAAACGCAGGCAAAGAGTCCGTGACGAAGTACACGCCGCCAAAGCCAATCATAGCAATGAATAATAGCGCTTGTACAGGTTTTACCCAGCCGCCAGCCAGTGTCTTTGCCCAACTCTTTGCCGCCAATTTACCGAAAGCAAAGACCGACGCTGAAAAGGTAATCGCACCGATAAAACAACCGATAAACAGCTCTACACGAGCAACTGCACCATGCTGCTGTTCAGTATGCAATACCGTTGCCAAAGCAATCGCGACTGCTGCTAAGCCAACGAACGAATGCATCAAAGCGACCGTTTCTGGCATTTGGGTCATGGCAACTGTTTTCGCTTTCCACATTCCGACAAGGGCACCTAAAACCATGGCGCCGATAATTAGCCAAAGCACAGGGCCTTCTGCCAAAAAGAAGGTCGTTGCGACCGCAATTGCCATTGCTACCATACCAAAGCGGTTACCGCGAATGGCCGTTTTTGGGCTAGATAAACCACGCAGGGTTAATACAAAGAGGATAGCGCCGACCAGGTAGAACCAATCTGCATTTGCCGCAATCATTGCTGAAAAATCATTCATGCGTCGCCTCCATTTTCAGTTGCATTGACGTCAACAGCAGGTGCTTTTTTTACTTTCGGTTTAAACATTGCCAGCATACGTTCAGTCACGGCAAAGCCACCAAAGATATTGATACTGGCTAGAAATACTGCAAAGGCACCAAGCAAGCTGGTTGGCGTAAATACCGAGCCATCAATTGTGACCGTCTGTAGCATCGCGCCGACAATGACAATACTTGATAAAGCATTCGTCACCGCCATCAACGGTGTATGTAGCGCTGGGGTAACACCCCAAACGACGTAATATCCCACAAAAATAGCGAGTACAAATACGGTAAAAATGGCGACAAACGGTGTGCTACTCATGGCTGCACCGGCAGGCGCTGCGGCTAAAACAGTGGCAATCATCTTATCCTCCTAAAATTTATTCATTACTGACAAGTGGATGGCGACAAACCATCAAGACTTAGCGCTTAGCGAGGCGTACCTGACCCGCGTGAGTCACTGCTAGCGCACCTTGAATCTCATCTTCCATATCTAAGTTCAGTGCCAGTTTGTTTGTTGCATCGTCATCTGTAGCAGCTGGAGCTATCAAGGTTGTGATAAAGTTAATCAAGTTATTAGCATACAAATCTGAAGATTGAGCGGCCAGCATCGATGGAATGTTGGCCGCACCGACGATACGCACCCCATTGTCCGTAGTAATGGTTTCATCTGGCACACTGCCTTCTACGTTACCGCCTGTTCCAGCAGCCATATCAATCAGCACTGAGCCCGCCTTCATTTTGGCAAGTGTGGCTCCGTGTACTAAGCGCGGTGCCTGACGACCAGGAATCTGCGCTGTAGTAATCACGATATCAGCGTTGCTTAATGCTTTATCCACGACAGCTGCTTGATCTTTGATATACTGCTCTGAAGGTGTCCATGCATAGCCACCAGTTGCTTTAGCTTTTTGCGCTTCGTCCTCACTCATCGGTACCTCAAGCCACTTACCGCCGAGTGATTCAACCTGCTCTTTAGCTGCAGGACGCAGATCACTGGCTTCAACGACGGCACCTAAGCGCTTGGCCGTCGCAATCGCTTGCAAACCTGCAACCCCTACACCTAAGATGACAACTTTAGCGGGCTTGACTGTCCCCGCTGAGGTCATAAACATCGGAAAAGGACGTGAATACTCATTGGCGGCTAGCAATACCGCTTTATAGCCTGCAAGGTTGGCTTGCGACGACAAGACATCCATATTCTGTGCGCGTGATAAGGTACGTGGTAATAGTTCCATCGCAAATGCCGTTGCTCCTTTAGCAGCATAAGCATCCAGCTGAGTATTACGGTAAGGATCGAGCATACCAATGACAATCTGACCAGATTTTAAGCTGTCAGTAGTTATAGAAGGTAAGTCATTAACTGTGGTAATAATTTGAGACTGGTTAACTACCTCAGCACTACTATTTGCAATATCGGCACCAGCCGCTTGGTACAAATTATCAGCATAATACGCTGCTTGACCTGCACCTGACTGGATGACGACTTCAAACCCAAGTTTAATTAGCTTTTTGACCGCATCTGGGGTGAGCGCTACGCGGTTTTCGTGTGTGATATCTGCACTGATGACACCGATTTTCATACCGTCTCCTTACTCTAAATATATTACTGACCTATACACAGATTATTTGCATGATGAGATGCATAGAGCGAAAATTTTGGTCAACGCTTACATTAAATAGTTCAACCAATATTATCAATATAATAAATGACCAGCTGCTTTCCATCATGTGTTTTTATTATAGAGACATCGTTTGCTAACTTTCATTGTCTAATGATGACCCATAAGTAAATAAAAAGTTATGTATTTATACCATTTATATAATCTTTATTGCTATATTTGAAATTTTTATTTTTTTCGACCTCATAAACTATAAGGAATGACTATGTATTTTGTACTTTCCCCTGCCAAATCTTTGAATGAAAAAGATGATATTCCCGTAAACCTATGCAATTATTACAGTCAGCCTGAGCTTATCGAACACGCGCAAGAACTCATGAAAATACTAAAATCGAAAGAACCGATTGATTTGCAAGAGATGATGAGCATCTCTGACGATTTGGCGCAGCTCAATGCTGAGCGCAATCAACAATGGAGCTGGAGTAAAAATCAGCCGTTTGATGATCAGAATGCCAAACCAGCGAGTTATTTGTTTGATGGAGATGTCTATACTGGTCTTGATATGTATAATATGGATAAAGAAACGGCCGTTTATGTTAATGAGCACTTAGGTATTTTGTCAGGTCTTTATGGTGTGCTGAAACCACTTGATTTGATTCAGCCGTATCGCTTAGAGATGGGCACTAAGCTGAAAAACGCGCGAGGTGACAACCTATATGAATTTTGGGGCGAGGAAGTGACTGATGTTATCAATGCACACTTGGCAGATAACGATGACAAAGTACTGGTTAACCTCGCTTCTAATGAATATTTTAAATCGGTCAAGAAAAAGGCGCTAAATGCTGAAATCATTACACCAAGATTTGAAGATGAAAAAAACGGTCAATATAAGGTAATTAGCTTTTACGCCAAAAAAGCCCGTGGATTGATGGTGAAATATGCTGCTGACAATAAATTGACCAAGGCTGAGGAGTTAAAGAATTTTGACTTGGCGGGATATTATTATGTCGATGAGCTGTCTGATGATAAGACATGGACGTTTAGAAGAGATGAAGCGGATTCGTAATCATCATGCTAAAACATACTAAACTTGTATAAAAAAACCCCGATAAGCTCAGCCTATCGGGGTTTTCATTTGAATTAGGTTTAATAAGTACGTTATGATAAAGTCATACTTCTAGCGAAAAGCGATTTGTCGAGAAAGACGAGCGAAAATAGTACCTATTGTACATTGAGCGCGTCTGACAAAGAGAAATCGCCTTGTAGCAGAAGTAAAATTACATCATGCCGCCCATTCCACCCATACCGCCCATTCCACCAGCACCGCCCATAGCAGCCATACCGTCATCACCTTGCGGTAAATCAGTAATCATGACTTCGGTCGTGAGCATGAGGCCTGCAACAGATGCAGCGTTTTCTAATGCTGAACGAGCAACTTTCGCTGGGTCAAGGATACCCATCTCTAGCATATCGCCATACTCGCCAGTCGCTGCGTTGTAACCATAGTTACCGCTACCACTTTTCACTTCGTTAACCACAACTGAGGCTTCTTCGCCAGAGTTAGTAACGATTTGACGTAATGGTGCCTCCATCGCGCGACGTAAGATGTTCATACCTGCGTTTTGGTCGTCGTTATCGCCACGTAGCTCAGACAATGCATTCATTGCACGAACTAAGGCAACACCACCACCAGGGACAACGCCTTCTTCAACCGCTGCACGAGTCGCATGTAGCGCATCGTCAACGCGGTCTTTTTTCTCTTTCATTTCTGTTTCAGTAGCCGCGCCAACTTTGATAACGGCTACGCCGCCAGCCAGTTTTGCAACACGCTCTTGTAGCTTTTCTTTATCGTAGTCAGAGGTAGACTCTTCGATTTGACGGTTGATAGACTCAACGCGCGCTTCGATGTCAGCTTTTTGACCAGCACCATCAACGATAACCGTGTTTTCTTTACCGACAGTAACTTTCTTCGCAGTACCCAGTTGCTCTAGGGTCGCAGTCTCAAGGCTCAAGCCAATCTCTTCAGAGATAACCGTACCGCCAGTTAGTGTCGCGATATCTTCTAGCATTGCTTTACGACGATCGCCGAAACCTGGTGCTTTAACCGCACAAGTCTTCAAACCACCACGCATATTGTTGACAACTAGCGTAGCCAATGCTTCGTTTTCTACGTCTTCAGCGATGATTAGCAACGGTTTGCTCTGCTGCATCACTTGCTCAAGTAGTGGCACGATTTCACGAATGTTGCTGATTTTTTTGTCAACCAATAGGATATATGGGTTTTCAAACTCGGCCGTTAAGCTGTCTTGCTTGTTCGCAAAGTATGGGCTGATATAACCACGGTCAAACTGCATACCTTCAACAACTTCTAAAGTATCCTCAAAGCTTGAACCTTCTTCAACAGTGATAACGCCTTGCTTACCGACTTTTTCCATCGCTTGAGAAATCAATTCACCGATCTTGGTGTCTGAGTTCGCAGAAATAGAACCAACCTGAGCAATCGCTTTATGATCGTCGGCTGGGGTCGATAGCTTATGGATTTCTTTAACCGCTTCGCGTACTGCTTTGTCGATACCGCGCTTAAGATCCATTGGGTTCATGCCAGCGGCAACTGATTTCATGCCTTCTTGCAGGATTGATTGAGCCAATACTGTTGCGGTAGTCGTACCATCACCAGCGACGTCATTAGTGCGGCTAGCAACTTCACGAACGAGCTGTGCGCCCATGTTTTCAAATTTGTTCTCAAGCTCAATCTCTTTGGCAACTGATACACCATCTTTAGTGATGGTTGGTGCGCCAAATGACTTGTCGATAACCACGTTACGACCTTTAGGGCCTAGCGTGACTTTTACAGCGTTTGCTAGAACGTTAACACCGTCCATCATTTGCTTACGAGCATCAATGCCGAATTTTACATCTTTTGCCATGTTAATTTACTCCATTATTATAAGTATAAAAATACGATCGAATAAGTCGATATAGTAATGTGCTGAGTGCTTAATATTACCTAAAAGAATTAACCTTCTAGCACACCCAATACATCAGACTCTTTCATAATAAGTAGTTCTTCGCCGTCAACTTTTACCGTTTGACCAGCATATTGACCGAACAAAATTTTGTCGCCAGCTTTTACATCTAACGCACGAGTTTCGCCGTTGTCACGAACCTGACCATTACCAGTTGCTAGCACTTCACCTTGTGACGGTTTTTCTTGTGCTGAACCAGGTAACAAAATACCACCAGCAGTTTTTGTTTCTTCTTCTATACGGCGGACGACGATACGGTCATGTAAAGGACGAATGTTCATCGATATGACTCCAAAAGTTGATTGTTTACGTTAAAGGGTTTATTTGAATGAATAGTCTCAAGACCAGTATCCATAAGAAATACGATTAACAGTAATGTCTCATAGATAAGCGTTGAGCTTGTATCAAAAAGTGGGGGCAATAGAAGATGGCTTCAAGTGTAAATTTGAAAAATTTACAAGAATATGAGTGTAAACAATTTATAAATTCATGCTAGCGAGTAACCTTACTCACAAAGCGTTACTTGTGACGTCGGCTCAAGGAATTTCGGCAACATAGGCTACAAGAGCTGAACACTGCTATATGTTAACGCTCTTGAAAATGTAACAACATATGACCATTATAAGCGTTGAGAACATAATAATAGTTATAAGAAAAGATGACATCTCTGTCTTCTATCTACTAAGGAGTATTCATGAGTGTTTTATCAATAAATAAAAAGTTAGCAATAACTGACAATCAAAACCTTAGACATAATAAATCGAAATTTCTAACCGCCTTAACTACAGGTGCTAGTATCGCTATTATCGGAGCTTTAAGTATGACCGCCCCTACTCTTGCCAACGCAAAAACCATACAACCATCAAGTGCCGATTATAGCTTCACAGTTGAAAATAAATATAAAGGCACTGCCAACCGCACCTTAAAAAATTCTGGTAATACTTGGAATTATAAAGTGAAAGCTCGCGTAGCTGGCGTCGCTAGTGCCGCGCAAGACAGTACCTTTACCATCAATGGCAATAGTGTCAGCCCAACTAAAGCGAGCACTACCTATAAGTTGCTAGGTCTTGGACGTACGCATAAGCTAAGCTTTAATCCTAGTAGTAAAGAAGTCACCAGTACTTATAAAGGCAAAACCACGACTATGAATATGGCGCAGCAAGCTTTTGATGATTTGAGCCTTGAAGTGCAAATTCGTCAAGACCTATTGAATGGTGATTTTTCTGGTAACTACTATATGGCCAAAAAAAATAAAGTAGAAAAGACGCCATTTAAGAAGTCTGGTAATACCAAAATCACCGTACCAGCGGGGACTTTTGATACCGTTCGTGTTGACCGTATTCATGACGACAATAGTCGTTCAACCAGTTTTTGGTTGGCACCGAGCTTAGATTATTTACCTGTCAAAGTAAGCCAAGTCAACGATGGCAAAAAAATGGATTTAGAATTAACGAAAGCCAACTAGATTCTGAGCTATTACTCATTTAGCTGATGATTACGTTATGTAGAGTCGATATTAGCTAAAGTAGATACATGGCTTAAATAAGCAAGACCATAATAGAAAGCGGCGCTCTGGATAAGAGCGCCGCTTTTTATTATCTAAGCTTTTTTATATCAATAACAGAGGTAAAAACCAATCTAGCGAGAGCGTGGCTGTTTGACGACGTTATTCATTGAAGGCAAACGCTTTAATAGAATAAATAACCAAACGTTGATCGCCAGCAATAGCACAAAATCAAGCAAATATACCGCTATCTCAGACCAGCTACTACCATAGATGCGAGTAAACAGCACGACCCCACTTGCGCCCAAATAGACTAAAGTGAACATACTACTTATCAACAACGCATAAGGTGAACGACCACGCACAATCCATGGCGTCAATATAAAGGCTGGCAAAAGCCATAATGTCTGCCATGCAATACCGCCCACGATATCGGGGTTACTGACGTTAAACACACTAATAAGAATGGGCAGTGCAAGCATTCTATAAGCTAGCCAAATAAGCCACGTCAACATCAAACGCTGACGAATGGGCGTAATAGGTTTGACAGGTTTACTGGCTTTTTTTGCTGCTGGTTTTGCCTGAGTGTTATTATCTGGACGGTTAGTAGCCATTAGATACGTCTGTTTCCTAGTTTAATAGCATTGTGCTGCACGATATAAAAACAGCTTAGCGGGTCCAATTAGCTTGTGCTAATGCTTTAGCACTAATAGCCAAACGTCGACCTTGAGCGACACCTAGCTCGCGCTCATCATCATTTACAGGCTGGTCATGCAATGCACCGCTCACGTGACTAGCGCCATAAGGCGTACCGCCGCGATGAGTACGATTGAGTGCAGGCTCAGCATAAGGCACACCGACTATCATCATACCGTGATGCAGTAGTGGTAACATCATTGTCAATAAGGTCGTTTCTTGGCCACCATGCATCGAACCGGTCGCTGTAAATACTGAAGCGGGTTTGTTTTGCAGATTACCAGCCAGCCATAGCGTAACAGTATTGTCCCAAAAGTATTTCATGGGCGCGGCCATATTACCAAAATGCGTCGGACTACCAAGCGCCAGACCGCTACAGTCTTTTAAGTCATCCATCGTGCAATAAAGATCACCTTCGTCAGGAATAGCGGGTTTGCTCGATGTGGTCTCAGGTGCCACGATCGGTACTGTACGGATACGCGCTGTCATGCCTGCGTCTTCGATACCTTGAGCGATAGCATACGCCAAGGTCTTAGTCGTACCGTGACTAGAATAATATAGTACCAAAACATAAGGGTTGGTTTGACTCATGAGCAACACTTCCTTATAAAATCATTAATGTTAAGAGATGCCATAGCTTGAGTGTCATAATAGCTTAGGTGTCATATAAGCTTTGCACCAAGAGATTAACGTCATTGATAGATGTGCACATTATGCCCGACTCATTCACTGACATGCAAATAAAGACTGCTATACCTTATAGTGATAGCCATGTAACGAGTGCTATTATGTATTTTGACACAATTAATTGGCAGATGCTGATGGCACATTTTTGTTACACTACTGTCACTCTTACCCTTGCTAAATGGTCGATATGGAAAACTTACTGAAAAAAATCCCGTTTACACATCAACGCTGGTTTCAGTTTTCGCGATTTTTGACGCGGCATTTTTTTGAAGACAACTGCCAACAAAAAGCAGCTTCACTTACTTACACCACCATGCTATCGATTGTGCCTATGTTGACCGTCCTACTGATGATCCTATCGTCAGTTCCAGCGCTTGCTACAGTTAGAGCACAGATTTATGAAGTGATTTATAGCAATTTGCTACCGAAATCAAGTATGCAAGTCAGTGAGTATATCAACAGTTTCGCTGAAAAATCGTCTAACTTGACGGCCATCGGGGCAATGATTTTATTTGTCACAACTATTGTCACTTTGACGACTATCGAACGTGCCTTTAATCAAATTTGGCGAGTAGAGGATCGCTCTGGTGGTATTAAGAGTATGCTGCGCTATTGGACCATTGTCACCATGGGACCGTTAGTATTGGGTACTGCATTTATTGCTTCTAGTACGGTACAAAGTTTAAGCTTTTTAAACCGTCAAATAGGCGGTTACGGTATCGACTGGTCGTTTTGGGTACAAATAGTTTCCATTGGTGTCACGATCGCAGGCTTTATTGGTATGTATTGGTTCATCCCCAAAGCACGTGTACCCGTAAAAAACGCGGCCATAGCTGGTATATTCGTTGCAATAGTATTTGAATTACTAAAGCATATCTTTGGTACGGTAATGGGCAACTTTACCAGTTACGAAGCCATATACGGTGCGTTTGCCGCCTTACCAATCTTTTTATTATGGATTTATCTGTCATGGAACTTGATTTTACTAGGTGTTGAGATTAGCTATACGTTAACTATTTTTGAGACTGAGGAGGTCTATCCGCGACACCCGCTGTTAAGTTTGCTTGATATGTTAAATCTAGTCTACCTTAGCCACTTAAAAGGTGATGCTGTTAGCGAGCAGGAGCTACGAAATGTATTGGGTCGTAAAGAGCTGCCTAAATGGTATACCTACATCAATTATCTAAAAGACTGTAAACTTATTACCGTGACTGAAGATGATGAATACGTTCTCAAAAAAGATCTTAGCAAAATGACGCTATGGGATTTTTATCGTACCCTGCCCTATCCGTTACCTATAAAGGACGAGCTTGATGAGATGGAAAATAATAGCCAACAACCATGGCTAAGCCTGCTGGTACGCCGCTTTAACAATACTGAAGCCTTCGCTCAAGAACAACTTGACTTACCGTTGTCTGCTATTTTCTCTCACAGTCAGCCACGTAAAAAAACCTCTGCAGATAACAAAATAGAGCCTTTTGGGAAATCTAGTAAGCGCAATACACAGCACAATAAACATAGGCGCGAGCAAGACACACCGCATTTTGAAGCAGCAGCCTATGATAAAGACAGTGACGTCATATGTGATAACAATCGCAATGAGATTTTGATTCCAAATGACCAGATTGCAGACGATAAAGATAAAAATAACGACCGCATCAATCACCAGGGCAATATCATTACTGAAGCGGATAATCCAAAAGTAAACAGGTAAATGCTATAACCTTAACTTTAACCTTATCAGACGATATTATAAAATAACCTTCGCTAGAAGACATGAGTCAAAATATACTCTCAACCCTTTGGAGCCTATGGCAGTGACCAAAAATGACAAAAACAACCTGCCCACACGCATACTGTCGACCAGTCTTGACGCACTCAAAAAATTTATCCAGTTATGGTCACTACAGACTCTAACCGATCTACCTGATCGATTAAGAAATCTATGGCAGCAGCTCATCGGTTCTTACTGGTTTATCCCGACTGCTTGTGTACTGACAGGCATACTTTTAGCCCCTTTATTTATTGCTATCGATCAACAGTTTGATCGCGCAACTGTTAAAGATATTAGTTTTGCGTTTACTGGTGATGACTCTTCTGCAAGAGCTATCATGACGACGATCGCAGGAGCTGTCTTAGGTGTGGCTGGTACTACTTTTTCGATTACCATTGCCGTCCTGTCTATGGCCTCATCACAATTTGGCCCACGGCTCTTACGTAACTTTCTTACAGACACCTCAAACCAGTTTGTACTTGGCGCCTTTATCGGTACGTTCAGCTATAGCTTGCTGGTCTTAAAGGCCATTCACAAGCATGACGTCAACTTTGGTGTGCCACAGCTATCTGTTACTTTTGCTATCGTAATGGCTGTTGTCTGTGCCTTACTTTTGGTCTACTTTGTCCAACATATGGTCCATGCTATTCAAGCGTCACGCGTGATTCAAGGAGCATGTAATGATGCTATTAAAAACATTCATTACTGGTATAGCGACAACTGCGAGATGGAGCATCAGTATAATGTCATAAATAGCGATGATGTTGAACAATATCATTCTTGGGCCGCTACACCTATCTATGCACCAACTTCAGGCTACTTACAACAAATCTACTTTGAATCACTTATTACATTGGCACAAGATTATGGCGGTGTGGTGCAATTGCATACCAATCTTGGCGATTTTGTCACTGATAAAAACGTTATAGGGCATTTTTATCGGCGCCCAACAGCACATATTAGCAACCTAAAAAAGACCAAAACCTCTCAGCTTGCAGTATCTCCACAGGCACCCGATGGCATATTTTGGCAACGCTTTGCCGCTTGTCTGCACTTTGAGCGTCAGTCCGCTTATACCAATGATATAGCATCAAGTTTGGGGCAAGTCACTGAGATCGCTGTGCGGGCATTGTCTCCTGGGATTAATGATCCTAAAACAGCTGTCAACTGTGTACAGTCTTTGACCATTTGTTTAAGCCTAATGTTACGTCGGCAGCCACCTAGCCCTTATCATTTTTATACGCCACCAAAAGACAAAGATGAGTCTAATATTACGGTTAATCAGCCGCGTGTCGCAATACTGGCGCTTATCACCAGAACACCAAAGATATCTGACTTTATCGAAACCTCCTTAGGTGAGATACGTCGATATGCTATTGCTGACCTAATGGTATTAAAGGCGCTTTGTCAGGCAGTGACTGACTTAAACTATGCTCGAGTCAATAGCGCACAGCGTCAGACTTTATTGCGCGAGCTGACTTTGATTGAACACGCAGGTCAAGCGAATCTAAGTTATAAGGAGCTGGCAGAGGACCTGATAGCCATGTGCCAACAAGCACGGCAGTTTATTCATGACGACAATGCGCAACATCAACATTTTGAATATATCAGTAAGTTTGATATGCATATTTATAAAGATTTACAGACACAATCAAGGTAAATAAGTAGTCCGTAACTCAATATATACGTCTAAATTTTGCTATAGGTATTAAGCAATACTAGCACTATCTATCTGCTAAATACCTGTTATCCTTTCAACAACTTTTATACTCATCGAGACTGCTTTTATGGCATCTGCAACCAGCCTGACCATACTTGAGATTAGCGCTATTTTCTTATCAGTAACGGCGATATTGGCTTACGTCAATCATCGCTTTATTGGCTTGCCAACTACAATCGGGGTCATGGTTATCTCTATTGTCTTATCCATGATAGCGATTTTTTTAGGATTTTTGGGCTTCGATCAGCTTATTGACTATGAGGTGAGTTTATTAGATCAACTAGATTTCACTGAAGTCTTACTTGATGGCATGCTATCTATGCTCCTGTTTGCCGGGGCTTTGCACGTCAATATTGGTGATTTGAAGCGTTATAAACTTCCTATAGGTATTCTTGCATGTATTGGTACGCTAGTATCAGCCGTGCTGATCGCTACTGCCCTTTACTTTATGCTACCACTCCTCGGTTTTGGGCTGCCTTTCATTTGGTGCCTATTGTTTGGTGCTCTGATATCGCCTACAGATCCTATTGCGGTTATGGGAATATTAGCATCAGCGGGAGCACCAAAGAGTATCGAGACAGTCATCGCTGGCGAGTCACTATTCAACGACGGTATCGGCGTTGTCATATTTGTCCTATTGCTCGGTATCCTATCTAGTGGTGATATTCCCACGGTTAATTATGTGGCACATACTCTAGCCGTTGAGGCTGGCGGCGGTATTATTTTTGGCTTGGTACTTGGCGCTATTTTGTACTATTTACTCAAAAGCATTGATAGTTATCAAGAGGAAGTACTGTTGACGCTGGCAGGGGTAATAGGCGGTTATGCATTGGCCAGTCATTGGCATTTATCTGGACCACTTGCTATGGTGATGATGGGGTTAATGGTCGGCAACCGTGGTCGTGAGCTTGCGATGAGCGATAAGACTCGCCATTATATCGATCTGTTTTGGGAGCTGATAGATGAGATTTTGAATGCCATTTTATTTGTACTGATCGGTCTTGAGGTGGTCATTATTGCCTACTCGGGCAATCTATTTATTGCTGGAGGTTTGAGTATCATGATTGCCTTACTTGCTCGCCTTATCGTCGTCGGCATGACTACTAAAACCTTTAGTCGACAGCTACAACTGCCTGAGGGGGCATGGAAAGTATTGACCTGGGGCGGGTTACGCGGCGGCATTTCGGTGGCTTTAGTACTACAGCTACCCTCAGGGATGGAGCGTGACATTTTACTGGCGCTTACCTATGCTGTCGTCGTCTTCTCTATCTTGGTACAAGGGTTAAGCATTGGTAAAGTCGCTAAGAGGATTCAGCCTGTTATGCATAAATAGCGATTAATTTAGCTAATCAGCTTATCTAAACCATACAATTAACGCTATATAACTATCGAAGTAGTCAGCGAGATATATAGCCATGACGTCATACTGGTTTCCTAGTGCCAATCTCTCAACAGCACAGCTGCTCTATGATAAGGTTTGCTATCAAGGTTATATCAAACCTTTACGTTTCATATTACGATAGACCACAACGACAATAATAATATTTAGTAGTAAGATTCCCAGTTTGAACCAATCAAATGGGCTCACTATTAAGTAGTAAATCTCAATAGGAATGAATATTCCATAACCGATAACGCTAAACCAGTACGCCCATGTTTTATCTTGCCATAACCCATAAGCTTCAATAAAACGCAGACTGACATAAGCAAAGATAAACAACAAAAAAAGTGACCAGTTTTTACTTGCTTGCTGGGCAATTTGGACGATACTGTCAATTTGTGGTGACAACAGGCTGCCAAAGCGTTGTTGCCATGAATCCGATGCTTGGGCCAGCCAGCGCTCAAGATTAGTATGCCAAAGCCATAACGCAAAAGCCCCTATCAGCGCGCCCGCCCCTTTGACAATCTCGTATACTGCAACCGCTTTAATCGATTCGCTAGATTCGCTGTCTTTGGTCGCTTTGTTCGACAAACTATCGTCATCACCTAATAACTGATGACTTTCACTTGCTATAGAAGGTCGTGAATTGTCATTATGCTGGGACGAATTAACCAAAGAAGGTCTCCACGACTCGGCCTTGCAGATGCTGGTTAAAAAACGGGGTGTTTTTGCCGTTCGATAACATGGTATCTACTGTCACCTGCCACTCAAGATTAGGATCGACTAAGATTGCACCGCCCAAGCTCTCATATTTGGTACTTATTCCAGCAATTTGCGCAGGGTTGATGCAAATCTTATCTACTAGCTGCTCTACTGTTAATACCTTATCCCGTACTAATTGACAGGCTAAAGCCATAAAGGTGTCGAAATTTGAGATACCAGGTGTACTCTCAGCGAAAGGTGCTTTTTTGGCTGTAGAATTTAGGGGTTCATGATGACTGCAAATGGCATCGATAGTCCCATCTTTGAGGCCACGTAGCAGTGCTTGTTGATCAGTGTTACTACGTAATGGCGGTAATACATAAGCTTGGGCATTAAAGCCTTCTAGATTGTCATCTGTCAAATATAGCTGATGCATCGCCACATCACACGTTACTGGCAGTCCTTTGTCTTTTGCCCAGCGCATCAGCTCTACTGAAGACTTACAGGACAATTGACTAAAATGAGCTGCAATACCCGTCTCCTCTACCATCAATAACTGGGTAGACAGGGCGACGGTCTCAGCGATCCAAGGAATACCTTGCAGACCGTGATAAGAAGCAATGTAGCCTTCGTGTGCAACCCCATTGCCGGATAAACTTGGCTCATCAGGATAAAAAAACACTTTCATACCAAAGGTTGCGGCATATTCTAACGTCCGTAACAATACCAAATCATTATCAAAAGGCCTGCGCGCGTTGGAAACAGCAATACAGCCTCCTTTTTTAAGACCTGCGATATTAGAGGGACGCGTCCCTTCTAGACCTGCTGTCAATGCGCCAAGTACATGCAAATAAATACCACCATCTTCAAGTGCACGTTCACGCAAACCTTTGAGTAGTGAGCCATTTTCTAAGATAGGGTTGGTATCAGGTGGAATCACTACATGCAAAAAACCATTGCCACGGGCAGCTCGACCTTCAGAGGATAATGTCCCATGTTGCTGCTGTCCGGGTTCGCGTAGGCGTGCGCACAAGTCTACTAATGGAGGTAATAACCAAGTCTCACGACCAGTCTCAAGGTTTGTAAGTTTATTCATCGTCTCATTCGGTAACGATTTCTTAAAGACGTTAGGAAGTAAATTTATCATCTGTGCATCAGTAGTAATGGGGTCAGTCATGAGCTTGTTACCATATCAATAATTAAATAAATAGAATCGATTCATCAAACGTCTAAAGTTTACATTACAAAATATCAGCTGTTAACGTCATTGGTTAGGTGTCTTTTATGAGTTTCTTGCTGTTTGATGAGCGCGTTGGCCTTCCATGGCAAGTGATAACACAGCCATACGAATCGCTACACCATTACTTACTTGCTCTAAAATAACAGACTGTGGACCATCGGCTACACTTGAGGCAATCTCAATACCTCGATTCATCGGACCTGGGTGCATAATTAGAGCGTCAGGTTTTGCTAGCGCTACCCGTTCAGGCGTAATACCATAATGTTTGTAATATTCACTTGATGAGGCCAGTAGCGGCGAGCCAATGCGCTCATTTTGTATTCTTAATCCCATGATGACATCACAGTCTGTGACGCACTCATTCATATTTTCATACACACGCACACCGTAACGCTCAATTCCCTTAGGTAATAGCGTACGTGGCGCGCAGACGCGAATATCTTTGACACCTAAAGTTTGCAGCGCATTGATATCGGAGCGCGCGACTCTTGAATGCTTAATATCACCGATGATAGCAACTGATAGCGCCTCAAACGGGCGCGGCGCGGCGCGATGAATGGTCAGCATATCTAGCATCCCTTGGGTCGGGTGCGCATGCCAGCCATCACCGCCATTGATAATAGCGATATCTGGTGTCACCTCAGTCGCCATAAAATGCGCAGCCCCTGATGCAGAATGCCTGACTACAAAAATATCAGCTGTCATTGCCTGCAAATTCCATAGAGTATCGCGTAGACTTTCGCCTTTTTTTGTACTAGAGCGCGCAATATCAATGTTTAGCACATTGGCTCCAAGACGCTTTTCTGCCACCTCAAAAGTAGTGCGGGTACGGGTCGAAGGCTCAAAAAACAGATTCATGACTGTGCAGCCTTCAAGCTCAGGCCGATTGATTAGTTGACCATTTTCATCAAAGAAAGTTTCAGCTTTAGCAATGATGGCTTGTAGTTGTGATTTATTTAGCCCTTCTACGCCCAAAAAGTGACGCAAACTTCCATCTTGGTTTAACTGTGGACGACTAAGGGAAGTGTTGAGTCTCTGATGGACAGTATCATGGTCAAATGTGGCGTATTTGGATGGTGATACAGTATTTGTAGGTGTGTTTTTTTTGGAAGTTGGCATAATGGCAAGTCTTTATTATGGGTTTATATCAAGTCAATCATAACGATTTTTTCGTTCACGACTATGACCATGTGTACAGACACGAGGACATTTTGGCACTTATTTGCTACACTTTATCGCAGTAGCCTATGTCATCTTACTCGCTTTCATAAATAACCCACTATCTACGATAATAAGCAGCAAGTCTGACTAAATTATCAATAATAATAGACATAGTGTAGCTGATTTTGCATGCAGGACAAAGATAACGTGCCTGCTATTTGCATATTTACTTATTCAACCAAAGTTTTAGCTGAACATATTCTAAGTCATAAGCTTAATCTAGCGTATTTCTAAACCTTATGATTTTTTATCTTAGACGACTTCTTCCATTTATTAGGAACTACTATGACGACTTTAGCCCAATATTTAAAAGCACAAAAAACTGACTCTGCCGTAAGCGATGTTATCACTACTGTCACAGAAGTTGGTAAAACCATTTCACAACTGCTCAGAAAAGGAGCGTTAGCAGACATTTTGGGCGAAGCAGGCAATCAAAATGTCCAAGGTGAAGAACAAAAAAAACTGGATGTATTGGCCAATGATTTATTATTAGATGCTTTAGCACAAAACAAACACTGTGCAGGTGTGGCGTCAGAAGAGCTAGATGATGCAACCCCTGCCAATGCAGATGGTAACTTACTCGTATTATTTGACCCACTTGATGGCTCATCAAACATCGATATCAATATGGCGGTAGGCACTATTTTCTCTATACTCCCCTACCAGCGCCAGGGCCAAACGAGTGAAAATAGCGACTTTTTACAAGCGGGCAACGCACAGCTGGCAGCAGGTTACCTACTATATGGCACATCGACCATGCTGGCACTGACGGTAGCGGATAATGTAGTGATGTTTAGCTTAGATCCAGATAGTAACGACTACATACTAGTAAAAGACAATGTACAGATCGACGCAGATACTAATGAATATGCTATTAACAGCTCAAACTATCGTTATTGGCGTGCTCCTATGCAGCAGTATATTGATGAGCTAACCGCTGGTGATACAGGCGTACGTGGTCGTGATTTTAATATGCGCTGGGTAGCCGCTATGGTTGGCGATGTGCATCGTATACTATGCCGCGGTGGGTTATTCACGTATCCTTTTGATACAAAGTATCCAAACAAAGCTGGCAAGTTACGTTTAATGTACGAAGCCAATCCTATGAGTTTACTCATCGAACGCGCAGGCGGCAGTGCGACTGACGCCACCAATCGTATTTTAGATATATCCCCAACCGACATCCACCAGCGAGTCCCTGTCGTCCTTGGTAGTAAAAACGAGGTTGACTATATCAAAGACTTACATATCAAGTATGACAATAAATAGTACGCATTATCATTACTTATTTATAATGTAATCCTATCCACCAAGCATGACCAGTCCTATATTAAAAAGTATTTTGGACTGGCTTGTTCTTAATGTTGTTAACTTTACCTTTTTTAAGCGGTCAATTATGTCAATAGACTCTACCGAGCTGATAACTTCAGATAAAAACCCTTCAGTAAAACTCGTAAAAGCGCTGTTGTCTCAAGCTCGTCAACGTAAAAAACAAGGGCAGACTGTACTTGAAGGTGTGCATCTTATTGACGCAGCTCTACGCAGTGATTATCCATTTGTTCAAATACTACTCGCACAATCAGCTCACCAGCATCCTGAGGTTCAGCAAGTTCTGACACGTCTGCCTACCCACACAGGTGTTTTGACGTTGTCCGATGCACTTTATGAGGGCATTCGAAGTCTCGGTACAGGTATCGATATTATGGGAGTCATAAACGTACCTGTGCCAAGCTTAACGGTGATAGATTACGACTGCTTGATTTTAAATGATGTACAAGATAGTGGTAACGTCGGTACGCTACTACGTACCGCAGCCGCAGTTGGGATAGAAACAGTACTCTGTACTAGCGGCACGGCCCAAACATGGTCACCCAAGACATTACGGGCGGGAATGGGCGCGCAGTTTGCGCTCACTATTTATGAAGGTTTGAGTGTTCAAAATATCCTAAAGTGTGTAAAAACCCCTTTATTGGCAACCAGCTCACATACTGATACTTTGATTTACGAACATAACCTTACCGCTCCGACTGCTTGGATCATGGGCCATGAAGGTCAAGGCGTCTGTGATGAGCTAATGCAATGTGCAACTCCTATCGCCTTACCGCAGCCCAATGGACAAGAGAGCCTTAACGTTGCGGTCGCAGGTTCGCTCTGTCTTTATGAAACGCTACGTCAGCGCCGTTATAGTTAAACTCATATACAGTTAATATAGAATAGTTATATTAGCTTGGTGTTTAAACTTAAAAAAATCCCGCTATCGATGATAGCGGGATTTTTAGATTGTCTTTTATAGATCATCTATCGAACTTAGACCTTACTAGTGAGCTCAGGTATCGCGTCAAATAGATCAGCTTCTAAGAAGTAATCGGCAACACTTGCGATTGGAGATTCTGGGTCATTGTTAATGGCGACAATAACTTTTGAATCCTTCATACCTGCCAAATGCTGGATAGCACCTGAGATACCAGCCGCGATATATAAATCTGGCGCGACAATTTTACCCGTTTGACCGACCTGCATATCGTTGGGGACATAACCTGCATCAACCGCAGCACGCGATGCACCAACCGCAGCGCCTAGCTTATCTGCTAATGGCTCGATATATTTGGTGAAGTTCTCACCATTCGCTAAGGCACGTCCGCCTGATACAACGATTGAGGCCGATGTCAACTCAGGGCGATCAGAAGCGGCCATTTCTTCATTGACAAAGCTTGCTTTGCCAGCATCTTGTACATTATCGATTGTCTCAACAGTAGCAGAACCGCCTTCAGCAGCCACTGGATCAAAAGCCGTTGTACGTACGGTCAATACGATTTTATTTTCCGTCGTCTTGACCGTAGCAGTCGCATTACCAGCGTAAATAGGACGCTCAAAAGTTTGAGCATCTATAACAGCAGAAATCTCTGACAACATACTGACATCCAGTAAAGCTGCTGTACGTGGCATAAAGTTTTTGCCAGTGGTCGTTGCTGGTGCAATAATATGGCTATAGTCTGCAGCAATATCTGCAACCAATAACGATATATTTTCTGCCATTTGATGTTCGTAAGCTGCGTTATCTGCCAATAGCACTTTGCTTACGCCTTCAGCTTTTGCTGCTTCGTCAGCCGCCGCTTGATTACCACTGCCAGCAACCAATACATGAATATCATCACCCATTTGCTTAGCAGCTGCAATAGTACTTAGAGTCGCCTTTTTTAGACTGGCATTGTCGTGTTCTGCATATACCAAAATTGCCATTTTTTTGTCCTTTATTTATTTGTTCATGTCGTCAGATAGCTTTTAAATACGGCATTTACAGTACTAACACTCTATAAATGCGTCAGCGAAGTCTTAGATTACTTTCGCTTCATTTTTTAGCTTATCGACCAACTCATCAACTGAGGCTACCGTAATACCAGCTTTACGCTCAGCAGGTGGCATAACTTTAACGATTTCTTGCTTAGACGTCATCTCAACACTAAAATCTGCTGGCGTTTTCTCATCAAGAGGCTTTTTCTTAGCTTTCATGATATTTGGCAGTTTTGCATAGCGTGGTTCGTTTAAACGTAAATCAGTTGTAATCACTGCAGGTAGAGATAGCGCCACTGTCTGTAAGCCACCATCAACTTCACGAGTCACATTTACGCTATCACCTTCGACTTTTACTTCAGAAGCAAACGTACCTTGACCAATACCCATTAAGGCTGCAAGCATCTGGCCTGTCTGATTATTGTCATCATCAATCGCTTGCTTACCTAACAAAATAATATCCGTGCTTTCTTGTTCAGCAATGCTTTTTAGAATTTTAGCGACTTGTAGCGGATATGGTTTATCATCAGTTTTGACTAAGACTCCACGATCCGCGCCCAATGCTAACGCTGCACGAATTTGCTCTTGTGCTTCTTTTGGTCCAATAGAAGCGACGATGATCTCGTCAATGACGCCAGCTTCTTTTAGACGAACCGCTTCTTCAACTGCAATCTCATCAAACGGGTTGATAGACATTTTGGTATTCGATAAATCCACACCAGAGTTATCAGCTTTTACACGAACTTTTACGTTGTAATCAATGACACGCTTGACCGCGACTAATGCTTTCATACGTTCCTCGTTTATTAATGTTATGAATTGAAAATATAAATCAAAAACTATTGATTTACTTGATGCAAAATATTACTTAAATCTTGTAGCTACGTTTGTCAACGATTATCTGTTGAGCTTGACTTATTAGACCTAACTATCTTGCGTGAGCATCTTAGTAAGGTCAAGACAACGCCGTGAATAATGCGTCATAAATTTGTCACTATTTATATAAAACATGTCAGATGACATAATATATTCATGATTTTATCGTTCAAAATTTATTATTACATATTTAACTATGCTTTGTTCAAAGTATCTTTTTTCATAGAATTTTTAGTAGCGTCAATTAGCAGCTCGCTGTCACGTATATCATTAAATAATGACCAATCTGGTGTTACATCGTTATTTTTAATGACGCTCATATCACCAGTTGTTTCCATGATCACGACAAAAACCTCTGATTTTGATTTAATACTATTTTTACGTAATACCTGTTGGACATCACTAGTGCTCAAGTTAGCTTCTTTTAAGTTGTCCCAAAAATATTCACCATGCGCCATTAAGATTATAGGTTGATTATCTATCAGTGCTTTTAAAGGTTTGATTTTTCGTCTTATCATCGAGACCAAACCTTGAATGACAAATAATGCACCAACTGCACACAATCCTTGGAGTAATGATGGCGTGTCAGATAATACTGTCGATGCCAGGATACTACCAATGGCTACAGTCATGGCAAAATCGTGACTCGATAGCTTGGAGAAGCTACGTAGTCCCATCAAGCGTGTGAACATCATAAGGCCAATATAAAAGCCTACTGCGGATAAAGAGATGCCAACTACCTGTTGCCAATCAATCGAAAACCAGTTTTCCCATTTCATATTATCACCTTACTGCACCTTCTTATTTATAATCAATCGTTTGTTAATTATTACTCAATAGTTTGTCTACAAAGTTATTTTTTCAATAAAAAAAGCAACCTGATTAGAGGTTGCTTTTTTATAGAGTCTAAACAATATTTTTGTTGTTATACAACAAACTAATCTCAGCTTTTATTTTATCTTTAAAAATGAAAAGTATTGATCAAACTTAACATCAATAAGATTAAAGTGCTTCGATTTGCTCAGCTTGTGGTCCTTTCTTACCATCACCTAAGATGAAAGACACTTTTTGACCTTCGGCTAGAGTTTTAAAACCGTTACCTTGGATAGCGCTGTAGTGAGCGAATACGTCTTGTCCGCCGTTGTCTTGAGCGATAAAACCAAAACCTTTAGCTTCATTAAACCACTTTACAGTGCCTTCAACTTTATCTGACATAAATTTTCCTAACTCTTTAACTGTTGATGAGACTTTTGTCTTCACCGATTAATTGACAAATACTTAGTTGAATTTTAAGCAAATACTAAGACTAAAACCAGCGTTATATCTTAACGATATGTGACTATTTTCGTCTACAACTCCCTAAGTACAGGTTTAGTATAGCAGCTTTTATTGTGGTCAGGATGTTAAATTGCGAGTTTTTGTAAAGGTATAGTTGTTCATTTAGTAAACTTGTGTAACCAAATATAGCCAGTTTAATAACACACTTAAGACTCAAATATGGGCAACCAAGGAAGTGCTAAGATAAATAAACACAACCCAAAGAATATTAAAGCGAATGATTGACTATAAGCAATATACTTAGAAGGTATTACCAAATCCTCAGGAGAGTCTGGAATACCGCGAAGTTTAAGTAAACGTGTTCCATAGATCCAACCAAAGACTGTATAAAGACCATATGCTGCTGGCACAGTCGTTGCCAATGGTGATAAATCAATCACATATATCATGACTACAGAAACGAAAAACCATGAAGTGTCTAATAATGAGCTAAATTGAAAGAACAGAGATTTTGGCAGCTTACCGCTGCTACGTTTAAGCATCTCCCCTTCTATCCAAATCAGAACGGCAACGACAGCGCTGAAAAAAATATATGCGAATTGCGGCGTTAGCCAGTCTGGAAAAGATATTTGCACAGCATATAACCTATAGTATAAATAAAAATAAAGAAAAACGCTCAAAGACCCTTAGATCCAAGCTTATTGTTTTATAAACATTAACTTTTGCATAAGTGGTATATCGGTTGTTTACATTGGGTGTTGATTGTAAGTTTTCAAGCGCTATTTTTTATTACTTCCAAAATTAGTAGGACAACCTTTTATTTTAATTGCAGTACTTGTTTGCTTACTCTAATCAAAAGTAGTAATTTTAATGCTCCTATGACGATGATATGAGGTCAAAAAACCCATGCTATCTATCGATAACATGGGTTTTAATAATAGCTTAGCAGATAACTATTTAGTTCTTGTCTTTGTCGATGATTTTATTACCACCAATCCAAGGCATCATACCACGTAGCTTAGCACCTGTCTTTTCAATCTCGTGCTCAGCGTTGTTACGACGACGGGCCGTCATAGACGGATAGTTGGTGGCACCTTCAGAGATGAACATTTTGGCGTATTCACCAGACTGGATACGTTTTAACGCATTACGCATGGCTTCGCGTGATTGCTCATTAATAACTTCAGTACCAGTCACATACTCGCCATACTCTGCGTTGTTACTGATCGAATAGTTCATGTCAGCGATACCGCCTTCATACATGAGGTCGACGATAAGCTTAAGTTCATGTAAGCACTCAAAATAAGCCATTTCTGGCGCGTAACCGGCTTCTGTCAGGGTTTCAAAGCCCATTTTGACCAGTTCAACAGCACCGCCACATAATACTGCTTGCTCACCAAACAAGTCAGTTTCAGTCTCATCTTTAAAGGTTGTTTCGATAATACCTGAGCGCCCGCCACCAACACCAGCGGCATAAGATAGTGCCAACTGCTTGGCTTGACCCGATGCATCTTGGTAAATAGCGATAAGATCAGGGATGCCGCCACCTTTAACGAACTCAGAACGTACCGTATGACCTGGTGCTTTTGGTGCGACCATGATGACATCAAGATCGCTACGCGGTACCACTTGGTTGTAGTGAATGGCGAAACCATGGGCAAAAGCAAGCGTGGCGCCTTCTTTGATATTTGGCTCAATCACATCATTATAAAGCTGCTTTTGAAACTCATCTGGTGTCAAAATCATGATAACGTCTGCGGCCTTTACTGCCTCTTCTACTTCAGAGACTTTTAGACCAGCGTTTTCAGCCTTTCTCCACGAACCAGAATTGGCACGTAGACCAACTGTTACGTCTACCCCAGATTCTTGTAAGTTCAAAGCATGGGCATGTCCTTGTGAGCCATAACCAATAATAGCCACTTTTTTGCCTTGGATGATGGATAGATCACAATCTTTATCATAAAAAACGTTCATAGGTAGAGTCCTTTTCCTCAATTATGGGAAGCCATGGGTTGTAAATACTTATATCATAATTATTTTTTAAAATAGTAAACAATATAAGCCTAGTAATAAAATGATTTAAAACAGAGTAATATTAGACGCTTAAGGTTTTCTCGCCGCGGGCAATACCAATGACACCTGAACGCACCACTTCAAGCACACGCTCACGACCGATAGTATCAATAAACCCATCAAGCTTAGCGGTATCACCCACGATTTGGATGGTATATAGGTTTGCATTCACATCGACGATTTGAGCACGGAATATGTCAGCGCTGCGTTTAATTTCTTCACGCACACTACCAGTGGCACGAACCTTAATCAGCATGAGCTCACGTTCAACGTGTACATTTTCAGATAGATTCAATACTTTAATTACTTCAACCAGCTTATGCAACTGCTTGGTAATTTGCTCTATTTTTTCTGGTGAAGTAATCGTCGTTACTGTCAAGCGTGAAATGGATGGATCTTCTGTTGGTGCAACGTTTAGAGTCTCAATATTGTACCCACGTTGAGAAAACAAGCCAACCAACCGCGACAACGATCCCGCTTCGTTTTCTATTAATACCGAAATCAGATGTTGTTGCATTAGGTACGCTCCCCTTTTGATAACCACATATCACGCATTGTTTGACCTGCGACTTGCATCGGATATACATGCTCGTTACGATCGACATAGACATCGATGAATACAAGCTTGTCTTTCATGGCCATTGCTTCAGCCAATTGCTCTTCCATTTTTTCAGGGTCAGTAATTTTGATACCAACATGACCATAACTTTCGGCCAATTTAACGAAGTCAGGTAATGAATTCATATAAGAATGAGCATGACGACCCTCATACAACATATCCTGCCACTGCTTAACCATACCCAACTGCGCGTTATTAAGGTTTAAAATCTTAACTGGTAGATCATACTGCAGACACGTTGATAGCTCTTGAATGTTCATCTGAATTGAGCCCTCACCTGTAATACAGACGACATCGCGCTCTGGTCTTACAAGCTTTGCTGCCATGGCATATGGCAAACCAACGCCCATAGTACCCAGACCCCCTGAGTTAAGCCATTGACGTGGCTCATTATAGGTGTAATAAAGCGCAGCAAACATTTGATGCTGACCGACATCACTGGTGATAATTGCATTACCTTCGGTGATTTTGCACAAAGTCTGTACCACATTTTGCGGCTTGATACCATTTTTAGTATCAGTGTCATAACGTAGACCATGACGCTTGCGCCATTCGTTGATCTGCGACCACCAATCTAATAATGCATGTTGTTCTAACTCTTTATCTTCCCCAATAATAGATAACATATCGCTAAGTACAGACTTTACATCACCAACGATAGGAATATGCGCAAAGATAGTTTTTGAGATAGACGCCGGATCAATATCTATATGGATGATTGTCGCATTTGGACAAAACTTCTTGACGTTGTTGGTTACGCGGTCATCAAAACGTGCCCCAACTGCTAAAATGACATCTGCATGATGCATAGTCATATTGGCCTCATAAGTACCATGCATACCAAGCATTCCTAAGAACTGACGATCAGAACCAGGGAAGGTACCAAGACCCATCAAAGTGTTGGTCACAGGCAAGTTCAAGCGATGAGCAATATCCTTTAACTCTTCATGAGCCTTACTCCAAATAACGCCGCCACCTGCATAAACAACGGGACGCTTTGCAGCAAGTAAAGTCTCAACAGCTCTTTTTATCTGACCGCTATGACCCTTAACAGATGGCTGATAAGATCTTATGAACACATCCTTTGGATATTGGTAAGCGTACTTTTCGCTAGGGGCAGTCATGTCTTTGGGCACATCAATAACGACAGGACCTGGACGCCCTGACTGAGCGATATAAAAAGCTTTCTTGACGATTGAAGGTATTTCGCTGGCATGACGAACTTGAAAGCTATGTTTAACGATCGGCCTTGAAACACCAACCATATCCGTTTCTTGGAAGGCATCTTCACCGATTAAACTGCTTGGTACTTGACCTGAAATCACGACCATCGGCACTGAGTCCATAAACGCTGTGGCAATAGCAGTCACTGTATTCGTAGCACCAGGCCCTGATGTCGCTAACACAACGCCAGTATTGCCAGTTGTCCGCGAATAAGCATCTGCCATATGACCTGCTGCTTGCTCATGACGGACTAAGATATGTTCAATATTGTCCTGTTGAAACAGCGCATCGTATATATGTAAAACTGCACCACCTGGGTAGCCAAAAATATATTCGACCCCTTCATCTGTTAGTGATTGCACCAACATTTCTGCACCAGATAGCATCACAGGCTGAGCGCTACCCTCAGCAATACGTTGTTGTTTTTCGTCGAAGTGTTTGGCGGCATTACCCGTTTGAGTATGGCCGGTCATGTTTGGACTTTGCGTGGTTTGCGTCACTGTCATCACCTTATCAATAATATGTGATCACTATGTCAGAACATAACTGTACAATAAGACAGCAAGTTAGCCAAACATAGCAATTTATATGGTCGGTTTTTGATAGGAGTTTATCGATATACGTGACGAAATGCAGATTAAAGCATTTTTAATAGAAGCTTATTATTGGTAAGAAATGTAAGAATATTAAACCGTTGAATATCCAAACCAATGACAACATAAGTGATCTTAATAAAAGTAACATACCGATAAGACGGCTGCACTTTGTATTACACATGACAATATCATAGGGTATATATACAGCAGTTAACTTTTAGCATTTAAAATAATAAGTTTATCTTAGTCATTGTAGACCGATGAGTCCGGAGACAGTAAGTACAGTTAAAAATAAAGACTATGACAGTCATGATTTTTACTACACTGTGCTACTGTCACAAAGAGCATAAAACTGCAGAGACTGCTGATAAGCAGTAACCAGTAATTATCCCCAAGTGCTACGGCAATATCATAAAAGCCGCTCACTGACCAATCAACTAACCTTATATTCGACGGTTTAAGTCCTATTGTCAAGAAAAACTTGTGAAACCCATCCTTAACTATTAGTTATTAAATAATATACATTTGTCATTATTTTTTGTTAGAATCGACATACATTGTATGCTCATTGTAAGTTATACAATAATTCATTTACGCTTATACATGAATGCTTTTATTCATCAAAAGGATTGCTAGCATGGCATATTCACCCATGATTCATACAGTCAACAAACTATTGGTTGGTGTTATCACCACTTGTGTATTTGCCCTGCCTATGAGTGCAAGTCATGCTATCCAAGTTTACAAGTCTCTTGGTACGCATGGTGAGGTCAAATATAGTCAACATGCACCGCAAAATGCACGGAATATCGAGGTAATTGAGTTCCGCAGTGATGGTAGACAATCTGATGCAGGACAGATGGCAGGTAAAACGGATGCCAATCAAAGCAATGATACGCCAAATGCAGAACAGCAACGAGTCGCGCAACTTGAGGCGCGTATTAAAGATCAAGAAGCGCAGGCAAACGCCCAGCGCTGTCAATCGTTACGTAACAATTTAACCAATTTAAATGTCGGTGGCCGTATATATGAGATGGATGCAAACGGTAAACGCCAGTATCTAGATGGCCGCGAGATTGAACTTAAGCGAGAGCGTGTACAACAAGCGATTGGACAGTATTGTCAAGGTACACAGACTTAAATATATCTTTAGTAGTTATTATAGCCCCGTACCAAAAACGCTTTCGGTGCAGTCATACTATAGTCGATACTAAACGAGATGAATATATAGCATTATAGTGCGTGGCTAGTACAATTCTTTGCTTGCTGTACCTATAAATCTTAATGATGCAAAAATTTTATCTCAGTGACGCGGTATTTTTTAAGTTGACTTAAATAGACTTAGCAAGTCAGCTTTTGCATAATATGACGTATGGCTGCTGGCATATCTTGTGCTTGTAAGCCGCGCTGCCCAATCAATAACTGATTGCTACTTATGCGATCATATGTCGTAGCATCATATGAGCTTTGATGGACCAACATATCGCCTGCTAATGCATGAATCACTACCGCTTGACACGGGTTATTCTGCTCGTCATCTAAATCTTGTTGAGCCAATAATCCTGCAACGACGCCAGATAATATATCACCCATACCAGCTGTTGCCATGCCAGCATTCCCAACACCGCAAACATATAACTGTCCTTGAGCTAAAATAAGTGAGCCTGCGCCCTTTAATACCCAATTGCCACCATAGATATTAGCGCATTGATGTATGGCTGACGATCTGTCATTTTCTATCGCACTAATCTTTTTATCTAACAATTTAGCAGCTTCGCCACTATGCGGGGTCAAGCAAACATTGTGCGTCTTACTATATTCTCGCAATTGAGTAATTAGCTCATTTTTATCCCTTTGTAACGCTGCCAAATGATAAAGACCATCGGCATCAATGATTAACGATCTGTTGTGCGCTATTGCAGCTTTCAGGTAACGGGTGAATAGTATTTTTGCTTTTTCATCGCGGCCAAGCCCCATGCCGATAGCAACGACGCTTGCACTTTTAATTAAACGCTCAACGCTCTCTTGATCATGCAAGTCAATCGTCATTGCGTCAGGTAATGAGCTCAATAATGCACCATGAAATGCTTGATGACAGGCAACAGTTATCTTGCCAGCGCCAGTGGCCATCGCGCTAGAGGAAGTCAGAATCGCTGCACCGCCCATGCCTTGAGAGCCATCAAGACGATTGCCTCCAACCACTAAAACATGACCATAACTACCTTTATAACTGTTATGACGACGCGGCGTTAGATGTTGGGCATCTTTAAGCAATACTGCAATAGGTTCAATAGATGCATAAGGTATCAACGGTATATCAATTACTTCTCCACTAAAATCCATACCATCTTTGGTATGCAGACCAAACTTACGCGCAATTAGACATAAGGTAATGTCTGCCTGTATGGCTAATTTTTCAAATACTTGACCAGTAGAAGCGACAAGACCACTTGGAATATCAACAGCGACTACTAAAGCGCCAATCTGCTGAGCAGCGTTATTAAATGTTATAATTGCTTGTTCATACAAACCTTTTGGCGCACGATCTAAACCAATACCAAATAATGCATCGATATAGATATCAGCCTGCAAGGCCATATCCAATTGATCATTTTTATTTTGATAACATTGCATATCCTCAAAGCGTTGGTAAGGACAGTTCATGCTTAAAGCCTTACGCTGAGCCTTTGTTGCATCGTTGACTGTTTCTTGGCTCTTTTGACTGTTATCTGCCCGATTATCCATTTCTACGCCGACTGTTATCACTTGTACTTGCCAGCCCGCTTGCTGTAGATAATGAGCAATTAACCAACCATCTCCGCCATTATTACCTTGCCCTACCCAAACACACGCACTAGGCTGACGAGTCATATAATGATGATGTCTGGCGTAGCGCTTCGTTTGCGCCTTGACTCGTTCATAAAACGGTATAATACGTTGTGCCATTTGCCAAGCAGCTTGTTGCATCAAACCAAAGCTATTGTATCCTTGTGCAAACCATGCTTGTTCTATAGCATAAACTTGTTCGCTAGCGTATAAAGCGATAGGCAATGACGAGTACGGGCACTGTGCTGCTGATTGTATTGATGATTGCATAATATTCCTTTTTCTTATTTTATGAGTTTATAAACTGCTAGGTTATAAATATAACAAAAACATATCTAGCTTTATGTATTAATACTAACCACCCAATATTTAATTTTTATGATTGCATTGGCAATAAACTGGCCTATCATAGCCGCTACAACATCACTATCGATGTATAAATTCACAAACTAGTACCCTCTAATATGAACAATAAATCGTCCATCAAACAGCATTCAGTGCATTCCTCTAATCAGCAAACGAGCGGTGGTATTGAAGTTACCAATACTCCTGTATTTGCTACTGCAGTAGAGGTAAAACAATGGATTAAGTCTGAGGCCCAAGCTTTAGGGTTCGCTGACTGTGGGTTCTTATCCGTCCATCATCCTTTATTTGCTCAACAAATTGAGCAGCTACAGCAGTGGTTAGATAAAGGGTATGAAGGACAGTTGCAGTTTATGCATAACAATCATGATTTAAGAGCGCACCCTGCTAAGCTTGTTGCAGGTGCACAAACCATTATCAGCGTTCGTATGGATTATCTAACCCAGGCACCTGTGCCGCGCACTGTTAGCGATAATGATTATCCCAATCAAGGCATTATTGCACGCTATGCGCGAGGGCGTGATTATCATAAAACAATGCGTAACCGCTTAAAGCAGTTGGCACTTAGTATTGAAAATAAACTCCCCGAATGGCAACATTTAAACATTGGAGCTGAGTCAGATTTTATCTTTCGACCATTTAGTGATTCTGCCCCTATTTTTGAGCGACCAATAGCCGATGCAGTCGGTCTTGGTTGGACAGGCAAGCATACCTTACTACTGAATAAATCTGCAGGCTCGTTTTTTGTATTGGGTGAGTTGTTTATTAGTCTTAACCTACCCGATGATAAGCCCGTTGACGCGCATTGTGGCAGTTGTAGCGCATGTATTGATATCTGTCCTACGCAAGCGATTGTCGCACCTTATAAGCTCAATGCAGCTGCTTGCATCTCATATCTAACCATCGAACACAAAGGCGCAATTGACATAAAGTACCGCCGGGCCATAGGCAATCGAGTATTTGGCTGTGATGACTGCCAGCTTATCTGTCCCTGGAACCGTTATGCCAATCTGACATCAGTAGACGACTTTGCCCCTAGACATCATTTTGATAATATCGGTTTAATTGAGCTGTGGCAGTGGCAAGAATCTGACTTTTTAGAATACACGAAAGGTAGCCCAATTAGGCGAACAGGATATATTAGTTTTTTACGTAACATTGCTATTGGACTGGGTAACGCGAATCCTAGTTTAGATGTCATCGATCATCTACAGTACAGACTAGGATGTAGCGAGATGCTTGATGAGCATATCTATTGGGCTATAGCAGAGCAAGAGGAAAAACTAAAAAGTAGTAACAAGTAGCAGAATATTAATAAACAAACGAAAATAAAAAACGCCTCTTAATACAAGAGGCGTTTTATTTGTTTGAATTATAACTTAACAATTACGGCTTAGGAATACGCAAAACTTGACCTGGGTATATTTTGTCTGGATCAGATAACATAGGCTTATTAGCTTCGAATATTTTCATATAGTCACCAGATGAACCATATACTTCCTCAGCAATCTTAGACAAGCTATCGCCAGACTTCACAGTATACATGGTAGATTCAGGAGCATCTTCTTCAATATCGATGTTATCAATAACTTTTGCTACGTTTTGTACGTTACCAATAGCGATGATAGCTTTTTCACGATCTGCTTGCGTTTTAGCATCACCACTGATTTCAGCAGTATCAGTTGAACCGTTATATTTAACTTTTAGATTGTCAATATTGAGATTTTGCTGCTGAATACGGCGCAACAAGATATTAGCAACCGACTGAGCAGAAGGTTCTGTATTTTTCACTGGCGTATTAGCATCTGCTTTAGTCTCTGATTTTGCATCGTGCTTATCATCATCACGATTGAAAATTTTATCACCAATATCTTTTGCAAAACTGAACATACCCATATATTTACTCCTTGAAATTTTATTGTTGGTTGTCTTTCATATTCTAGAATTATAATTCATAACAGACTGATTTTGATTGCTGTCATTCCAGTCAGTATAACAAAGCCAGAAAGGCAAAAAAGCGAGAGATAGTAAAAGTATGTTGGATAATGTTACTTACAGGTAGATTGTGTTAATAATATTACTGGTGTTGTTTAAACAATATAAATGCTAATGATGTAAGAAAAATTGCTTATATTACAAAAGAACCATGACTGTTAACTTTTTAAAGGTTTAAAAAAACCGCTTATCAATAAAGATAAACGGTTTAGCAAAATTTGCTGTAGTCATATTATAAATAGACTATAAAGCAGCAGTAGCTTATAGTTGAGCTTGGACGTAATCGATTGCTTTTTGTACAGTAGTCAATTCTGCTGAATCTTCGTCAGGAATAGTAATACCAAAATCACTTTCAAAAGACATCACAAGTTCAACCAAGTCTAATGAATCTGCACCTAGATCTTCCATGAAAGAAGCATCGTTGCTGATATCTTCAACGTTCATGCCTAACTGCTCTGCTACTGCAGATTTTACTCTTAACTCAGTATCATTACTCATATAAACTGCTCCTTTATCTATTAATTTTAAAAACTATCATCTAGCTATTTTTTGAGCTGATAATGTCTTATCGAATACGGTATTTTATCTCAGAGATAAGACTCTAACACAGTTTTACCCATTTCGATTTATTTAATGTTTTATGAAACCCTTTATGATATAGGTCTGAAACATAAAAATATGCGTCATTATAACACCATTAAATACAGTTTACACTCGTTCACGCAGGTTTTTATTATATGAGTGTAAATGACGCTTTTGTCCTATTTATCACATTACATATACATGCCGCCGTTAACAGGTATAACGGCGCCCGTAATATAACTCGCTTCATCACTAGCTAAGAATAATGTTGCTGCGGCAATATCTTCTGGCTGTCCTAAACGTCCAATAGGCACAGCGTCCAACATAGAGTTTAGCAAGCGTTCGTCAAGCTCATCCGTCATATCAGTTTCAATCAGCCCAGGAGCCACACAGTTGATCGTTACTTGACGAGAGCCAATCTCACGCGCCAAAGTACGACTAAAGCCCTCTACGCCCGCTTTCGTCGCCGCATAATTGGATTGTCCAGCATTACCCATCTTTGCAACCACTGAACTGATATTAATAATACGCCCACGACGAGCTTTCATCATACCGCGCACTGCACGTTTACTCATACGATAAACTGACGTTAAATTGGTATCAATCACACTGTCCCAATCTTCGTCTTTCATACGCATTAGCAAACCATCTTGAGTAATACCTGCGTTATTTACTAATACCTGTACAGCGCCATACACACTTTCGATCTCTTCAAACAATTTATCGATTTGTGCGCCATCACGGACATCTAGAACCCGACCAATACCACCGGAATCATGCAAATAATCGTCGATAAGAGCAGCACCTTTTTCTGTAGTCGCTGTGCCAATGACAAAATGTCCTTCTTTCGCAAAACGTTTAGCAACTGCTTTACCAATACCGCGACTTGCTCCACTAACTAATACAATCGTTCGACTCATGATAATACCTCCATCAGTTTTTCCATACGAGCAGGCTTGTCTATTGGATAACTTGCAATTGGCTGCGTTTGACGCTTGGCCAAATTACTTAGCACGTTACCACTACCGCACTCAATTAATATATTTATTTGTTTGTCTGCCAGCTCTTGCATGGTCTTTGACCATAATACAGGCTCGCTAAGTTGCTCTGTTAACGCTTGTTTGATACTTTGAACGCTAGTCTCAATACGAGCATGACGATTTTGGATAACAGGAATATTGGCTTGATCAAATTTAATAGCAGCCAACTCTTCTGCCAACGTTTGGCTCGCTGGCTCCATCAATGCACAGTGTGATGGCACACTAACCTTTAGAGGAATCGCTTTTTTACCCGTATTTTGTACCTTATCAATCACAGCTGTTACTCCAGCGGCATTACCAGATATGACAACTTGACCGGGACTGTTAAAATTAGCAGCACCCACAACAGCACCATCAACATGTTCAGTCGCTTGCTCGCATAACGTTTCAACACGATTATCCTCAAGCCCCAATACTGCTGCCATTGCTGTATCAATATCAGCTACAGCCTCCTGCATCAGTTTGCCACGCTTATGTACCAGTTGCACAGCATCAGTTAACGATATAACACCGGCAGCACAAAGAGCACTATACTCACCTAACGAATGACCTGCTAAATAAAGAGGTGCTTTATTTAGCTTATCTTGCAGGATGCGCCAGATAGCAATACTCGCTGTTAATAGTGCAGGCTGAGTATACTGAGTCTGATTTAATTGTTCTTCATTTTGACATATTGCCCATAAATCTTCGCCTAAAGCCTTGCTAGCTTCAGCAAAAGTATCTTGTATTTGTGGGTATATTTCTGCAAGCTCAGCAGTCATATTGACTGCCTGTGCTCCTTGTCCAGGAAAGATTACTGCAATACGATGGGTTGAGGTTGTTACTGTATCAGGTGCAGATGCCATAGCCAATATTCCTTAAGTAATTGAAAATATTCTTAAAATAGACTGAGGATAATTATAAAATAAAATTCTAATATGTCGCTTATCACAGCGAATTATTACAAACTATACACTGCTCTGCATAATTATTATAGCGAGTCATGAAATCACAATAAAACAAACTGAATGAATCATTAAAAATACTATCAACGAAACTTTTATGGCTATCAAACCATCGTTATAAGCGCTTGCTAACGGGCATAGACTCAAAAATCACGCATAATAAAAAACCAAGCTATCCAGCTACCCTATATGCGATAGCAAAATAACTTGGTTTTTGTAAGCTCAATACATATTGTTTGATAATGTATGTACTAAGTAGCAGTAAATAGTTGGAAATATTACCACCACCGTATATCAACTACCAAACAGACAATGATTTAAGCTTCTTGACTAACTTTA
Source organism: Psychrobacter sp. 1Y10 (assembly GCF_052259005.1). Taxonomy (NCBI): domain Bacteria; kingdom Pseudomonadati; phylum Pseudomonadota; class Gammaproteobacteria; order Moraxellales; family Moraxellaceae; genus Psychrobacter; species Psychrobacter sp. 1Y10. The sequence goes on along the minus strand of NZ_JBQQES010000009.1, from coordinate 114,224 downwards.
AACAATTGACGGCCACGATAAAAACCATCTTTAGTCATATGATGACGACGATGTTTTTCACCAGTGGTCGCATCTACGCTTAGCTCAGCCACGCTCATATGGTGGTGTGAACGGCGCATGTCACGACGAGAACGGCTTTTACGACTCTTTTGAACAGCCATGATATAGCTCCTATACTTAAAGGGACAAGCTTAGAATTCAGCTTTAATCGATACTGACAGAGGCTATATAATCACAACAACCTAAGTCTTACGCATCATCAAATATTTTACGATATGCATCAAACACTAACTAAATATAAAATCTATGGATAATTTGGTTAATCTTTAATCACATATAGTACGTTGCCAGAATGCAATAAACCGGACATTATACGCATGTTTAGACAAATAATAAAGTACTGACTTTCACTCTTGTACATAAAGACGATAAAAATATTGTTGATAAGAAAATAATCAAGATAACTTAGTTAATATGGTTGGTGCTTTATACTACCTGATGTTCTTATATAATAATTACTATAATTTACCTTTTAGCGCAGCTAGCGCTGCAAAAGGGTTTTCACTCTCTTCTTCTTCAGGTATATCACCAAACTGTTCAACCACCATTTCACAATCGTCATGTTTTGGTGCCAATGGTGTCTTTAATAAAATCTCATCTTCTATCAATTTTTTAAAAGGTAAAAAACGCTCTGACGTTTGCTCAGTAATAATCTCATCTAGCAGTAAATAGTCTTGCTCATTATCAATCAAACGTACTTGATCTTCATCATCAAGCAAAGCAATGTCGTAGTTATCTGTAAGATCAGTTTCAACAGGTTGTAAACAACGCTGACAGGTCAACCATATTTTTCCTGTCAATTTAAAAGCGAAATGTAAAACATTATTATGACGGTATAAATTAGCATCCAAGCTCAATTTTGGTTGTTCACGCTCATCTGTTAAAAGTTTAGCTAAACGTTCAAACCTTGCAGGCGCAACCTCACCCTGCCAATCAAACCCGCTATCTGCCCATTTATCTAAAGAGATTTGCTCTGGCATATTTGCAGATGTAACTGTGCTATTTTCATGACTTTGAATAGATTCAGGATTCTTTGAAGTACTTGACATATGGCGCCTCGTGGTTCAAAACGGTGTATAATATTGCATGACATACTAACGGAAAGCCCAATATGACGCTAGCGCTAGTATGTTACGATTTTTGATACCAATTAAAAAAATTTTTCAAAAATATATTTTTACTTATTTAATAAATCTGCTTATCTATGAATACTCAGTCTAAACACATTGATTTTTCTACAGTATTGACTACTGCTGATTCTATCACTCTTTTAAATAAACTGATGGCACTAGAGAATTTAACTGATGAAAACACTTATCGAAATAAGCTTACAAGTTATTTGATAAGTTCACAGCAAAAATGGCAGTTGCTAACTAGTATGAACGCTGGCTATCAAATAGATAATAATACCTTTATAAGCTCGCCAGATACTTTTAAAGACTCTGAATATAACCTTACTAATTGGCTAATTTCATTATTCAACACTTTGTTCTTAGAACAAAAAGTAGAGCTGGTACGTGGTAAACAAGAACCAGAGTATTTTCCTATCCAAGGAGAACAACTTGCACGTATTGAGTTCGCTCATGGGTTTTTTGCAAGCGCCTTGCACGAGATTAGTCATTGGTGCGTGGCTGGTGAAGCTCGTAGACGTCTATCTGACTTTGGCTACTGGTATGCCCCAGATGGTAGATCAGCTGCTCAGCAACAAGCATTTGAGCGTGTAGAAATAAAACCTCAAGCATTGGAGTGTTTATTTACTTTAGCTTGTGGGCGACAGTTTCAAGTCTCACAAGACAACCTATCTGCTGACTTTGATACCAGTGGGAGTACATTTGCTTATGATGTATATGTGCAAGCTAAAGAGTACGTCGCCGAACCTCATACTTTACCACGTGATGCTAAGACTTTATTAGCTGCATTACTTAGCGTTTGTAAGACGTCTTCATCTGAAATCAGCACTTAATGTGACTTACTTAGCCTCCCTACTTATTAACGTTTTTCTACGGTTGGTAACGCCTTGTCATTAAACCTATATCCGCTTTAAGCTATACTGATAACTTAAGTACTATTGTTAAGGATATCAACCTACTTTATCATTAGAATAAATATTCTGATATATTTAGCGATTGAACCATGTTTAATTAATTAATGAAAAAGTTTTCTCAACTAAAAATTAATAATTATAAAATAAGGAACCACTATGGAAATATTCTACATTCATCCTGATAATCCGCAGCCACGCCTTATTGAACAAGCTGCTGACCTATTGCGAAAAGATCAATTAATTATCTATCCAACTGATACTAGTTATGCTTTTGGTTGTCGCTTAGGAGCAAGAGACGCGCTAGAAAAGTTAAAAATGATACGCGAACTTGATGATAAGCATCAATTTACCTTACTTTGCCGTGATCTGAGCGAAATCGCGAATTATGCGACGGTGGATAACATACAATTTAAACAACTAAAAGCACATACACCGGCCCCAATTACTTTCATCTTAAATGCTACCAAAGATGTGCCAAAGAAATTAGCGCATGCTAAGAAAAAAACCATTGGTATTCGAGTGCCTAGCAATCCTATTGCTCAAGCGTTATTAGAAGCGATGGATGAACCCATCCTGACTAGCTCGCTAATCTTACCTGATCGCGACGATATCTTAGATGATCCTTTTGAGATTGAAGAGCTGCTAGGTAATCAAATTGATGCACTTATTAATGCAGGTATTAAAACTACTAAGCTAACAACTATCGTTGACATGACTAGCAGCCAGCCTGAAATTATTAGACAAGGCGCTGCCGATGTCGAGTCATTGTTACTTTAACCAGCTAATACGATAGTTAACTAATCTACAGATGTAAAAAAGGCTCCAATTCAATTGGAGCCTTTTTTATAAATTTAATCAGCATATAAAATTAGTCACGATCAACCAATTCTACATAAGCCATTGGTGCATTGTCACCATCACGGTAACCGCATTTTACAATACGCAAATAGCCACCTGGACGCGTCTGATAACGAGGACCTAACGTACCAAATAGTTTGCCTACCATAGCTTTGCTACGCATACGGCTAAATGCTAAACGGCGATTAGCAACGCTGTCTTCTTTAGCCATAGTGATTAATGGTTCAGCGACGCGGCGTAATTCTTTTGCTTTTGGTAAAGTTGTTTTAATCAGTTCATGCTCAAATAATGAGTTAGTCATGTTCTGAAACATTGCCTTACGATGACTGCCGGTACGACCCAGCTTGACTCCACTCTTACGATGGCGCATAGTCAAATATCCTTAAAGTTTAACGGCTACGATAAGAAAAGCGATCATCAACACGTAAATCAGCTGGCGGCCAGTTGTCTAGACGCATACCAAGCTCTAAATCTTTAGACGCTAGTACGTCTTTGATTTCTGTTAATGACTTCTTACCAAGATTTGGGGTTTTTAATAGTTCAGTCTCTGAACGTTGTACCAAATCACCGATATAGTAAATGTTTTCAGCTTTCAAGCAGTTGGCTGAGCGAACCGTTAGTTCAAGATCATCCACAGGGCGTAAAAGCACTGGATCAACCTCTTCTTTTTCTTTCACAGGCTCAGGCGCTTCTTCAGCTTCTAGATCAACGAAGATAGAAATCTGTTGTTGTAAAATAGTAGCTGCTTTACGAATTGCTTCTTCTGGATCTATAGTGCCATTGGTTTCAAGCTCAACGATAAGACGATCAAGATCAGTACGCTGCTCTACGCGAGCGTTCTCAACTTGATAAGCAACACGTAGCACAGGACTAAAGCTTGCATCAAGCTTCAAGCGTCCAATTGCTTTAGTATCACCATCTTCACGGCGCTGATTTGCTGGCTCATATCCACGACCCATTACTACACGCAAACGCATCTTAAGATGACCACGATCACTCAACGTACCCAACACCAACTCTGGATTGATAATGTCTACGTTATGCGGTAGTGCGATGTCTGCAGCAGTAATAGTGCCTGGACCTTGTTTATCCAAGGTCAAGAATACTTCATTTTGGTCATGAAGCGTAATTGCTAAGCCCTTCAAGTTCAAAAGCAAATCAAGCACGTCTTCTTGTAGTCCTTCAAGCGTTGAGTATTCATGGTCAACACCATCAATCTCAGCTTCAATGACTGCAGCGCCAGGTAATGAAGATAATAAGATGCGACGCAGAGCATTACCTAGAGTATGCCCAAAGCCACGTTCTAACGGTTCGAGCGTGACTTTCGCAATCGTTTCATTAACCGTATCCACATTAATGGCATTCGGCGTTAGAAACTCAGTTGCATTTAGCATCATGATGTCACCTCGATTTATTAAACTGGTTTAATTAACGTTGACTGCTCAACATCATTATTATGATGCTGAGCGTTACGTCATTTACTTAGAGTATAGCTCAACGATCAAGCTTTCGTTGATTTCAGCAGGTAGATCAATGCGATCAGGTGCTTGTTTAAAAGTACCTTGTAATTTACTGTGATCAACATCTAGCCATTCTGGAATGCCACGTTGTGTCGCTAACTCGATAGCGTTTTTGATACGCAACTGTTCGCGAGACTTCTCTTGGATAGCGATGACATCACCATCTTGAAGCTGAATTGACGGAATGTTCACACGAACAAACTCATCACGACCAGCTTTTTTTACCATAACAGTACGGTGACTGACTAGCTGACGTGCTTCAGCGCGAGTTGAGCCAAAGCCCATGCGATATACTACGTTGTCTAAACGACTTTCTAGCATAGCTAGTAGGTTTTCACCAGTAGCACCACGCTTACGTGCAGCTTCTTTATAGTAATTAGCAAACTGACGCTCTAATACACCATAAATACGTTTAACTTTCTGCTTTTCACGCAGCTGTAAAGCATATTCTGAAGTCTTATTACGGCTTACACCGTGTTGACCTGGTGGACGTCCAGCTTTCTTTGTTTTTACATCGTATGGTTTAACACCAGACTTAAGGCCTAAGTCTGTACCTTCACGACGTGATAATTTGAGTTTTGGTCCAATATAGCGGGCCATTGTTATGTCTCCTATAAGCTCTTATAATAAAAAGCTTCGTCTTTAATATTAGACGCGGCGCTTTTTCGGCGCACGGCAACCATTGTGTGGGATTGGGGTTACATCAGAGATGCTGTTAACTTTATAGCCCAATGCACCTAGTGCTCTTACCGCAGACTCACGACCCGGTCCTGGTCCTTTGACCAAAACATCGATATTCTTAACACCATATTCTTGAGCCGCTTTACCAGCGACTTCAGCTGCAACCTGCGCTGCAAATGGTGTAGATTTACGTGAACCACGGAAGCCTTGTCCACCTGAAGTGGCCCAAGCCAATGCATTACCTTGACGATCGGTAATCGTAACAATGGTGTTATTAAAAGACGCATGGATATGGGCTACGCCCTCCGATACTGAACGACGAGTCACTTTTTTGCGACTACGAGTGTCTTTAGCCATCTTTTAGCTTCCTAAGTTAATTATCTTTTGAGAGGGCGTGTCGGACCCTTACGAGTACGAGCGTTGTTCTTGGTATTTTGACCGCGAACAGGTAAGTTACGACGATGGCGAATGCCACGGTAACAACCAAGATCTACCAAACGCTTGATATTCATTGACACTTCACGACGAAGATCACCTTCAGTCGTGTAATTTGCAACTTGTGCACGGATAGCATCTAACTGTGTATCATCTAACTGATTAACTTTAGTAGTAGGGGCAATGCCAACTGCTTCTAAGATTTTCTGAGCAGTGGTACGACCTACACCAAAGATATAAGTTAGTGAAATAACAGCATGCTTATTATCCGGAATGTTTACACCGGCAATACGAGCCATTGATTTCTCTCCATTAAAGAAAAACGAGCTTTATTCGTAAATAAACATCATTTCTCAGATTTATTGCTGTTAATACTAATTCTTTTACGCCACTATTAACATTTTAACTTGATAACAAGTTTATTTATAAATTAGGTTAATAAATGAGTTAGCATAAACTACGGCAAGTGGCGGATGATATCGCATCCGCCGTTATAATTCAAGTATTAATTTTGTTTATAGTTAAGGTATGTTCACCTATACTACTATCTATTAACCTTGACGCTGCTTGTGGCGTGGTTCTGCTGTGCAAATGATATGGACACGACCTTTACGGCGTACAACCTTACAGCTACCACAAATCTTTTTAACTGATGCTTGAACTTTCATAGCATGCTCCTTGAAATATCACACTACTCTTTAAGATTGAGTAGGCGACTGAATTAACGTCTGATCATGATATTGATGGGTCATCAAATGCGCTTGAATTTGCGATATGAAATCCATAACTACAACCACCATAATCAGTAACGATGTACCGCCAAGATTAAATGGTACTCCAAATGATGATTGGATGACCATTGGCATTAAACAAATAACCGTCATGTATATCGCACCGATAAAAGTTAATCGATTTAATACATGATCGAGGTAACGCTGTGTTTGCTGTCCTGGTCGAATACCTGGAATATACGCACCACTACGTTTAAGGTTTTCTGCAACTTCGCGTGGACTAAATACTAATGCTGTATAAAAATAACAGAAGAATATAATCATCGCACCGAAAAGAACTAAATATAAAGGTTGTCCTGGAGACAATACCAATGCCATATTTTGTAGAATTTTCTGAGTGAAGGTAGGATCAGTCGAATGACCTACCCACTGTCCTAAACTGGCTGGAAACAACAATAATGAGCTAGCAAAAATAGCAGGAATAACACCTGCCATGTTTATTTTCAGTGGCAAATGTGATTGCTGCTGAGCATAAATTTTGCGGCCTTGCTGCTGCTTTTGAGCATAGTTCACAGGTACTCGGCGCTGAGCTCGTTCGATATAAACGATACCAGCAGTAACCGCGACCCCTAGTACTACAAAAATAAATAGCACAATCAAGTTCATTTGGCCTTGATTGACCTGTTCAATAGACTGCGAAATCATTCCAGGAGTTCCGGCAACAATACTCGCAAAAATCAACATTGAGATACCGTTACCTACACCACGTTCTGTAATCTGCTCACCGAGCCACATTAAAAACATAGCGCCTGCTACTAACGAAGTAACTGCAGGAATATAAAAGGTAAGACCAGTAGATAATGTTAAATTTTGACTGATTAAGCCAGCACACATTCCCAACGACTGTACTAAAGCTAAAGCAAGTGTTCCTTGGCGGGTATACTTATTTAGCTTACGTCGTCCTGCTTCACCTTCTTTCTTAAGCGCTTCAAGCGATGGCACTACAGCAGACATCATCTGTACAATAATTGACGCCGAAATGTATGGCATAATACCAAGTGCCATAATAGACATACGTTCAAGCGCACCACCCGAGAACATATTAAACATGCTTAATATGGTGTTTTCGTTACGCGAGAATAGATCAGCTAAATTAACCGGATTAATACCCGGTACTGGAATATGCGACCCTAAACGATAAACAATCAATGCGCCGATTAAGAATAATAAGCGTGTCCAAAGCTCATCATATTTACGTATGAAAGCAAATGGATTAAGCGGTATACCAGACGATGACATTGATTGTTTTGACACGTTACTACTCCTCGATGCTACCACCAGCAGCTTCGATTGCTTGCTTAGCGCCTTTAGTTACTTTGATACCTTTAAAGGTATAAGCTTTAGTAACTTCGCCTGATAGCATGATACGAGCACGCTTCATATCGCGACGAATAAGGTTAGCAGCCTTAAGAGTTTCTAGGCTAACTACATCACCTTCGATTTTATTCAGTTCAGACAAACGGACTTCAGCAGTCGTCATTGCCATTTTACTGGTAAAACCAAATTTTGGTAGACGGCGATACAAAGGCATCTGACCACCTTCAAATCCTGAGCGAATGCTAGAACCTGAACGTGATTTTTGTCCTTTTACACCGCGACCACCAGTCTTACCAAGACCTGAACCGATACCACGACCTCGACGTTGGGCAGTTTTCTTTGCACCAACACCAGGTGATAATTCATTTAATCTAAGTCCCATTACGCTTCCTCCACTTTTACCATGTAGTTGACGCGATTGACCATACCACGAGTTGAAGGAGTATCTTCTACTTCAACAGTATGGTTAATACGGCGTAAACCCAATCCTTTCAAGCTCGCTTTGTGGCTCTTTAGGCGATGGGCACCCGATTTAAATTGAGTGACTTTCATTTTTTTCATCGTAACTCACCTAGTTTAAGTTAACCCAAGATTTCGTCTACAGATTTACCACGTTTTGCTGCCATCTTTTCTGGAGTTGACATATCACGTAAACCGTTAAACGTTGCACGAACAACGTTAGCAGTATTGGTAGAACCATAACATTTGGTCAAAACATCTTTGACACCCGCAACTTCTAGTACTGCACGCATTGCACCACCAGCGATTACGCCAGTACCTTCAGATGCAGGCTGCATATAAACTTTACTTGCACCATGACGTGCTTTAATCGGATGATACAAAGTCGCTTCATTAAGCTCAACAGTAATCATATTACGTTTAGCAGCTTCTAGCGCTTTTTGAATGGCAGCCGGTACTTCACGTGCTTTACCACGACCAAAACCAACGCGACCATTACCATCACCCACTACAGTTAATGCAGTAAATGAGAAAATACGACCACCTTTAACAACTTTTGCAACGCGATCAACAGTTACCAAACGTTCTACTAGACCATCGGTCTGTTCATTTTTATCATTTCTCGCCATGATTAAAACTCCAATCCATTTTCGCGAGCTGCTTCAGCTAAAGCTTTCACTCGACCATGATATTTAAAACCACTACGGTCAAAGGCAACTTTAGTAATACCAGCTGCTTTTGCGCGTTCTGCGATCATTTGGCCTACAGACGTCGCTGCATCAGCGTTACCAGTTGCGCCCGAGCGCAAACTGCCGTCCAAGGTAGATGCCTGAGCAATCACTTCACCACCGTTAGGAGAGATAATCTGGGCATATATGTGCTTCGGCGTGCGGTTAACCGTTAGACGATGAACGCCTAAAAAACGGATATGCGCGCGGGTTTTTTTAGCTCGACGCAGACGAGCTGCTTTTTTATCAAACATTTCAACTCACCTTATTTTTTCTTAGCTTCTTTACGAACCACATGCTCGTCGCTATAACGAATACCTTTACCTTTGTAAGGCTCTGGTGGGCGGAAACCACGGATGTTGGCGGCTGCTTGACCAAGCTGCTGCTTATTGTTTGATTTCAAAACAATTTCAGTTTGCGTTGGGGTTTCAGCTGATACACCTTCAGGTAACGTGTATTCTACTGGATGCGAGTAACCAACATTAAGGGTTACTTTGCTACCAGACGCTTGTGCACGATAACCGACACCGATCAGTTGAAGGCGTTTCTCGAACCCTTCATTGACACCTATAACATAATTGTTAAGTAAGGCGCGCATAGTACCAGTATGCATCATAGCTTCTTTTGAATCGACTGTAGGTGAGAGAATGATATTATCATCTTCCTGGTTCAGCTCGACCAATTCATGCAGGCGTAAAGACATGGAGCCATTCTTGCCTTTAACTTCGACCTGCCGATCGTTCAAAGTAACGCTTACACCGCTAGGTAGCGTCACTGGGGCTTTAGCCACACGAGACATAGGAATATTCCTTGAAAAATTAAAACTTATATTAGCGAAAAAACTAACAGACTAAAAAGCCTGCTAGTTTAGCATAATTGATCCAGCTAAACATCATCCAATTTTTGTAAAATTTTCGGATATCTAACTTATTCTTGGTTTAGATCATCTTTAACAAGATAATCAAACCAAATAGGATTCAAGTAGGACTTCTCATCACGTTGTTTTATGCAACAAACGCAACGATTTCGCCACCAATACCAGCAGCGCGAGCAGCACGATCGCTCATGATACCTTGGCTGGTTGATACGATAGCAACACCCATACCTTGCTTAACAGTAGGGATAGCGTCTTTGCCGCGATGCTGGCGCAAACCAGGACGACTATAACGTTGAATAGTTTCGATGACAGCGCGGCCTTCGAAGTATTTTAGTTCAATAGTAAGTGTCGCTTTGTTGTTGTCTTCTTCAGTAACAACAGCACTCGCTACATAACCTTCATTAACCAATAAATCAGCAATCGATTTACGTAGTTTTGAGCTTGGCATCGCTACGGATACTTTATTAGCCATTTGTGCGTTACGGATACGGGTTAGCATATCTCCAACGGTATCTTGCATACTCATGTAATTACCCCTTACCAGCTTGCTTTACGAACACCAGGCACATCGCCTTGCATGACTCGCTCACGTAACATATTACGTGATAAGCCAAACTTACGGAAGTAGCCATGAGGACGACCGGTGATAGCACAACGATTGCGCAGACGAACTGGTGATGAATTGCGCGGTAAAGCTTGTAGCTCTAACATCGCATCCATACGTTCTTCGTCGCTTGCAGTCATATCACTGATGGTTTCTTTTAACTTAATACGCTTTTCAGCATATTTAGCAACCATTTTTTCGCGCTTTAATTCGCGGTTAATCATGCTCTTTTTTGCCATAACGTCTTTACCTTATTTAAATGGGAAGCCGAATGCTTTAAGTAACGCACGACCTTCTTCATCAGTACCAGCTGACGTAGTGATAGTCACATCCATACCACGAATACGATCAATCTTATCAAAGTCTACTTCTGGGAATACGATTTGTTCTTTAATACCCAGTGAGTAGTTACCACGTCCGTCAAAGGCTTTAGGTGAAAAACCACGGAAATCGCGAATACGAGGAATTGCAATGGCAATCAGACGATCTAAAAATTCGTACATTTGCTCACCGCGTAGCGTTACTTTACAGCCAATCGGCCATTCTTCACGAATTTTAAAGCCAGCAACTGATTTACGCGCTTTGGTGACAACAGGCTTTTGACCAGCAATTGCAGTCATATCAGCGACAGCACCTTCAAGCAATTTCTTGTCCTGAGATGCGCCACCAACGCCCATATTAAGTGTGACTTTAGTGATTTTAGGCACTTGCATCACATTGTCTAAACCAAGCTCTTCTTTGATTTGCTGCTTTAGTTTATCGTTATATAAAGATTTTAATCTTGCCATTACCATTACACCCTTAGTGTCTTACGCAGTCGCCACTACTTCACCATTCGAACGATAGACGCGTTGTTTTTTGCCGTCTTCGCCGAATTGATAAGTAATACGGTCTGCTTTTTGGGTTTGCGCATTTAAAATTGCGACATTTGAAATATGCAAAAAAGCTTCTTGCTTAACGATGCCACCTTCAACGCCAGTCGCCTGATTTGGCTTCTGATGTTTAGTGACAATGTTAATGCCTTCTACTTTAATACGATCGTTTTTTACAGCTTGTACAGTACCTTGCTTGCCTTTATCTTTCCCAGCAATCACGATAACTGTATCGCCTTTACGTAATTTTGACATGGATTACCTCACAATACTTCTGGTGCTAGTGATACAATTTTCATAAACTGATCACCACGTAGTTCACGAGTTACCGGTCCAAAAATACGAGTTGCAATCGGTGCTTTGTTTTGGTTCAACAATACCGCAGCATTGTCATCAAAACGTAGAACTGAACCATCAGGACGACGAACGCCTTTTTTGGTACGTACAACTACTGCATTCATCACGTCGCCTTTTTTAACACGACCACGAGGAATGGCTTCTTTAACCGTTACTTTAATAATGTCGCCAACTGATGCATAACGACGATGAGATCCACCCAGTACTTTAATGCACTGAACTCGCCTTGCACCGCTATTGTCTGCAACTTCCAGCATTGACTCAACCTGAATCATAGCGTTACTCCACACGTATGAGCAAAAAAACCAGTTGCTGCCGCTAGCACAGTATGAGTAGACGGCATTTTAATGTAAATAACCGCACCTAACTCTTAATGTGAGTGATATACGACGGGCGCAATCAGCATCCTTAAAAAGGCGGCTATTTTAACAGCTTCTGGCCTTTAATGCAATTTACTTAGATTTTTTCTACTTTTTCAACCACATCAACTAAAGTCCAAGACTTAGTTTTTGAGATTGGACGCGTTTCTTTGATGCGGACAAGGTCGCCTTGTTGGCAAACATTATTCTCATCATGGGCTTTGATCTTTGTAGAACGACGAAGCTGTTTGCCATACAAAGGATGACGAACCAGACGCTCAATCAAAACCGTGATGGACTTGTCCATCTTGTCGCTGACAACTCGTCCTGTCAATACGCTAGCATTAGTAGCTGTTTGATTGTTATCGCTCATGAGTCGCCTCGTTGTTTCTCGTTAATCAAAGTCTGAATCTGAGCAATCGTACGACGATTGCCTTTGACTTCATGGGTATTACCCAACTGTCCAGTTGCTTTAGCCATACGAATACGGAAAGCATCAAGTTGCTTTTCATCAAGTAACTGGGTCAGTTCTTCTAATGATTTATCACGTAATTCACTGATCTTCATTACATTATCGTCCGCTTAACAATGGTAGTTTTAAAGGGCAACTTTGCTGCAGCAAGCGTTAAGGCATCGCGAGCAAGCTCTTCTGAGACCCCTTCGATTTCATATAGCACTTTACCAGGCTTGATTTCGCATACCCAATACTCGACTGGACCTTTACCTTTACCCATACGTACTTCTAATGGCTTATTAGTAATTGGTTTGTCTGGGAATACACGAATCCAAATTTTACCACCACGCTTAATTTTACGTGTAATAGTACGACGTGCTGCTTCGATTTGACGGGCTGTCATACGACCACGCGTCAATGATTTTAGACCAATTTGTCCGAATGCAACGGTGCTTCCACGATGAGCGAGCCCTGTGTTACGACCTTTGTGCATTTTACGAAACTTGGTACGTTTTGGCTGTAACATAGTTTAACCTCTGTCTGAGTTTCGACGGTTTCCACGACCACGGCGTTTTGGCGCACGAGGTTTCTCTTCATTGACGGGATTATAAACGCTGTTCATACCGTCAAGGATCTCTCCGCGGAAAATCCAAACTTTAACACCAATGGTGCCGTAAGTTGTCTCTGCACGAATTGACGCATAGTCAATATCAGCACGGAGTGTATGCAATGGCACACGACCTTCACGGTACCATTCAGTACGAGCAATCTCAGCACCGCCAAGACGGCCAGACAGCTCAACTTTAATACCTTTAGCACCAGAACGCATGCTGTTTTGTACAGCGCGCTTCATCGCACGACGGAACATAACACGGCGCTCAAGCTGGCTACCAATACCATCTGCTACCAAACGTGCATCAAGATCAGGCGATGTGATTTCTTCAATATTGACCTGGGCAGGTACGCCCATAATTTTGGTCAACTCTTTTTGAAGTCTTTCAATATCCTCGCCTTTTTTACCGATAACAATACCAGGACGTGCTGTAGCAATGGTAATCTTAGCAGCACCAGTAGGACGCTCGATCATAATGTTGCTGATCATCGCGTTGTCTAGCTTTTTGCGTAGATATTCACGAACTTGAATGTCGTTAATTAGGTATTCTGAGTATTGTTTAGGGTTAGCATACCAGTTTGCGTTATGCTTTTTGACAACACCAAGACGAATTCCGATTGGATGTACTTTTTGACCCATAACTTATTCTCCTACCTTTATAGTGATGTGACAGGTACGCTTACTGATACGATCAGCACGACCTTTGGCACGTGGTAGGATACGCTTTAGCGTAATGCCTTCATCAACGTAGATAGTGGCGACTTTTAAGTCATCAATATCTAAGCCATGATTATGTTCGGCATTGGCGATGGCTGAGTTAAGGCATTTCTTAACAAACACAGCGCCTTTTTTATTGCTATACGTTAGGATATCCAAAGCACGCTCAATAGATTTGCCGCGAACTTCATCAGCAACGAGTCTAACTTTTTGTGCCGATATGGCGGCACCGCGTAATTTTGCAGTTACTTCCATGGTAAGCACCTTATCTCTTAGCTTTTTTGTCAATGCCGTGACCACGATACGTACGAGTCGGGGCAAATTCACCTAGTTTATGACCAACCATCTGCTCACTCACGATAACCGGTACATGAGTACGGCCATTGTGAACAGACAAAGTTAGGCCAACCATTTGTGGCAGAATCATCGAGCGGCGCGACCAAGTTTTAATGGGTTTGCGTGAGTTGGTGTCAATAGCATTCTCAACTTTAGCAAACAGATGCGCGTCTATGAATGGACCTTTTTTCAATGAACGAGGCATGAGATTCTTCCTTTATTTCTTCTTGGCGCGACGGCGACGAATGATCATACTGTCAGTACGCTTATTGTGACGCGTTTTCAGTCCTTTAGACTTCTGACCCCAAGGGCTGGTTGGATGGCGACCTTTATTACGACCTTCACCACCACCATGTGGGTGATCAACCGGGTTCATTGCAACACCACGAACCGTAGGACGAACACCGCGCCAACGTGAAGCACCAGCTTTACCAAGTGATTTCAGGTTGTTTTCAGTGTTAGAGACTTCACCGATAACTGCACGGCAATTAACGTGTACACGGCGAGTTTCACCAGAACGTAGACGAAGAATCGCATAAATACCATCACGACCTAGCAACTGAACACTAGCACCCGCAGAACGAGCCATCTGTGCACCTTTACCGATTTTAAGCTCGATATTGTGAATCACAGTACCCAATGGGATGTTTTTAAGCGGTAGGCAGTTACCTGGACGAATTGGTGAAGTTTCACCTGACATTACAGTGTCACCGACTGCTTGTTTTTTAGCAGCGATGATGTAACGACGTTCGCCATCAGCGTATTTTAGTAATGCAATATGTGCAGTACGGTTAGGATCGTATTCGATACGCTCTACAGTAGCTGGAATATTGTCTTTAGTACGCTTAAAGTCAATAATACGATAATGATGCTTATGACCACCGCCAACGTGACGAGTCGTTATGCGACCATTGTTATTACGACCACCTGACTTACTTTTTGATTCGACAAGTGCTGCATAAGGACGACCTTTGTAAAGGTGTGGATGCACCACTTTTTCAACAAAACGACGGCCTGGTGATGTTGGCTTTGCTTTTACGATAGGCATGATTGTAATCCTTATTCGTTGTTCGCTGTTTCACTAGTAGAGTCAGTCGCGCTTGCAACTTCTTCACCAGCATCAGCCATTTGTACATCTTGACCAGCTTTTAAGGTAACATAGGCTTTTTTAAAGTCATTACGACGGCCGATGCTTTTACCAAAACGCTTTGTCTTACCTTTAACATTCAAAGTGTTCACTTTAGTAACTTCAACACCTTCAAACATCAACTCAACTGCTTTTTTGACTTCAAGCTTAGTAGCATTAGAGTCAACTTTAAATACCTGTACACCAAGTGAGTCACCAAGCATTTGAGATTTTTCTGAGAAGACAGGCCCTCTTAAGACCTGATAAAGTCTTGCGTTATTCATGCTAGTGCTTCCTCAAATTGTTTCGCAGCTTCAACTGACATGATCACTTTATCAAAAGCAATCAAACTCACTGGATCCACTTCAGATGTACCAAGTACATTGACATGTGGGATATTGCGAGCAGCTAAGTATAAGTTTTCGTCAACTTCTTTAGTAACGATAAGTGCACGAGGTGCATTCAAATCACTTAACTTTGCGATCAGCTCTTTGGTCTTAGGTGCAGACAAAGTCAACTCTTCAACCAAAATCAGACGCTCTTGACGTACCAATTCGGCTAGGATGCACTGCATAGCACCGCGATACATTTTGCGGTTAACTTTCTGTGACCAGTCTTGTGGTTTTGCCGCGAATGCACGACCACCAGAACGCCAGATTGGGCTACGAATAGAACCTGCACGAGCGCGACCAGTACCTTTTTGGCGCCATGGCTTAATACCACCGCCAGAAACTTCGGCACGGGTCTTTTGCGCACGTGTACCTTGACGAGCACCTGCAAGATATGCAGTGACGACTTGATGCACTAATGCTTCGTTGAATTCACGACCAAAAGCCGTATCAGAAAGCTCAACCGCCGCACCTGTAACTGTTTTTAAATCCACGTTAATCCCCTTGCTTAGGCTTTGATTGACGGACGTACGATAACGTCGCCACCGGTGGCACCTGGGATAGCACCCTTGATGACAAGTAACCCTTTTTCGGCATCAACCGAAACCACTTCTAGGCCTTGAACGGTGACACGTTTGTTACCCATCTGACCTGGCATCTTTTTGCCTTTGAATACTTTACCTGGTGACTGGTTTTGACCAGTTGAACCAAGGGCACGATGAGATACTGAGTTACCATGAGTGGCATCTTGCATGCTAAAGTTGTGACGCTTTACGCCGCCTTGAAAGCCTTTACCTTTACTCTGTCCTGTGACATCAACCATCTGACCTTGTTCGAACAAGTCAGCTAGGATCTCACCACCAATCTCACGACCTTCAAGATCGCTATCATTGGCACGAAATTCCCAAACACCACGACCAGCTTTGACGCCAGCTTTTGCGAAGTGACCTTTCTGTGCGGCTGTTACGCGGCTGTCACGACGAGTACCTGTGGTGATTTGAATGGCTTGATAGCCATCTACATCAGTATTTTTTAATTGAGTAATGCGGTTTGCACTAACCTCAATCACTGTTACAGGGATAGAGGCACCTGTTTCAGTGAAGATACGGGTCATGCCGCATTTTTTACCGACTAAACCGATCGCCATTTTAGACCTCTTTATATCTTATATTAATGAGTTGGGCGTTTAATATGCATTAACCCAAAGCAATTTGAACGTCAACGCCCGCCGCTAAGTCTAACTTCATTAACGCATCCACAGTTTTGTCAGTAGGCTGAACAATGTCAACCATACGCTTATGAGTACGGATTTCGTACTGATCACGTGCGTCTTTATTGACGTGTGGCGAAGTTAGAACGTTGAAGCGCTCAATGCGAGTCGGCAACGGTACAGGACCACAAACTTGCGCACCGGTGCGCTTTGCAGTATCAACGATCTCTTGTGCAGATTGATCAATCAAACGATGATCAAAAGACTTAAGACGGATACGGATTCTCTGGTTAGCCATGCCAGCAAGCTCCTAATATGTGCTTTTGTCATTCTTGCTTTGCAAGTAAATGAGAAAAAGCCGTTTGGTTAAATATTCACTTAAAGCGGCCTTCTGTTCTTAACCAGAATGAGTTCTTTAGCGGAACTTATAGCGTGCTAAAAGCAAAATAGTTTAAAGCCCCGCCAACTCTCCTATTCATGTAGAGGTCAGCAAAGGCATAATGAAATAGTGCTAGAAACGATGCTCTAGCTGTCATAGCGCTGGCTGTTTTATTAGCTGCGCGTATATAATTCAGTGGTGTGTATTATA
Organism: Psychrobacter sp. 1Y10; assembly: GCF_052259005.1. Taxonomy (NCBI): domain Bacteria; kingdom Pseudomonadati; phylum Pseudomonadota; class Gammaproteobacteria; order Moraxellales; family Moraxellaceae; genus Psychrobacter; species Psychrobacter sp. 1Y10. Next base: position 96,828 of record NZ_JBQQES010000009.1, on the reverse strand, counting down.
CAGAGTATTTATCTGATTGCAAGTCTCTTGTAAAAAGGCCTCTTAAGAAAGCAGCGTTTTCAAATTATGGGAAAATGAAGTCTTACTTTAAACCATATTCAATCTAAAACAATATCATATTGTTCTTGGGTATATAGGTTTTCTACTTCAAATGTAATCACTCGTCCTAACAAATACTCAAGATCTGCAACGGTATCTGCTTCTGAGGTTAGCAATAAATCAATAACTGCAGCATGAGCCACGACGGTAAACTTCTTTGGTGAATTATAAGTACGAGCACAGCGCATCATTTCACGAAATATCTCAAAACAAACCGTTTCAGCTGTTTTGACAAACCCACGACCTTGACAAGTTGAACAAGGCTCACACAGTTGCTGGCCTAAAGACTCACGCGTACGCTTACGTGTCATCTCAACCAACCCAAGCTCACTCACTTGAGTGATATTGGTTTTAGCATAGTCTTGTGCTAGTTGTTCTTGCAGACTTGTTAATACATCATTTTTATGTTCTTGTTCTAACATATCAATGAAGTCTAGTATAATAATACCACCTAAATTACGCAGACGCAGTTGGCGAGCAATGGCATGCGTGGCTTCAAGGTTGGTCTTGTAGACAGTATCTTCTAGTGAGCGCCCGCCAACGAAAGAGCCGGTGTTGACATCGATGGTGGTCATTGCCTCTGTCTGATCAATGATAAGATAACCACCAGATTTTAGATCGACACGGCGTTTTAAGGCATCGCGTAGGTCGTCCTCGACACGGTGCACGTCGAACAACGCTGGCTCGGCGGTATAATGTACAATTCGCTCATATACAAAAGGCACAAACTCTTTGGCAAAATATCGTACTTGCTCATAAACTTGCGCATTATCGATAATGACTTTTTCAGTATCAGCATGAACCAAGTCACGTATCGAGCGCAGTGGTAACGATAACTCTTGATAAATAAGCTCAGAGCTTTGATGATGATTTATCTCTTGACGACGCGCACAAATGGTTCGCCACAGCTGGACAAGGTAATAAATATCTTCTTCAAGTTTGTTCACAGGTACGCGCTCAGCAGCGGTACGAGCGATCAACCCACCCTTTAAACTGACTGTCTGCATCAAACTTGTCAGCTCAGTCTTTAAGCGAGTACGCTCATCTTCACTATCAATACGTTGAGAGATGCCAACATGATCGCTTGATGGCAAATACACAAGATACCGTGATGGTAATGAGATATTGGTAGTCAAGCGTGCACCTTTACTCCCTAGCTGATCTTTGGTTACTTGTACAAGGATACGTTGACCTTCGTGCAGACGATGCTGGATAAGTGTTTTAGTAAAAGGAATCACCTCTGTACTGCGCGTTCTGACCACAGGTGGCGTGACGGCCAAGCCTTCCATAGTATCTGCAACTGGACTAGCCCCCGTAGCGGCAGTTTGTTTATGGTTATCATCGTCAACTATGGTATTTTTATTTTCGACGACTGGGCGCGGCTCACGTTGCATATCATTAACATGTAAAAATGCGGTTCGTGATTGACCGATATCAACAAATGCCGCCTGCATACCAGGCAACACGCGGACAACCGTTCCCAGATAAATATTACCAACCAAACCCAATTTATGATGGCGCTCTATATAAATCTCACCGAGCACGCCATTATCTAGAACAGCCACGCGGCATTCCATTGGGCTGATATTCATTAGCAGCTCTTCAGACATATTTTTTCTCTTATTTATTACTTATGGTACTTATTAATATTGAAATCACAGTCTAACAAATGTCCCATCATGCTGCCCACTACCCTGCCGTGTCATTATGTGACTGCTTACTTTCACGTTTACCTTATAAACAGTCTTTATGTTTGTTTATTCTTAGATTTTTGGACCTTAGCTGCTTCATCGATTAATGCTAACGTTTGCGCCAACGGTAAGCCCACGACATTGGTATAGCTACCATTGATACGTATCACCCAAGCAGCCGCTAAACCTTGAATAGCATACCCCCCTGCCTTGTCAGCGGGCTCGCCACTGTCCCAATAAACACGCATCATATTTTGTGTTAAAGGAACAAAGGTGACATCTGTCGATTCAATGATTTGTTTTTGCCAGACAGCTTTTAATGGTCTATCGTTTAGCTCTTTTACTTCGTCAGTGAATGATACTAAGGTTGCTTGTACGGCAGTCCATACTTGATGAGAGCTATCAGACATTTGCTGCCACATGCGGTAGGCATGAGCGCGATCTGCGGGCTTGACAAGAACTGTGTGACCATCAGGTAATACACCGATAGTATCAGCTGTTAGAACAATAAATGATGTGGCAAGTTTGCATGATTTGAAAGAGTCATGATGATAATTTGTCTTTAGTTGCACGATAGCTGCGTCAGCCTTGGCCGCAATCATGCGTTGAATATACTCTTTTGGAGATTCATTGTCGTTGGGAGTCTCATCAATATCAACGCTCATGACTTCAAGCTCGAGCTTGGCATCGGTCAGAAGCTTACGACGACGCGGCGAACCAGACGCCAATATAATAGTCATTACTACCCTCTTATTATTGTCAGGACTTACTATTCTTGAATTAAATGCTGTGCAAAAACTGACGTATGAATCATCTAACGCGTAAATCCACGCAATATTAACAGTATGAGAGGCCAGCTTAAGATGCTCATCAACAAAGACAATCCTGACTGTGCGATGAATAAACTTTGGGTCATCAGTTGTAATGTCCACAGAGTAAGCTGAAAAACAATCATCCCAATAGCTGCTAAAAACCAGGCGCTAAATGTATTTAACTGCTTAACTTGAAGACTGCAAACCCTAAGTGCCAACACCATGACGACTGCTGCAAATGCTTGCTGTCCAAGATGAGTATCCATCAACAAGTCAGCAATAATACCAACCATAAAAGCGGTAAAGACTCCAACATATCGCGGCTGAAACAACAACCAAAATATTAATACCATCATTAAGATCATGGGACGTAAAGCTGCCATGCTTGGGCTTAGTGGATAGACACTAGGTGATGAGGCAACCACAAAACTCAATATGATTGCGATAAGCATCTTACTAGATGAATGCTCAGAGTTTGAAAGTGCCATGAATGCTTGCCTTAACGATTGATTAACGACTGGCAGGTAGTGGTAATTCGGTGTCAATATACGTCACCTTATCTTGTAAGATAAGCACATAAGCATTATCAACAAAGTTGGCAGCAGGTGATACCTCAATCGTTCTAAAATTGTCGGCTTGAGTGTCTGTGATGCGGGTAATACGGCCGACACGATAGCCCGCTGGAATACGGCCGCCTAAACCGGAAGATACTAGCTCGTCGCCAATACGTACATCCGAGGTTTTGAATACGTAATTAAGGCTCAGTGAGGTTGGAATACCTGCACCTGTGACAATGGCACGTTGACCAGTACGCTTGATGGTTACGGCAACTGATTGCTGTTCGTCTGTGATGAGTAACAAGCGGCTGGTATTGGGATAGACATTGATAATTTGCCCTAAAATACCATTTTCATCAATCACCGTTTGCCCCACTTGAACACCATCTTGCGCGCCTTTATTAAGCACTACGATCTGTTTGAGTAAATTGGTATCGGTGCCAATCACTTGTGCTAAATTTAAATCAAACAAATCAGGCTTGGTCGTTGATAAGATACCTTGTAAGCGGGCATTTTGCGCCAAGATATAATCTTGCTGCTGAAGCTTTGCTTTTGCATGAATCAGTTGTGATTTTAATTGTACGTTTTGGCGGCGTAAAGCTTCTTTTGATTGTATGCTACCGCGTGCCCAGTGTTCAGCATAGCTTGGTAATAAAGAAAATTCATAGATAGGCTGCATGGCAGCATGACTAATACTACGGACAGGTTTAAACAACTCCGGATTTTTGCTATCAAACCACATGATAATTAACGCCACTATTAATACAATAGCAGTCCTACGAAGTGCGAGTGGCTGACGAGCAAAAATACTTGGGATCATAGGGCATCTAATTTGATCGGTACCCAGCGCGGGGTATAAAGCTATTATGCGCGAACATAACGGCGTATGCTAGTTGTTGATACAACAAAGGCAGCCATATTGACCGCCTTTGTTCAGTTATTCATTTTAGCCTAGGTTTATTATCTACAAGTGACCAGAATCACTATTGCAAGTAACCAAAGCGCTTATAAAAGCTTTATACAAAAATCATATTTAAGCTTTTGTTATTAATAAAATCAAGCGCAATACCGCCACCACGACTGACACAAGTAAGTGGGTCTTCTGCAACAGTAACTGGTAGACCAGTCTCTTTTGAAATAAGCTTATCCAAATCACGTAATAATGCACCACCCCCAGTTAGGACAATACCGCGCTCGGCGATATCCGATGACAACTCAGGTGGGGTTTGTTCAAGTGCAGCTTTTACTGCACTGACGATACCACTTAGCGGATCGCTTAATGCTTTTTGGATTTCTTCTGAATTGACGCTAAATGTCTTAGGTACGCCTTCTGCCATACTACGGCCACGGACTTCTACTTCTAAGTTGCTCTCTTCGTTAAGCGCTGAGCCCACTTCTTGTTTGATACGTTCGGCGGTTGTCTCACCAATCACACAACCATGGGTACGGCGTACATGAGTAATAATCGCGTCATCAAACATATCACCGCCAATGCGGATCGACTCGGCATACACACAGCCAGACAGTGCGATAACAGCAATCTCAGTGGTACCGCCACCGATATCGACGACCATCGAACCACTGGCCTCATGAACCGGCATTCCTGCACCGATAGCTGCGGCCATCGGCTCTTCTAATAGCAGTACTTTGTTAGCGCCCGCTGATGACACTGCTTCACGAATAGCCTTTCGCTCAACCAAAGTCGACTTACAGGGTACGCAAACCACGACATTGGGCTGTGCCATAAAACGTTTGGCTTTTACTTTGGCAATAAAATGCTTTAGCATCTTTTGGGTGACTTCAAAGTCAGCGATGACCCCGTCTTTTAATGGACGAATGGCAGTAATATTGGCAGGAGTACGTCCAAGCATTTGCTTGGCATCAAGACCAACAGCAGCGACGGTCGGGTTTTGCGTACGGTTGCTACGTAAGGCGACCACCGTAGGCTCATCGAGCACTACCCCTTTATTAGGAATAAAAATTAAGGTGTTCGCAGTACCAAGGTCGATAGCGATATTATTCGATAAAAATCCAAACGGGTTCATTAATATATCCAGCGGCTTACAAATGAGATGACTGAGGCGATGCTTATTAGTATCAAGTAGAGAGCGGTTAAAGACTCAAACAAACAAAAACGTATCTTTGCGATAGGTTTGAATCATGCAATACTGACTAGAAACTAAAAGTGAGATAAATTATACCGATTTAGTCTCAAAAAAACATCGTTATTTACACTGTAAAGTAAGTATTATTTAATCAAAAAATAGACCCTAATAAATCAATTAAGTGATTTTTCAATAGCGTTTATCGCTATATCGTACTTTCGCCAAACAATGTGCGGCTACTTTACCGTATTTAGCAAGTTAATTGTTAGGCAATTGAAAATAAATCAATAACTGTATCGTCACAGTACCAGTTGTTTGTGATTATGCAGCAATCTAACACAGCGCTCTGTAAACTTAGGCCAGATGCTTTATAATAAACTTACTCTATATACGATATTATTTTAGTAGTCATATACCTACTCTAACAAAAACTGTCTTTAACTGGAGAAATTATGTCACAGCAACCTGCAACGTCCGACAGCAATGTTAGTCGTGAAGAAATTTTAGAAGTTGCCAATTTGGCCCGTTTAGGTGTCGATGCAAGTACGGCGAGCAGTTACGCTGACGATATCAGTAAGGTGCTAACCCTTATGCAAACCCTTGGTAACGTCGATACAGATGGTGTCAAACCTCTATCAAATATTCATGAGGCTTGCCAAGAGTTGCGCACTGACGTGGCAAAACACGATATCAATCGTGCACGTAATCAGTCAGTTGCGCCCGCTGTAGAAGATGGACTATATCTGGTACCACAGGTCATTGAATAGTCCGCTGTACTGATATTTACGTTTATTTTCTTACATTTTATGCTATTAACATTTTGACGGACGACACCTTATGTCTGAACTTCATCTATTGAGTACCCAGCAGCTTGTCACAGGCTTACAAGACAAACAATTTAGCAGCCTTGAGCTGACTGACCATTATATCAAGCGCATTGACGCGCTAGATGGCAAGATTAATAGTTTTATCACACGAACCTCTGAGACAGCACGCGCCCAAGCACAGGCAGCTGATGAGATGCGAGCACAAGGCGATAAAAGACGTCTGCTTGGGGTGCCAATGGCGCATAAAGACATCTTTTGTACCCAAGGCGTGCTGACGACTTGTGGCTCAAAAATGCTACACAACTTTGTCTCACCTTATAACGCCACTATCGTCTCCAATATCGATAAAGCGGGCATGATTAGCTTAGGTAAGCTCAATATGGACGAGTTTGCAATGGGCTCAGACAACAGTAGCTCTTACTATGGCACGGTACAAAACCCCTGGAACCTAGAGCGTGTCCCTGGCGGCTCATCTGGTGGTAGTGCTGCCGCTGTCGCCGCAGGTTTTGTGCCAGTCGCAACAGGTAGTGATACTGGAGGCTCTATTCGTCAGCCTGCATCATTTTGCGGCTTGACAGGTATCAAGCCCACTTATGGCCGTGTATCGCGCTTCGGTATGATCGCCTATGCCTCAAGTCTTGACCAAGCCGGTAGCATGGGTAAGAGCGCTAAAGACTGCGCGTATCTACTACAGCCGATGATCGGTCATGATCCGCGTGATGCAACCTCTATCAAGTATGATATGCCCGATTACGTACAAGACCTTAATGATGCAGAGGCAGCCGCCGGTGACAAGCCCTTTGATGGTCTACGTATCGGTGTCGCAAAAGAATATTTCAGTGAAGGGCTTGATAGCGAGGTCGAACAAGCGGTCCGTGCGGCTCTCAAACAGTATGAAGATCTGGGCGCAACCATTGTAGAGGTGAACATTACTGATCCTGAGATCACCCTTGCCACCTACTACATGCTAGCGCCTGCCGAAGCATCATCTAACCTCTCACGCTTCGATGGCGTACGCTTTGGCTATCGCTGTGAAAACCCAACCGATCTAGTCGATCTATATACACGCTCACGCTCTGAAGGTTTTGGTCCTGAAGTACAACGTCGTATCTTGACAGGTACCTATGCATTGTCTGCAGGTTATTTTGATGCTTATTATACAAAAGCACAAAGAATACGCCGCTTAATCGTACAAGATTTCGATGAAGCATTTGCCGATTGTGATGTGATTGCCAGCCCAACCTCCCCAACGGCAGCTTACAAACTTAGTGAAGACCTTGATCCTGCAACAATGTACTTAGGTGATGTCTACACTATCGCGGTTAACTTGGCCGGTCTACCTGCACTCAGTCAGCCAGTTGGTTTGACCTCAGAGGGCTTACCTATTGGCTTGCAATTAATTGGTCAATATTGGCAAGAAAGTAAGCTGTTGGCTACCGCTCATTTATTTCAGCAGCATACAGATCACCATTTGCAATCTTCTGCTATCGCCGAGAAGGCGGTTTAATACTCCGTTATAGTCAAATAACTTACCGTATAATATGCGCAAAAATTTGACTCCACTTTTAGCTTCACTGGAGATATACAATGAGTTTTCTTAACATGATGAAGCAAGACTATCGCTTAGATGATAATCAAGCTCTGACTTTAAAGACAGATCTTAAAAACTTAGAAACCTTTTTTGATGAAAACTTTGAGGACACGCCAAGTTTTTTTCAGACGTTTTACGATAAGTTTGAAAAGATTATTGCCCCTTACGGCTTTATTGAGGGGGATGCTAAGCAAGCTGAACCTTTGGTAAGTAGCTTGTACAGTCAAGGTAAGTTTAGAATTTTGATGAGCTATGTTATTTCTGCTTTTTATCAAAGTGGCGGGAGTAGTGAGATATTTGCAGATACCTATACGCAGATGCAGAACCATCACTAAAGCTTGCTATTTAAGCAGTTACAGTCTGGTTTTCGCACACTATTATAGCCATTATAAAAAGACGGAAATGGGGGTGAGAACTGTAAAGTGTTCCCTACGCTTCCTAAAGATGAATGGCTTGATTTACGAGCGCTAATTATTGGTACTAGAGAATAGTGAAGTCTGCCATAACAAGATCGTTTAGCCTCGATTGAGGAAAAGCGAAGCACTGTTTTGTTCGAGCTTAAGGGGTTTTGTATTATCGTAAATTTTGTAGCAAAGAGTAGCGAAAAGCAGGATAAGCTACAAAAAATTTATTGCAAATAATGATAGTAAGTCACGACTATAACTTTATAGCTTAACGATTATTTATTTTAATTTTTGATAGGATTTTATAATGGAAATGACAGAATTTGCAGTTCGCAAAGAATTGCTCGTCGATGGTTACGAGGTGGTGATCGGGATTGAGATTCATTGTCAGCTAAATACCGAAAGCAAGTTATTCTCGAGCGCACCGACCGACTTCGGTCATGAGCCAAATAGCCAGGCCAGCATCGTCGATTTGGGTCTGCCTGGTGTTTTGCCAGTTTTAAATGCTGGAGTGGTCGATCGTGCCCTAAAATTTGGCATTGGTGTCAATGCTGAGCTGGGGTTATTCAACACTTTTGATCGCAAAAACTATTTTTACCCTGATTTACCTAAAGGCTACCAGATTACCCAGATGGTCCACCCTATCGTTGGCAAAGGTTATATCGATGTGGTGGTGAATGAAGGCGAGAAAAACGAGTACCCAAAACGCATGGGTATCACACGCGCGCATTTAGAAGAAGACGCTGGTAAATCCGTACATGATGCTGTCGATGGTATGACGGGCGTCGATCTAAACCGTGCGGGTACGCCGCTGGTCGAAATTGTCTCTGAGCCAGACATGCGCTCTGCTCACGAAGCACTTGCTTATATAAAAGCCATTCATCAGCTGGTTACGTGGCTTGGCATCTCAGATGCTGTTATGGCAGAAGGCTCATTTCGCTGTGACTGTAACGTCTCTGTGCGTAAACCAGGCGACGAGCTTGGCACACGAACTGAGCTGAAAAACCTAAACTCGTTCCGCTTTATCGAACGTGCCATCAATCGCGAAATCGAGCGTCAAATCGATATCATCGAGGATGGCGGTCAAGTCGTGCAAGCAACGATGCTCTATGATCCAGAGCGCGATGAAACGCGTACCATGCGTACCAAAGAGGACGCCAACGACTATCGCTACTTCCCTGACCCTGACTTGCTGCCAGTACGTATTGAGCAGCATACGATTGATGAGATTAAAGCGGCAATGCCTGAGCTACCTGTTGCTCGACGTGCGCGTTTTGAAGAGGCGCTCGGTCTGTCAGAGTACGATGCTCGTATATTGACCGGTAGCCGCCAGCTTGCCGATTATTTTGAAGATGTAGTCGCAGAGATCGGGCAGCAAGATGCGAAGATGGCCGGCAACTGGGTCATGGGCGAGCTGCTGGGTGCATTGAATAAAGATGATAAAGACATCGTTGACTCCCCTATCAGCGCTAAGCAATTGGCTGGTATGCTGGAGCGTATCAAAGACGACACTCTATCTGGCAAATTGGCTAAGAAAGTCTTTAGTGCCTTATATGAACGCGAAGGTGGCAACGATGATGACGCAGCAGATAAAATCATCGAAGAAAAAGGACTTAAGCAAGAAACCGATACGGGCGCCATTAAGGCCATGGTTGAAGACGTCATTGCAAACAATCAAACGATGGTAGATGAGTATAAAGGCGGTAAGCAAAAAGCCTTTAATGGTCTGGTCGGTCAAGTCATGAAAGCCAGTCGCGGTAGTGCCAACCCACAGCAAGTCAATCAGATTTTAAAAGAGCTGCTGGATTAAGACGAATGGCCAATCTGTCATACTAACTATGGTACGTAGAAATGTGTTGTAAATTTTAAGCAAAACAAATAGCTCTTGCAATATGCCTAATTTTGCGTAAAATAGTCAGTCATTCGGGGCGTAGCGCAGTCTGGTAGCGCACCACACTGGGGGTGTGGTGGTCGCAGGTTCAAATCCTGCCGTTCCGACCAAACATAGTAGTAATAGAGAAAAGCCAATCATTGTTTTCAATGGTTGGCTTTTTTTGTGCTAAATTTGGATGGTGATTATATGATAATTGATAGAGAAAAAAATAATGAAAATTCTGTAAGACATGATGAACAATCGAAAGCCAGTCATCCATATAGTTTTAGGTTGGCTTGTCTTATATCTACTTTGATTTAATGGTGTGTAGAGGTGTGAATTATGAAAAGTCTTAGTGATTATTTAAATATTGAAGACACTGTTAAATTTATCAAAGAGGTAACGAAAGTACCTTTTTTTGATAAGGGTAACTTATTTGATCTCGTAATAAAAAAGGAGCTACAGCCTATAATTTATTTTGATGGTTATGGCTCAACATGGAGAAACAAACTATATTCACCCTACCCTGAAGATTTTGAAAACATAAACGAATGGTCAGGAGGTCTAGAGTACTCAGCACAATCAAATCATGTTAAAGGATATTTTTATATTTTACATGGTGAAGCTATTATGAATTCTAAAAACATAATAACACACAGACGGTTCATTATTCAGAATTTAGTAGATTATCAAATCATACCTGACTACTCTCTACCGAATCGAGGATCAAACTCAAAAGGGGATATATTCAGGAGAACACCTCTATATGTAGCTGACCATATTTTATTATCTACTGAAAATCCAAAAGATGAGATTATAGAACCGTATTTTAGTGAAAGCGATATTAAATTTTGTGTTTTGGATCTGATAAACATGATTGATAAAAATGGATATTATTCAGATGTCGAGGCGATTGAGCCAAACGAATCTCCTGATGACGAGCCAACACATCATAAAACTATTAATTCTATGGCAACATTAATAGCGACCCTTCTCAAACTGGCAAGTTATGATAAACAAGAACTGGAAAATCCTCATGGCACTATTAATAAAGAAATCATAGCAAAAGCTGAGGGACTAGGTCTAACTCTAGGTAAAGACTTCATTGCAAAATGGCTAAAGAAAGCTGATGAAGTTCTATAGAACTTTGCCATTTTCTATATAGAACTATCGAATGACCTTACTTCATAAACTAGCAACCATAAGCCGTAGCAATCAAGTTACGGTAAATTATGGAGCTATAAAAATGACACGCTTAGAAAAAGCTAAAGTTTCAATCAGCACAAAACTATCAGTCCAAAAGCTATTCAACAAACTACCCAAATGGTCGTTTGTTATATTAAAATTTTTGATCATTATCTTAGTACCTTTATTATCAAATGCACCAGATATTCAGCTTAACTTTTATATGATTAATATCATGCTCTAAGTATAGAAGACACAACAAAAAAGCCAGCCATTGAACCCAATAACTAGCTTTTTTTATACTAACTACTATCGATTCATTACTAAAAAGACGCTTTCGTAATCTTACTCAGCGCTTCATTAATTTTAAAAGCTTTAGACTTAATATCAGTGAAGCCAAACGACTCTAAACGCTCAGTATGTTTAGCAAGGTATCGATTGGCGTCATCTAAATTATCAAACACATAAATACCGCCCGCTTCTTGCGTCTCTTCGTTTTCTGTCCATAGCTTATAGACTAAACCTTGCTCGTTTGCGATATCTTTAGCAAGCTCTTGCATAGATTCAAAGAACTTATCGCCAAAAGGGCCGCTATAAGGGAAGTCGATTTGCAAAAGGTATTTCATAGTTTAATCCTCATTATCTTTGATAGCTTGTTTTATGATCGACAGAGGCTACGCTGCTAGATACGTTCAATCTTAACATAGTACGATTGACTATAGACTTTTGCCAAGCGAGCAGTTAGGGTAAATGCTCTACAACTTACTTCGGTTTATTCTATGTCCGAGCCTATCGCTCATTCATTGTCCACACTTACAAATCCTGCGCCTTGGGAAGCGTACCAGCGTCCTTATGTGCGTGATTTGGCTTATGTGCTGGCGTGCCCCAATGTATTGACAGGATGGCTGGATTTTGCACCCTATCAGAACACTCATACAGTATCGGTACACAGTGCCAGCTTTTGGCAGCAGCAGTTTGACGCATATCAGCAGCGTTTAGAAGAGCTTGATACCACCAATGCTTATCAGGAGCTAACGCGCTATCTACTGACACGACCCAGTCCCAATCGTTTGGGTTTTCACTTTGAGGGATTATTATCTTTTTGGTTAGCAGATGGTTTTGCGCGTCAGTTGCATCCATACGAGACACTCGCTAGTAATGTACAGCTATTTAATGGCAAACAAACCTCTGGCGAGCTTGATTTGATTTTATACAACCACAAGGAGACAGTCACTGAACATTGGGAACTGGCCATTAAGTTTTTTATGGGATCAGCCCCTTTTGCGCCCGAAAATTGGGTTGGGATTAACTCAAACGACAATCTACAGCGCAAAATGACCCATATGCAGACCAAACAATTTCGTACTATATGGGTAGATACTAGGGATCATGGACAAGTCAAAATTGATAAGCGTTATGGTGTTATAAAAGGACGGTTCTTTTTACCCATCAATACGACTGATTTTATTTATCCTGATTGGCTTTCACCAAGCTTTCCTATGCATGAATGGTGCGATAAATGGGATAAGGATAATCTAACGACAATTGATATGACGAGCCTTCGACGCGCAAATTATATCGAATGGTTTACGAAACGCAGCTTTTATGACAGCTACGATGGTCAGAAGCCCCAGATAGTGTGGCCAGACGATACGCTACCTAGAACAGGGCTATACTTTGAAGGTGATAAGCCGATAGTCATTTATCCCAAGCAGCGTGACCCTAAACTGGATGATACTTAATGTTAACCTACCATGAGTAACGTCCATATAAGCTAACCTCACTGCGCTGGGCTTTTTCTGAGTCAAGACTATCGGTGAGTAACTTGATACCACCATACTGACTATCTACAGCAAGTCCCAACGCTTGTGTTTGCGGCTCTATTAAACCAGTAATAGTGAGTGGATAGTAATCTTCATTGGTTTGATAGCCTGCTGACAACTGATATAAGCCTTGGATATCATTCACTTGACCATGGACACCGAGCTGCCATTGAGGGTTTAGCTGATGTATGAGACTACCTTCCACGCGCCATGGCAATGTTTGCGTAATATCATCAATGTCGAGTTGACCTTCGGTCATATCTACGGGTCGTCTATTGGCATCATAATCTAGTACATATTGCGTACTAGGCGTGTCTTTCCAATGCATACGTCCCAGAATATCGTAACCACGGATAGATAACTGCGTACGATCGGTTAATGCGCCTGTCAAATTCATATCTAACGAATAACCATAACCCGTTGGTTTGTTGGGATGCCAGTTTAGATCCTCCTCCCCAAGTGCTGGCTCATCGTAATAATAATCTACATAAGTATTCGTTCTATTTAGACGGTCTATATTTCTAACTGTTTCGCCAGCAGGGTATGCTTGTGATGTAATACTGCCGCTAGCTTCACCGTCAAGCAAATGCAAACCTTTCCAAATGTTGGCATAAGTGGTCAGCTGCCAATTGGGCGTTAATTGCTGAGCAAAACCTACGTTTGCGCCAACACGTTCATTATGCTGTGCCTCTAACTCTAAAGCATAAGTTTGATTTTGATTGGGGAGCTGGTTGTTTTGATACTGCCAATATAAGTCTGCGGTTTCTTGATTAAAGGTCATCAAATAGTCATAACGCCATGCCAAACCATAGCTGATCGGACTGTCAGCTGGGCGTACATTGAGTGACGCGCGCCCCTGCGCGTAAGCATGGGTACCAGACTCTAACGGCGCATCCCAATCCTTGATAAAAGCTGCAATAGGCTGCGCTGGACTATGAGCACTCGCCATCACTATCCAATCAATTTGTGTGTCTGGCTTCTTAGAAGCTATCAATGGCGTAGACACTAAAGATGGCATTAGGTTTTTCTCTAAAATGAAGTCATCACCAGTAAGTTGATAAGTTACTGACGGCTCTTGCGCGATAGCAGAGATTGAAATACCTGTACTTATAATAATCAATATATTGCGTGTGATAGTGACCATTTGATCGTGTACCTGAGAAGACTTGATAGATTGAGGTGAAAGAAAACTTTGTATAAATGGCATATGAATGAATGGGCGCAAAAAAGCACAATCTTCTTCCATAAATTAAAAAGCACAAAAAAGAGACAGGGCTAGCTGTCTCTTTTTGTCCATGATCAATATCTCAAATACATATCATCACTGGCCTAGAGGAATAAATCTGTTGTCTTTAAATTTGGCGCTTACTGTACCGTTGTTCTGTAATAGCTCACCAAAGACTTTACCATTGACCTTGATATCAGCAAATTTACCAGTTTTGGGGTCTTGTATGATGAATTTATTATCGACATCGAATTTTAGCTTAATGGCGGCATTATTTTGGGTAATATCAAGCTGTGTACACTTGCAACTGATATTATATTGAGTGTCCAAGATGGTTTTACCTGTCACGTACAGACTTTTACCGTCTACGCTTGCTTTCAAACCTTGCAGTTCTACCACATCACGCGCTGTACGTTTTAGGTTCGCTTGAATATCTAAAGGTATAATTGCAGTCGAAGTCGCAGTCTCTTTTGTCACGTTACCCTTAAGAGACATGACAATTTCTACTCCAACGAACTTACCAGCAGCCTCTTCAATATTACCTTCTTGGGTCACTTTGATGACGTTTTTGATATCGGTTTCATTAGCAACCGCGTTTAGCGAAATGGCGACATCTGTTGCAGGCTTTTCTTTGAGTAATTCGCCCGTCAGCTTAATAGCGGTTGGCAAAGTTCTGACCACCAAGGTGCCATCAGCAAGCTTGCGACTCATATCTAAAAACCCTAGCTCAACGTCACGGGCTTCAATGATACTATCGTTAGCTTTAAGTTTTACATTATCCAGTTTAATGACCGCTTTTTCTAAAGTAATGCCGGCTCTATTGACATCATTTATATCAAACTCATCATTAACCAAGACTTTATCACTGAATTGCGCATTAACCGTTGCGCCTTGTGAAGTTGAGCTCAAAACGACAGCGTCCGCTTTTGAACCAATGCCAAGACGATTGAAGCCATAACGGCCTGTAAAATCATCAGTACTGGTATTAGAAGCCAATGAGTTTTCAAATTTATCGTAGGTTATCTTGAAAGAATCTTTGGTTACTGTTGTGTCTATATCATTGGTTAGCGGATTATAGTTATGTTCCAAACGTTCACTATTCACAAGCGTAGTACCAGATAGTTTGAATTTGCCATTGGCATCAAGCGTTGCAAGAAAATCATCGCTTGGCTGTAGCTTATTATTATAAAATCTGTCCCAATAAAAATCGCTTTCTAAGTTGTTATCTATTACTTCTTGCAGATCGCCATTATCCCTTAAGTAAGCAACATCTGCTGCATCCAATTTTGCTATTGAATTCTCTTTCATATACCCATGTAAACCTTCAGCGATATCAAAGGTTAGGTTTACTCGGGCTTGCTGCTGTTCGGTCAAAATCTCACTAGCGTCTTCATAAGCATCTTCGATTGCTTTGTTATCTAAAATAAACTGCTTTGCAGTATTGATGATGCTTTTAGCTTGCTCAAGCTCAGACAATTTATTGTTTACAGGAGGCTTAGAAGGTACAGCTGAGCCATTATTGTTAGAGGCCGTAGTGCTAGTATTGTCACTATCGCTACCGCACCCTGCTAATGCTAAAGTGCTGGCGAATGCTAGCGCAGTCAGTTTAAAAAACTTCATAAAACAATCCTTTATTGGTAAGACCTAGTTGAGGTAATGACAGTAAATGTGATTTGAATAGATGATTGACCGACTTAACACTAACAAAACTTCAATCAAAACTTATGTTCACTAATCAATAATGGAATAGTATAATTATTTACTGCCCAAGTCCATACAATAATCCGTTGTATTGTAAAAGATATTCAAACGTTGGCAAAGAAGTCTATGGGTTTCATAATAAAAAGAAGCCAGATACAAGCAGTACCTGACTCTGATGAACTGACAGTCAATGAATTAGCAATAGTATTACGCTTCATAAGTTTCAATAACCTGCATCAGCTCGTATCTCAGTATATCGACACTTGGTATGCGCTCAGCATGAAACCTGACAATCGGGATCCCTGCGCTTGCTAGCGCTTTGTCCTTTTTGTCATCAGCCTTTTGTCTTGATTTACTAGTATGCGTCCAGTCGTCAAGCTCGATGGCAACCAATGTCGTCTGCGCATCGATATCAGTAATAACATAATCGACACTTTGACGGCAGATACGGTTGAACCAAAAGCTACGCTCAGAGGCTTCTTCACTATCAGCATTGATGATACGAGAAAGTTGAACTTGTACAAATATATGATATTCAGGCAGTGCGTTTTTGAGCTTTTGAAAAAATATGACCTCAGTATCTGTCATGATAGGCATCGGTGCAAACGGCCAAATAGCCAGGTCGTCACCGCGTACAGGAGCTGGATTAGGTTCGGTATTTTTATGAGCTTGATGTCTTGATAATAGCTTTGGTAAGACAATGAACCCCAAAAAACCTACGGCTAATACCAAGAACACAATGCCAAACGACATAATCACACCTTATAAAGTTTTAAAACGATTAACTTTAGAGGTTTCTAAATAGTCAATCGTAACGTAGCAACCACTATTGGCTAACACGTTCTACAGAGAAAAGTAAATGAGCCATAAATAGGGCTTATATTATCTAAGCAATACTATCTGAGCTAATAATTAGTTACAATTTATAAATTAAAAAAACACGACAGCAGGTGTCGTGTTTTGAATGTTATGTGAGTAAAGGTATTATCAAAATCTAGTATATTAACCAGCTTTTATATTCAATAAAATCTATCGAAAATTTAACGCCAATACAGTACCCACGCTCCTGAGGTGTCAACTTGAGAATCTGTATTAATCTTATCCTTTAGTGCCAATGCAGCTACTTTTCCGCGCTCAGGGCCGACGATGACGCGTACACCGCGACTAGTAACACTGGTTTTGACTTGATAGCCGGCAGCTTTAAACTTTTTGGCTACTTCATCAGCTGAAGACTGATTGCTTGCCAAAGCGACTTGTACCCCGAAGCTGCCTTTTGCATCAGTTTCTCGAACTTCTTTACGCGCTTCGCGTAGCTTTTGTTGAGCTTCTCGTTTGGCATCAGCGGACTTTTTAGCGGCAGCTGCTTCACGCTCTAGGCGCTCAACCTGCTTACGTGATGGAATAGTTAGCTCTTGTCCGACTTGTAATGAAGTAGATGAGGATATATCGTTGGCTTGAGCCAGAGCTTCAACTGGCACATTATACTGGCGTGCTAGTTTGATTAAACCATCACCTCTTTTGACAGTATAATCTGTAGAGGCTGTCGGTGCAGCTGTTTTGGTGGCTTGCTCTTCAGCCTGCTTCTGCTGTTTGGCTGCTGCTTGTGCTTCTGCCTTTTTCTTAGCATCAGCTTTTTTCTTAGCTTCTGCTTCTGCTTCTTTTTTAGCCTGAGCTTCAGCTTGCTCTTTTGCTTCAGCTCGCTTTTCGTTATCTGCTAATTTTTTTGCTTCGGCCTGTTGAGCAGCTTTTTTGGCTTCTTCTTTCTCAGCCGCTTGAGCTTTTTGTTTTTCTTCATTGGTTGTGTTTGTTGTGGCATCAGTACGCGCTTGCACAGTTGGTGTTGTAACTGTTGAGCTATTTTCTACTTTCGTATCCTCATCCTCTGCTGGCATAGCGTTGGCAACATACTGCTGGTTTTCTGCGCGAGATTTCGCCAGTGCCTTTGCTTCTGCACTCTCCTGCTCTGCCAAAAACTGCTGAGCGCGCTTCTCTTGTTCTGCAACACGAGCCGCACGTTCTTTTTGCTTTTGTGCCAAGATACGTTTTTCAGTTTCGATATCTGTGGTTAATGGTTCTACAGTTGTTTGTTCAGTTGATGATTTTTCGACGATAGCAGCGGGCGTTGCTGGCTTATCATTAGTACCGATTTGTTGCACCATGGCGTATAGCATGACGCTACCGCCTATAATCATCCCGATGCCCAATAAGGCTTGTCTCGAAAAATTCATCCGTTTACGTCTCTTAGTTGGTTAATAAGGTTGATGGCTAGGCATGACCAGTCTATATCGTCATCTTACTTTACTGCAAAAATTACTGCAAAAATTGTGTCATGTTTATAAAACGCTTTGATTATAAAACATATTTTTCACGCTGTCTGCTATCAGGCATCTGTTAATGCAATTTTTGGACGTCAATCAGCTTTAGGAGATTATAATTATTCGTTTACATCGAGGGTAGTAAGCGCTTCACCGATGGTATGAAAGGAGCCACATACTACAATTAATTCTTGCGCTCCACTGTCTTCGATTACCGCTTGCGTGGCCTGTTGTAAATCAGTATAAACATGTATAGCAGTATCTTCTACGTATGCAGCCAATGCCGCTTGCAACTCCTCCATACTCGCTGCACGAGGATGATCAATCTCTGCAATATACCAATCCGTAATGGGTAATTTGGCTTGCGTTAAATGCTCGACCACCATCTCAATATCTTTATCTGCAAGCATAGAAAACAGCAGCTTAATAGAAGCCATTTGTCCATCATTTAAGACCGCTAGATGCTGTTGCCATAATGGCTTGAGCTGATTTAATAAAAACGTCACGCCCTGCTCATTGTGTGCCACATCAAACAGCCACTGGCGATCAACCATTTGACGATAATCAAAGCGTCCGGCAAGCTTGACTGTCTGTAGTGCGGTTTTGATAGCGTCAATACCGATATCAAGTGGACTTGCCAGCACCGCGGATAGCGCATTGGCAGTATTTACCAATGATAGCTTGGGTTGTGGCAGCTGCAAAGTTATAGCAGCATTGCTATATTGCCACGTGGCAGCGCTAGTGACTATATCCGTTTCTATATCTGGCACGCGATAGCTAAAATCGCGTCCCGCTTGGTAACAGACAACATTATGATCATCGATTTTTTGTTGCACGCTGGCGGGCATGTCAGTTGCACCAAAAATTAATGGAATACCATCACGTAAAATGCCCGCCTTTTCAAAGCCTATAGCATCAACATTATCGCCAAGCCAATCTACATGATCGATGCCAATATTGGTAATCACGGCTAAATCTGCATCAATGATGTTGGTCACATCCAAGCGGCCGCCCAATCCCACTTCTAGCACCCACACATCACAATCAGCTTCAGCAAAAATCAAAAGCGCTGCCAAAGTCGTTATCTCAAAAAACGATAACGTTAAATCACAAGCAAGCCGTGCCTGCTCAACCTTCTCGAAAGCAGCAATCAAGGTCTGATCGCTTGCCATCTGACCATCGATACGCACGCGCTCATTAAAATCAACCAGATGCGGCGATTGATATAACGCGGTTTTGTAACCAGCTGCGCGGCACACATCGCTGATAACGGCAGTCGTTGAGCCTTTACCATTGGTGCCTGCGACAGTGAAGACAAAGGCATCGTCTTTTGCTGATTGCACCACGCCCAAATAATTAGCCACTGGCAATACACGTGATAATCCCATATCAATAGCAGAAACATGAATCTGCTGCATATAATCTAGCCATGCAGTCAAGCTTGATTGTGCCGTTGGACTGGTCACGGTAGTAGCGTGATTCGATGAGGACATAAAAACACCTTAAAGTAAAAAGCAGCCAAGATATACAGCTGCCAAAAGCGTCATTATACAATGCTTATAACCATATAATGAGTTCAGTATAAAAATGATACGGCAGGACTGATATCTAATGTATGCGCCTTATTTGAAATCGACCATATTCAAACCCCAAAAATTAAAAATAGCATTTATCATCAATGACGATAAATGCTATTTAAAGGGTAAGCCAAACATGCGACATACAAAAACTTAAGTACTCACACAATTTAGGCGTCTACATTATCCGTATGCGTAAGCTTAGCTAGCAGACGATAAATGGTATCAATCATCTGATGACGATGTACCACTTCATCAACCACGCCATGCTCTAACAAAAACTCAGCACGCTGAAACGGCTCTTCTAACGTCTCGCGCACCGTTTGCTCGATCACGCGCTTACCTGCAAAACCAATCATCGCTTTTGGCTCCGCCAGATGAACATCACCAAGCATGGCAAGAGAAGCGGTCACCCCGCCATAAACTGGATTGGTCAGTACCACAATATAAGGAACGCCAGCAATTCTTAGGCGTTCAACAGCAGCGGCAGTACGTGCCATCTGCATTAAGGACAGTAAACCCTCTTGCATACGCGCGCCACCTGAGGCTGCAAAACATACTAAAGGTTTTTTGTCTTTGAGTGCTTTTTCAGCAGCTTGTACAAACCGATCGCCAACGACCGATCCCATAGAACCACCCATAAAGCGAAAATCAAAGGCGCAAGCAACCACATCAAGGTTGCGTAACTTACCATGCAAAACAATTAGAGCTTCTGTCTCGCCAGTCTTAGTCTTAGCCTCAGTCATGCGCTGGGGGTATGGTTTGCTATCTACAAACCCAAGAGGGTCTTTGGCGCTAAATTCTTGTCCAAGCTCTCCATCTACTTGATCCAAAAACCACTGTAGACGTTCACGCGCAGTCATTGGTAGATGATGATCACAGTGCGGGCAGACATAACAGTTAAAAATCAGTGCTGTATTGGTAATCATTGAATGACAATTGGTACATTCTGTAGACGGCTCGGTTTCCACTGCAGTCAGCGTAGCGGTTAATTGCTGCTTGATACCCGGTACTGGGCGATCAAACCATGATTGACCAGCTTGAGAGTTATCTGTAGGAGGGCTAGCATCATCACTTTGAGTTTTAGGTTTTTTTATAGTATCAGTCATATTATTCGCCATTGTTGAAGGCTTATCGGCAAGCTTGCTCATCTACTTGTCCTTAAGAGTTTAATTGTTGTCTAGTCTAGGAAGCAAATACAGCCATAACATGAGCCGTTATGACTAACACGGTAGCTTATTCGCATTACTATTATCTATGTCATGATAAACAATAAGCTGAATAAATCGAGTAATTGTAACAAATTATACATCATGTTAGTTTACACACGTAAACTAAATATAGCAAAGTGATTTACTGTTATTGTCATCATTACTTAGGCACTCAAACTGTCTAATGCACCGCGTAGCTCATCCATTTTTGCCATGATTTTTTGCTGAGCTGTCGCCACAGCGGTGGCATCATTGGCATCGATATCGGCAAAGTTCTGTACCAATGCACTACCGACGATGACGCCATCTGCATGAGTACCGATCGCTTTGGCAGACGCACCATCACGGATACCAAAACCGACGCATACTGGCAAATCGGTCTCTGCTTTAATCGCTTGAACTTGAGTCGCTACATCGTCAGTATCTAGTGTGGCTGAGCCCGTCACGCCTTTTAGTGATACATAATAAATATAGCCGCCACAATGAGTCAAGACTTGCTCACGGCGCTCAGGCAAAGTGGTTGGCGATAGCAAGAAAATCTCATTCATCGCATGCTCAGTCAAATGCTGAGTGAAGCTGCCCGCCTCTGCTGGTGGCAAATCTACCATCAATAAGCCATCAACGCCTGATTGCTCACACAATGCGACAAAATTGTCATAGCCGATGATTTCAACAGGATTGAGATAACCCATTAGAATGATTGGTGTCTGCGTATCTGTTTGACGGAACTCTGCAACCATTTTTAATGCGTCACGAGTACTGGTACCAGCTGCCAATGCGCGCTCGCCAGCCAATGCAACAGTTGGACCATCAGCCATTGGGTCAGAAAATGGTAATCCAACTTCAATCATATCGGCACCATGCTTGACTAAGTCATGTAGTAAGCCAACAAAGCTATCAGGTGTTGGATCGCCTGCCATTACATAAGGAATCAGAGCTTTTTTATTCTGTGATTTTAAGGTTTTAAATGTGCTTTCAATTCGGGTCATATTATTTCCTATAACTATTAATTTTCTTTGGTCTCTGAATTTTTATCAAGTGACATCTTGCCACCGTTAAATTGAATGTTTGAATTACTGAGACCTTTAAGTATAATTTCATAAGGGTGTGATACTCTTTTCTCTCTTCCACTGTAATTTATTGACATCATTTTTATGATCTCTAGATCATTATCAGTTATTCCATTTTCAATATCCAACTTAGAAATCAAGTTAATTATATTCTGATAATTTCTTTGATTTTCATAAATAGACATAAGTGTAGAAGTCCTACTGTTTGAAGATTTAATAATGTATATGACAAAAAAACCTAAGCTTAAAAATAGACTTATAACTACTATATATTTTTGTATTGAAAACACATCACTTTTTAGAAAGATTAGCAGGAAAAAAGATAGTATCATAGCAAAGACAGAAAACGAAAAAAGATTAATCATTTTATTTCTTAGGCTAAATGCGGATTTATACTCTTGTTTCTGTATTTCCAGTAGATTTTCATTATCATTTTCTGCAATATAATTCTCATATTTTATAAACTCAGAATTTATAAAACCCTTACTGTCAAAATCTTTATAATACTTTTTAAAATTATCACTTATATTATCATTTATAGTTTTAGAAAGTATTGTATTAACTTTTTCTGGTGAATCATAATAACTATTTATTAAACCCTCTAAATTTTTATCTAATTCAGCACTACTAGATGTATTTTCAAGTTTGTTAATCTTTAGATTTATACCTTTGTACTCGTCTACTAACTCCTTATATTTTTTATTCAACTCAATATTTACAGAGTCATTTTTTTGTCCTTCAACGAACTATCTTTTAGAAAAAACAAATCAATAAATTCATTACTTCTACTACGAATAGAAAGAACAAAAACAACAAGAGTAATTATTACTCCTATTAACGCAAATAAAGGAATATCAGATATATTCGAACTTATAAAATACAAAAAGTCCTGCATTGTTATTTCCTAAAGTAAACAACATTAACATTCAAAAAACTTAGCAACTCTCATATTATTGCAGTGTATACAGGTCATTGAAGTAAATATAATAGACCTCTTGTAAAATTGCTAACTGATTGAGCTTCATGAACGAAGCTTCAATGCTTAGCCACTACTTATACAAGAGGTTTAATCTGTAGAATTAGATTTGTTCTATATATTAAACTGTAGGATGTACTACAACTCAATTCCTTCCGCCTTCATTACCGAATGCAAATCTTTATCACCGCGACCTGACATATTGACAATAATCGTTTGATCAGGGGTCATGGTTTTAGCCAGCTTAAGCGCATAGGCAACAGCATGGGCAGATTCGAGCGCAGGGATAATACCTTCTTTACGCGTGGTTTCATGAAAGCCTTCTAACGACTCTTTATCAGTACAACCAACATACTCAACACGTTTCATATCTTTTAAGAAGCTGTGCTCAGGACCGACACCAGGATAATCAAGTCCAGCTGAAATAGAATGCGTCTCTTGAATTTGACCTTCATCATCTGCCATCAGGTAGGTACGGTTGCCATGTAGTACACCGATACGACCAGCAGCTAATGGTGCTGAATGACGACCTGATTCGATACCATCACCTGTCGCTTCCACGCCATACATTTTGACTTCAGTATCGTTTAGGAAATCAAAGAATAAACCAATAGCGTTCGAGCCACCACCGACACATGCAACCAACGCATCCGGTAATTTGCCTGTTTTTTCTAAATGCTGAATACGCGCTTCTTTACCAATAATCGCTTGAAAATCACGTACCAGTAACGGATATGGATGTGGGCCTGCAACCGTACCGATAATATAATAAGTGCTATCGACATTGGTCACCCAGTCGCGCATGGCTTCATTCATCGCGTCTTTGAGCGTGCGTGAGCCAGAAGTGACTGGCACAACCGTTGCACCAAGCAAGCGCATACGATAGACATTCATCTTTTGACGCTCGACATCGTCAGCCCCCATATAGACGATACACTCTAGCCCCAAGCGTGCGGCAATCGTCGCCGTTGCCACGCCGTGCTGTCCTGCACCAGTCTCAGCGATAATACGTTTTTTGCCACACATTTTGGCAAGCAGCGCCTGACCAATGGTGTTATTGACTTTATGCGCGCCTGTATGGTTTAGGTCTTCACGTTTGAAGTAAATTTGCGCACCGCCAATCTCGTCACTCAAACGCTTAGCATGATACAGCGGCGTTGGGCGACCGACATAATTCACCAAATCGTTGTGATACTCCTCCCAGAACGCTGGATCTGCTTTGACTTTGGTATAAAGCGTTTCTAGCTCTTCTAGGGCAGCCATTAGCGTCTCAGAGACAAAACGCCCCCCATGTACACCGAAATGTCCGCGTGCATCAGGATACTGGTTAAAATCCTGTACATTTTCAGGATTGGTAAAAGTATTTACAGATTGTGCGGTAGCAGATAAATCTTTGTTCGCGACATGACTCATGATAATTCCTACTGTAATAAGTGGTATTTTTTAGATAACTATAAAGAAGATAATAAAAGGGATAACAATCTAATAAGATTTAAGCAGAAAAATCGGAATAACGATTAACTAAGCAGAGTATGTATAGCAAACAACTTGATACAAACCCACTTAAATGGCGCCAGTGACCGTAGCGTTTTGCCATCGATCGCGCTTGACCGCTTTCATAAAGGCACGCATTTTGGCAGCATCTTTTTTACCTTTATCGATCTCGATACCACCACTCACATCGACACCATAAATAGGCAAATCTAATGTAGCGGCCACATTATCGGCATCAAGTCCACCAGCCAACACAATCGGCAGTGCGCTGTCATGTGGAATGAGGTTCCAGTCAAAACGTGCGCCTGTACCGCCATACTTATGCTGATGGTAGGCATCTAATAAGATGCTACTCGCCCCTGCTGCTGCAAATTCGTCAATCTGAGCACTGACACTAGCAGCACTATCCGTATCAGCATTAACGCGCAATGCTCTGATCCAGCGCTTATTGACCGTACTTGCCAGCTGCTCACACTGCTCAGGCGTTTCATCGCCATGGAACTGGATAATATCAAAAGAGACGTCATTTGCTAAATTGATCAGCTCATCTTTGGACATATTGACTACCAATGCCACCACGCTGACAAAAGCAGGTACAGCAGCGCTCAGAATTTGCGCTTGCTCTATTGTGACCGCGCGGGGGCTTGGTGGATAAAACACCAAACCCACTGCGTCTGCACCTAATTGTGCCGCAGTCTGTATATCATTAAGCTGAGTAAACCCGCAAAACTTAACGTGCATTTTGTGACCTTGCGTTTCATGGTGCTGAATATGACACCGATTATAGCGGTATCAGACAGGTTCAGGCTAAAGTTAAATCGTTAGATGTGATGAGGTTTTGTTAACCAAACGGCAAAGCCATTGCATCCAAAAACTTATCCTAGCATACTTTTATCCTTAGTTTCGTTTACGATTGCGATTGATTGATATAGGGATACCTTGATGTCTAAGACTGCACAGACAGCGGCGAATAATACTAATACTGACGACAATGCTACTAGCAAAAATCCACCGCATTACTTGATGTGGTTTCGTCGTGACCTTCGTATCCATGACAATACCGCTCTAGCAGCGCTGTGCGAACGTGCAAAGGAAGAAAACGCCTCGGTGTCTGCCGTATTCTTTTTGACGCCTGAGCAGTGGCAAGAACATGATACGTCCCTTGTGCAAGTCGACCATATTGCCCGCACGCTACCTATCCTAGCAAAGGACCTGCAGTCGCAACTGAACATCACTTTAACCGTGCAAATCTGTCCAAGCTTTACTGACTGTATAGAAACGCTCACAACCTTATGCAAAGATAATGAAATCAGTTGCATCATGGCCAATCATGAGTACGAAGGCAATGAGATTGATCGTGATGAGCAATTGAGTAAGCAACTTGCAAAAGATAATATCGAGTTCGTCCGCTGGCATGACCAATGCATTTTGCCACCGCAAAGCATTACGACCAATGATGGCGACAGCATGTATAAAGTCTTTACGCCATTTTATAAGAAATGGCGACATACGTTAGACGTTAGTACCATTCAAATGCATGAAGCACCCGCAGTGGATAGCGACTATAAAATCAAACTAAAATCATCGCAAACGTTTGCCAATACAGTCGATGATATCGAAGCACTAAGTAAAAAAATGCTCAGTGACTACAAGCAAACACTAGAAAAGAACAAGTCATTACAACATATCAATATGACAGCCCAGATTGACCAGGCAAGAGACGCTTATCCTGCTGGTGAAGATGCTGCTTGTCAGCGTTTAAAAGAATTTGTCGCTAATGATATAAATAACTATGATGTCAGCCGTGATGTCCCCCATTTACATGCAACCAGTCAGCTATCGGCTTATCTTACTATAGGGTCTATCAGTCCTAGATTTTGCTATCTACAAGCAAGTAAAGCACAAGAAAAGCTACACGGTAATGATGGCGATAATGAAGACATCAATCGCTGGATAAGCGAGCTTGCATGGCGAGATTTTTATCGTCATGTACTAGTGGACAAACCAGCACTTGTCTGTCACAAGGCTTATAAAGAAGAAACAGATAACAAGATCAATTGGTCATACGATAGCGATGATTTTGAGACATGGTGCACTGGTAAAACAGGCGTACCATTAGTCGATGCAGCGATGCGCTGCTTAAATGCGACGGGGTTTATGCACAATCGACTGCGCATGGTCACCGCCATGTTTTTGACCAAAGACTTGCTGATTGATTGGCGCTTAGGAGAGCGCTACTTTATGCAGCAGCTCATTGACGGGGATTTTGCGTCCAATAACGGCGGTTGGCAGTGGAGCGCGTCAACAGGCACCGACTCAGCGCCCTACTTTCGTATTATGAATCCCTTTAGCCAAGCCAATACGCATGACTCTAAAGCATTGTTTATTAAAACTTGGCTACCAGAGTTAGAAGATATTCCTACTAGCATCTTGCATAGCGAAGACAAGATGCGCAAAGAATTGGCAAAAGGTGGCAAGTTTGCCGATATTGACTACCCTGCGCCGATGGTCGAGCATAAATCGGCACGCAAGCTGGCTATTGCCGAATTCAAAAAAGAATAAATATTAGCTTAGCTATTGGTAGTGACTGGCAGTCGGCAAGCCCCTGCTCCTTGTGTGGTCACAGTCACCACTGCGCCAGTCATCGCAAACAATTGTTGCAGCTGCATTTGGGCATTTTTTAGCGCCATATTCATCACATCACCTCGGCACGCACGCTCCAGCACTTCTTTTTTTGCCATTGTCTGTGCTTGCGCGAGTATCTTAGGATCAACCTGCATCAAACCAAAAGCACCTGTTTGCCAGTCATAGATTTCCAAGTCGTCTAGATACACTGAAAATATCTCTGATGGCGGTAAGGTAATGTTGATTTGCGGCATCATCGCGGTATTATTGTCGCTCGCCGTCTGTGCTTCATCTTCACCTACGTTAGACTCTTCAAGCTGTACGACTTGTACCATCTCAGGCGTCAACGCGCTCAAATCTATACCCGCATCTACCCGACCACGAGCAATAAACAAGCCTTTTTGCTCATCTTGCCAAAGTTTCATCCAGCTGCCCTGTCGCTCACTGGTAATCACTGTATCCACGCTAAAAGCTACGGTCTGCAACCGATTTAACTGTTGAATCTGCGTCACCACACCTTCACGAGTGACGGTTTCAATCGGTTCTTCTACCGTCCGCTCATTAATAGTATAAACAGCAAAAGCTAAGGCCGTAAAACTAATAATTAACAATATCCATGTCGCTATTCCAGTAGGCTGTTTTGGTTTAGGGCGCTTACTAATATTGTCGCGAGCATTACTAGGTGTACGATTATCAGAAGTTGTCATATGCGCTACCTTTTATATTGTTAACGGCACTCAAAAGACGTTATTTACAAATGCTAAATTAAGCACGGCTCTATAGCATAAATGACGCTTTTCAAAATGACTTCAAGTATTAGCTACTAATCTTCTACACAATTGCTTAGTCCACAATTTTACAAACTCAACCGCTTTTAGACTTACTACAATTCTCACCGACGACGAATACTAAAACTATCAGATATTTGCTTCATTTTTTGTCCTATATTGAAGTTTGTATAGCGTTCTATTGTAAAAGACAAAAAGTCATTGCGTATGAGGCAAACTTTACCTAACATAGTCTGATTGCATCGATGAAATGTCAACGTATATAGACTACCTGACATTAGCCTGTTTTTAGATAGGTTTTGAACAAAAAGCTTGACTATAAATTGCTAATTTATACACTGTCACGTCGATCAAATCATTAGTTATATCAGGTTATATATTAAAGGCAAGCTTGTAGCAGCTATCTAACGCTCAGCGCCTTATTTATTATTTATTTTATCGTTGATAAGGTTCCGCTTTATTTATGAAAGCCAGTCAATTCTTGTTCGCCACTCTAAAAGAGACCCCAAGTGACGCCGATATCGCTTCAAGCCAATTGATGGTGCGTGCCGGCCTTATTCGTAAAATTGCTTCTGGATTATATATCTGGCTGCCTATGGGGCTACGCATTTTACAAAAAGTTGAGCGTATCGTCCGTGAAGAGATGCAAAATATTGGGGCTCAAGAGGTTCTTATGCCCATGACCCAGCCAGCTGAGTTATGGGAAACTACTGGTCGCTTCGACGACTATGGACCAGAGCTATTGCGCTTCAAAGATCGTCACGATCGTGATTTCGTGCTTGGCCCAACGCACGAAGAGGTCATCACTAACCTTGCACAAGGTGAACTGCGTAGTTACAAACAGCTGCCAATCACCTTTTTTCAGATTCAAGGCAAGTTCCGTGATGAGATTCGTCCCCGCTTTGGCGTGATGCGTGCGCGCGAATTTACTATGAAAGATGCTTACTCGTTCCATGTCGATCAAGTTTCGCTCGCTAAGACTTATCATGATATGTATGAGGCTTATACGCGTATCTTTACCCGCTTAGGCTTAGACTTCCGTGCGGTACAGGCAGATACAGGCTCTATCGGTGGCTTTGCCTCGCATGAGTTCCATGTGCTAGCCGATAGTGGCGAAGATGATATCGCTTTTTCTGATTCCTCAGACTATGCTGCCAACGTTGAGCTTGCCGAATCTATATCATTCAATATGGCTGAACGCCAACCGCCAAAGCAAGAGCGCGAAGACGTGCTCACCGAAGGCATGACCACTTGTAAGATGGTCGCTGAACACTTGGATATCCCGCTTGCCGATACGGTTAAAACCTTAATCGTTCATGGTCATAAAGAAGATGATACACCGCAGCTCATCGCTGTCGTACTACGTGGTGATCATCAGTTGAACACTATCAAAGCTGAGAAAATCGAAGAAGCCAACGTGCCACTAACTTTGGCCTCTGATGAAGAGCTCAAAGCAGCGGGTCTACACAAAGGCTTTATCGGTGTTGATTTGGATATGCCAGTCTTTGTCGATCGCTCGGCGGCGACCTTGTCAGACTTTGTGACAGGTGCTAATAAAGTAGATAAACATACCGTCGGCATGAACTGGGCACGTGATGCACGTATCACACGCATTGTAGATGTGCGTAATGTGCAAGAAGGAGACCCCTCTCCTGATGGCAAAGGCACACTAAAAATCAAACGCGGTATCGAAGTTGGTCATATTTTTCAATTGGGTGACAAGTACTCCCAAGCGATGAATGCTACCGTATCTGGTGAAGATGGTAAGCCAGTTACCCTTATGATGGGTTGCTATGGTATTGGCGTTAGTCGTATCATCGCTGCTGCCATCGAGCAGAACAACGATGAGAACGGTATCATGTGGCCAAAAACGCCATCAGTTGATGACTCAATTGCACCTTTTGAAGTGGCCATCATTCCGATGAAGTCGAAAGAAGAAACCGTCATGCAAACGGCAACAGCTCTGTATGACGAATTAAAGGCTCAAGGCATTAATGTGTTACTTGATGACCGCAACGAGCGCCCTGGGGTCAAATTTGCCGATCTTGAGCTAATTGGTATCCCGCATCGTATCGTGGTCTCGGACCGTAACTTGGCTGAAGGTAAGTACGAATATGTCAATCGCCGCGAGACAGAAAAGCAAATGCTAAGCCGCGAAGAAGTTATGGCAAAAGTAAGTAGCAAGTAGTTTTTCTGATAAAAAATGTACTAAAAAAAGTGCCTATTTCACTTGATGAAATAGGCGCTTTTTTTATTTTATAGTAGGTCGGCTATATAATCTAAATTATACAAAACCAACCCTATCAATTACTGACGAATCAAACGACTTGGTTTAGGTAATAAACCTATGTCACTGACGCGGCAAGGATTGATATCGATACCACCGCGGCGCGTATACCAAGCACGAACCATCAGCTCTCTTGGTTTATAACATTCACTCAAATCAGCGAATATCTGTTCGACACATTGCTCATGGAAGCCATTGTGCTGACGGAAGCTCAATATATAACGCAGCATATTCGCATTATTAAAAAATTTGTCAGTAGTAATCGATACAGACAGAGTTCCCCAATCTGGTTGATTGGTCACCGGACAATTACTACGCAGTAGATTAGAATAAAAGGTATACGGCTGAGTACCATCACTTGCCACGCTTTCACTGCTCGCTTCTACTTCGTTTTCACTCAGCAATGACGCATCAGGATGTTCAGTTAATGCAACTTTGTCCATGTTGCCTGCTAGTGCTTCATCAATGCAAACACCATCAGGCCGAGAAATCAACAAACCTGTCGTTTTATCATCCAAACCACCCTCTAAGCCAAACAACTCAACCTGTACTTCAGCTTGCACGCATGCTGATAAATCTTTAGCAATCAACGCTTGTACGTCGTTCCAGCTGGCAAATTCGGTAAAGTTAATGCTGTTTAGGTACAATTTAAGTGATTTTGATTCGACAATGAATGGTGAGCTGGCAGGAATACCAAAGCGGGCGATGGCAACTTGAGAGATACCTTGCAGGTTTAACCAAGACATCTCAAAAGCATGCCACCAATCTACACCAACTGCCAACTTATCATCATGCCAGCCAATTGCATCACGTCCCATACGACGAGCAATGGGATATAGTGTCTCTGGACTATACTCAGTTGGGTAGTCGGTGGTTTGTTCACCTAAAATACCGTGAATACTCATTTAACTTCCTGATATTAAACCGTTAATAATTTATGTCCAAGATGACAATGTACCAAAATAACAATCACGCTATCTTTTAAAGTGCCACTTTTTAGATAATAAGGTTTACAAGCGCACGCGCGATCCATTACTGAGTAAGCGATAGGCAATGGTATAAAATATCGCGCAGAATACAAAAATCGCGACCATCGAATACCAAACATTGACATCTGAATATCCCAAAATACCGTAGCGGAACGAGTTCACCATATAAACGATGGGATTTAATAACGAAACGTTTTGCCAAAATGGAGACAAATTCTCCATCGAATAAAACACACCGCCAAGATAAGTAAGCGGAGTCAATACAAAGCTTGGAATGATAGAGATATCATCAAACGAGCGCGCGAATACGGCGTTGATAAAACCACCAAGCGAAAACAAAATGGATGTACCCAATACCGTAAATATCGTCACGAATAAATGCTCAATACCAAGGTCTGTAAAAAACAACGCCACTATCGAGACAATAATACCGATTGCCAGTCCGCGAAAGATACCACCGCTAATATAACCCATCAAAATAGAGTGCTTAGAGACGGGTGAAACGAGTAGCTCCTCAATACTAGCCGTAAATTTGGCACTAAAAAAGCTTGAGACGACGTTAGAGTAGCTATTGGTAATAATCGACATCATAATCAGACCGGGAACGATAAACTGCATATACGGCACACCGCCCATCTCCCCCACGCGCGAGCCAATCATCTTACCAAAAATGACAAAATACAGGCTCATTGTGATAACTGGCGGCAACAATGTCTGAGGCCAAATGCGTAAAATTCGGCGTACCTCTTTTAACCATATGGTACGAAAAGAAATCCACTTTTTGCTCCATGACATTGCTTTATTATGATCTAAGGCTTCTTGACTCATAACCCTGCCTCCTTCATGCTGTCTGCACTTTGAATATTTTTGTCAACTAAGCGCATAAACAACTCTTCTAAGCGGTTGGCTTTAGTACGCATACTAGCGACAGTGATGCCTTGATCGGACAATTGACTAAAGACATTGTTTAATGACTCACCTTCAGTGAGCGTAACTTCAATTGTCTGATCATCTGGTTGTGTTATACCCGTTACATCTATTAATTTTAATTCACGAGTAAGCGGCGTATCCAAATCGAGTACAAAGGTTTCAACTGACAACTGCGCCAATAGGTTTTTCATTTCTGTGTTAATGCGGATTTCACCATGATCTAAAATTGCAATGCGCTTACACAACTGCTCAGCTTCTTCAAGATAATGCGTAGTCAAAATGATGGTCGTATTTTCTTCAATATTAATCTGCTGCATAAATTCCCACATAGAGCGGCGCAGCTCAATATCTACCCCAGCAGTCGGCTCATCAAGAATCAACAGTTTTGGTTTATGAATGAGTGCTCGTGCGATCATCAAACGGCGTTTCATACCGCCTGATAGCTCGCGCGACTTATTGTCACGCTTGTCCCATAAGCCAAGCGCCGTCAACAGTCGTTTCGCCCGTGGTCGTGCTTCCTTAGCTGGGATACCAAAGTAACCGGCCTGAGTAATTAAAATATCTTGTACTTTTTCAAACTGGTTAAAATTGAATTCTTGCGGTACCACACCAAGATATTGCTTTGCAACGGAGGGGTCGGTTAAAAGGTCAGTACCAAAGATATTGACGCTACCAGTTGTTGGTTTAAATAAGGAGCTAATAATGCCAATCATCGTTGACTTGCCCGCACCGTTTGGTCCAAGCAAAGCAAAAAACCCACCTTGTGGCACCGTTAGGCTGACATCTTTTAGGGCCGAAAACCCATTATCATAGGTTTTGGATAGATTTTGGATAGAAAGCGCTGGTACCTCAGACATGAATACCTCTTTATAAATTTATAAAATAAACGTTGTAATGCCTTAATGTGAGGTTGCTATAAGTAGATTTCAACTATAGCAATATATAACGACATTATTGATCTCATCTTTCGTCAATCATAAAAAAACGTCTATCTCAATCAGCGAAATAGACGTTTTACAATCTTATATAAGACATATCAAGGCGGTAATTACAAAACCACTCTTTGTCGCGTATACCTACGCAGACTAGCTGGCTTCCCCTACCATATAATCCACAGCATTTTGGACTTCTTCATCAGGAATATCGGCCCCACCTTTAGCAGGCATAGCATTAAAGCCATTAATAGCATGTGTATATAAAGTATCTGTACCTTTTGCTATACGTGGCCCCCAAGCACCTGCATCACCTAGTATAGGTGAACCAAGCAGTCCTGATGCATGGCAAGTCTGACATACTGCGTTATATACCGCTTTACCATCACGAGGGCCATCGCCAGCTGCTGGACCAGAAGAACGGGCTGTCACATCACAAACCTCATCGTCTTCAAAACAGACTTTAGCAACTGGTTGAATACGGGCTATCAGATTGGGATATAAAGCAATGAGCTTTTGCACTTGCGGTGTATCCTCAGGAATCGGCTCTTCATTAGCCGCAGGAGCTGCTTGCGCTGTTTCTTCTGTTGCTGCGCCCTCTTCAGTCGTAGCATCTGCAGGTAGAGCACCATCAACAGGAGCAGTATCGCTTGTAGTATTAGCGGCAGCTTGTGGCTCGTCACCTAGCTGTTGAGGCGCATCTTCAACCACTTCTTGCGCTTCTGCTACGTCAGATACCGTTACAGATGTATCTGCAACGTCTTCAGCTTGGCTCACTGCGATACTAGCGATTCCTAGAATGGCAGCTGCCGATAACATAACTACTTTTCTCATTCGTCACGTTCTCTTATTTACGTATACAAGTGCTGGCACGACTTGGACATTCTGTCTATCTTCCTTTGACAGTATCTAGTTATCAATGGCAAACAACCATTCCAAAGGCAAGCGTACTTGTAATCGGTGATTATGAATATAAATTTTCCCTAACATTATAAGGGAAAAGGTATACCAATTGCCATGCCTGTTTGCTGACTATCTTACTATTTATTAAATAATCTTCAGAGCTCGTTTCATTTATTGGCTTTACTACTTTTATTTGTTAGACTAAGCGGTCTTTATTTTTCGACGACTTATACTGCAAGTTTACTTCATGCATGCAGTTTTATACATGCAGTGACTTGACTCGTTTTACATAGCAGTCAATTCATCATATGCGCTCGTAGCTCAGTTGGATAGAGTATCGGTTTCCGAAGCCGAGGGTCGTGGGTTCGATTCCCGCCGAGCGCACCAATCATCGTATTATAGCCTTCCCTAGCATTACCTAAAACCTCTACAACCCTTTAATAGCAATATATTAAGTCTTTTAATATTACTTGTCATTACCTAGTAGCACCTATAAAATGTTGTTAAATTTGTTGTTAAAACATTTAACGTCTTTTACGGCTGCTATGAATATGAGAAAAGATCATCTATTAACTGACAATCGCGTGAAGTCCATAGCTAACCAGTCAGCACCTGACAAAGTCACCCGTCACAGTGATGGTAATAGCTTATATCTGATACAACACCCCAACGGCTCACTATTTTGGCAAATGTCGTACCGCTATCAATCGGATAAAGATATTAAGCCTAAACAAAAAACCTACCAAATTGGTATCTATAAATCATCAAAGCAAGTGATCGATTCATCATTCAAGCCGCAAGTATCGCTAAAGCAAGCGCGTATCGAACGTAATAAAGCAAAAGTATTATTGGCTGACGGTATCGACCCCACCGAACACAAAAGCATTGAGAAGAACAACTTTGAACAAAAGGACTTATTTAAAGTCATTGCTAAAAGCTATCTTGATGAAAAATCTAAGACCACAGCCAAGAATGTGCAAAAGCTGCAAGGATTTTTAAATAACCATATCTTAAAGCACTTAGGCACGTACCCTATTGGGGCTATCACCGCGCAAGATATCATTAAGACAGGACTTGCCATTCAAGCCAGCTTTGAGCAGCAAGGCAAACATACCTCAGAAACCGCGCATAAGTGTATGGGACTGATTAGCTCCATCTTTGAGTATGCTATCAATACGCTAGGCTATGATATAACTAATATCGCCACTGGACGCAATAAGGCACTCAGACCGCACAAAGCCGAACGCATGAGGGCGGTAGAGCAGCACCAATTCCCCGACCTACTCCGCAATATTGATCAGTACATTAACAACCACCCAAACGCCCACGTACAGACCGTAGCAGGGTTACAGCTGATGACGCTGTGTTTTGTACGTACTAAAGAGCTTAGATACTTTGAGTGGTCAGAGATTGATTATCATAAAAGCGTATGGCGCATACCAGCCGCTAAGATGAAAATGCGCCAAGACCATATTATCCCGCTATCCCCGCAAGCTATGGCAATCATCGAACGTATGCGCCCCTTAACAGAGCAGACAGGCTATGTGTTCTATAACTTTGAGTCGAACAAGACCTATAGTGAAGCGTGGTTCAATCAAGCATTACAGCGCATGGGCTATACAGGCGATCCCTACCCTAAAATGACAGGTCACGGCTTTAGGCAGCTTGCTAGCACGGGTCTGTATGAGCTGCAATTTTCTGAAAGTTTGATTGAGATACAACTCGCCCACTTAGAACAATCGAGCGTGAGAAGACGCTACGACTTATCAGAGCATTTAGCTGAGCGCCAAATGATGATGAACCGCTGGGCAAACCATTTAGATGATCTACGCGCTGGCAAGGCAGTGAGCTTCGACTTACTGACCCCTGAACAAGTCGCTAAAGAAATGAATAGTCGCAACGAGCAAGCCACCGATATAGCGCTGCATGACAAAGACATATTGATAAAGAGCTTACAGGCACAAAGCGCATCAAAAGAGGTACTAGCCAAACTTGCCGAGCAGCTTTAACAACACCTTTTAACAACATGAGGCGCCAGCTTCTAGCTGTAAAAATATAAATATATGTCAAAACGGCACTGCCAGAACTGACAAAACCGAACATGATAGCGTCAATCGTTGTCATAACCAATTGCAAGGCTAGGACTAATTACCCGAACGATAGCAACCGCACCCTTAGCTGTCAGCGCCTTGCTCCTATTTTGTTTTAGGGGTGTAAGGGTGCGAATATGAGTAACGATGATATAGCTTTAAGTTTTGACACAGCAGAATATTATAGCTTGCAAGAGGCTAGTGAATACTTAAATAGAAAGTATAAAACTGATAGCGTTACACCCAAAAAGTTACTCAAAAGAATTTACGAGTTTGATTTAGATGCCTATATATATGGGAAAGGTTTCTTTTTATTAGGAACTCATTATTTAGACGGCTCAGATATACTCGATAGTTTAAATGAAGGAAATGAAGACTTTGAGGTTTATGCTAATCATATAGACTCTTATCTAATTTACTGTGACTTCTTGCCTTCAGTTCATTGTGAA
This sequence comes from Psychrobacter sp. 1Y10, assembly GCF_052259005.1. Lineage (NCBI taxonomy): Bacteria > Pseudomonadati > Pseudomonadota > Gammaproteobacteria > Moraxellales > Moraxellaceae > Psychrobacter > Psychrobacter sp. 1Y10. Next base: position 60,299 of record NZ_JBQQES010000009.1, on the reverse strand, counting down.
ACACTTGGTTTATTTATTAGGATAAGTAAGAGAGTAAAAGGTCAACTTCTATTTTTAAACCGGGCTGAAATTAATGATAAATGGGAAGATATCGAAGGATTGTTATCACACGATAAACTTAACGCTGACCCTAGTAATGTAGAAAAATTTCTCAGACCTCGGAATATACCTAGAAATTATAATGATGAAGACTATGACTTTAGTCAAATTAAAGTAATTCGAAGCTGTTACTCACCAATTCTACCGAAAGAACATATTGATGAATTCGGAATTGAAAAAGCATTAAAAAGAATAAACTTGAACGTATTAGAACATTATCATTTCGACGATTACCAAATTGAAGGTTATGAAGGTTCTAATCATTTTTATAATAACAAAGATACGATTGTATTAAACCTAGAAGTGAAACGTGATGAAATTCTAATCTTACACAGAGATTTAGAAAAACTAGAAAACTATATTATTAAACACCAAAAGCCTATAGAAAAATCTGAATCGGAATTTAAAAGGAGAGGCGTTAGCCCAAAACTATTAAAAGCAAAACTAGTTGCTGATGCCCATGCGCAATATTTATGGTCAAAAGACCATGATAAAAAAATTCGAATTGGTGAAATGTGTGAATTAATATGGAATTATTTAGTCGATACAGATTATCGAGACATGCTTCCTGACAAGAAAGAGTCTTTAAAAAGCTGGTTGAGCTTTATACCTAAACACGCTAGCGAATCAGGTAGACCGTCATCATAAATATATACTAACTTAGGTTAATCTATATAAGCCTAGGTTGCGGGAATTTTCTTATAAACCCCCACCCCTTAACATTCACTTCATAGCAGGGCATTACCGCCCATTCCTTTAACCGCTATGGAGTGAATTATTATGACCTTAGTCGATCAATATTTAAGAATGACAGACCTTGCCAATCAACCTGAGCGTAAAGCCAAGACTTATACTACCCGTTCAGGACAACAGCGCACTGTCACAGCCAAATCCGCTAAACGCGGTATTACTGGTTTTAGCGCTAAGCACATCTACCATCTAATTAATGAAGGCAAATTCCCAGCACCCGTAAAAATCGGACGGGCTAGTTTATGGCGCTTGTCTGATATCAATCAGTGGTTAGAAAGTCATATTACTACTAAAAATAGTGAGGTATAAATTATGACTACTTCAAAACAAAATAATGGCCAAGAAAAAGCCCGTGCTGTAAACACGGGCGTTGATACTATCTTGCAAGGCTATAAACCAAGCACAAGGGAGCAGCTGGCAGGCGATCCTTTGTTAATCAAACTCAATGACATGCTAGAACCTGAACGGCTGTTATTCGTTACAGGTGACACTACTATATATTATGGTGAGCAAATTGGCAAAACCGAACCGACAGCCAATACCATAGGCTTAGCATTGACCGACAAACAAGGCGTTATAGTAGGCGCAGTGTTCTACACACCAAACAGCAAAGCAAAGCCCATTGTCATTGATCCTACAGGTTATGGCGCTATCGTCATTGGTGAGCCAAACAAAGCCAATGAGATGATAGCTTTTAATGATCTAGATGATGGTATCGAGGTTTACAGCTACCTGATGGGCAGTGATAAAACAATCATTGTTAGCCCTCAAAAAACTAGGCAGTGTTTTAAGCAGATGGTGCAGCACTGGAGTAGCGGATCACAAATAACTGTACCGATGACACTTGATGACAAGGGATTAATAAACCTATTGGCAGGTGTAAAGGCGCAAGCATTGGTTACGGTGGCTCATATCGTCACCATGCTACAAGATGACAGCTATGAGGTGATATTGGCAGACAGTGACACCCAGCTAATCAATTTACAAGATACTGCCTACTATCCTGAATGGCGAGATGATCCCCAGCTGAATGAACCGATGATCTATAGAGATGGACGTTTTGAGCTTTATCACGATGGACTGTTTTTCGTGAAGTATAACGATGATGATCCAGCAAACATTACTTTCAAGTCTAAGGCATTTGTTTGTTCACCGATTGAGATTATCGCCAAGACACGGGACACAGGCAGCACCACATGGGGGCGGTTATTACAGTGGCGCGATGATGACAGCGTATTGCATACATGGTCCATGCCGTTATCACTACTGCAAGGCGATGCAAGGGAATACCGCCGTGAGCTGGCTAGTCAAGGCTTGAACATTACCACCAACCCCAAACAGCGCAGCTACTTAGACACTTACATTCAAGACTACCCTATTCACAAACGGGCGTTATGCGTGGATAAACTAGGCTGGCATGGTGAGCAATATATATTACATGACAGAACCATAGGCAGCGATGGTAAGCAGCTTATCGTCTATCAGTCTGCAAACAGCATTAACAGCACATTAGATCAGCAAGGAGAGCTAGCACAGTGGCGTGATGAGTTATGCAAACCACTGGCAGAACAAAGCCGTTTTGTGTTCTCTATTGCTTGCGCGTTTGCAGGTCAATTACTAGAGCTATTAGGCAGTGATGGGGGCGGTTTTCATATTATAGGCTCAAGCACTATGGGTAAGTCGTTATCGCTTAAAGTAGCGTCTAGTGTATGGGGCAAGCCTGAAAGCTATACTAAGACATGGCGCAGCACTGATAACGCACTAGAGGGCACAGCAAGCGAGTACAACGACAGCTTTTTACCACTCGATGAAGTCAGTGAGGGCAACCCAACAATATTAGGCAATATTATTTATATGTTGGGTAATGGTACAGGTAAAGGCAGAAGTACCACCACTGGACATAACCGCATAGCCAAAACATGGCGCATTATCTTTTTATCAACTGGTGAAAAGACGATACAGCAAGAAATGGCGCAAGTAGGGAAAAAGACTAATGCAGGGGTGGAAGTTCGAGTCGCGCATATAGACGCTGATGCTGGTGCTGGCAATGATTTAAGAATGTTTGATAGTTTGGTACTGGCAGACACGGGCGCAGCGCAAGCGGATAAAATCAATGAGCTATCACAAACTTACTATGGATCAGCTGGCATAGCGTGGCTAGAACATATCACCACTGACAAGGCAGCGACCACAGCCACCGCTAAACAGCTTGTAGATGACTTTATGAGTAAGTATAGCGACCTTGCACCGCAAGCGCATAGAGTGGCTAAACGGTTCGCTATCGTGGCAACAGCTGGTGAAATGGCAACCCGTGCAGGTATAACAGGTTGGCAAGCAGAACAAGCAACCACAGCCGTAATGACATGCTTAGGTAATTGGCTTGATAACTACGGGCGTGATGGTGAGCATGAGCAACGCCAAATCATAGAGCATATTAAGTCATTTATTGAACAGCATGGATCAAGTCGCTTTCAGCCTTGCTATAGAAATACTCGCTTAGACTTTGAGGAGAAAACCCCCAACCGCGTAGGCTATCGCAATATGGACACAGGGGACTATTACTTTTCCAAAGAAACTTTTAACAGCGTATGTGCGCCTTTTAGCAAAAAGAAAGTCTTAGAAGTGTTAAAGGAAGCGAACTTGTTGCTACTCAATCAAAGTGACCGTAAAACCTACAAAGCGCCTGATACTTTATTTAGTGGCAAGCAACGTCCATCTGTTTATGCGGTTACTGCTAACATACTTTCTTATGACCCTATGGAAAAGAGCGGGACAGACGGGACGAACGGGACAGACTATATGCAGCAAGGAATTACGCCGTCCCATTGCTAAAAAACGTAACGGGACGAACGGGACAGGGTTTTACATTTTAGCTTTTCTGTCCCACTTGTCCCTTTGTGAAAAACGATAACGGGACGGCTGAAAACTAATAAGTACGGGGGATGTCCCGTCTGTCCCGCTTGTCCCATGCAAAAAACTCAAGTACAGCAAAAATAATTAAAGGTAGGCGTTTATCGTCTGCCTTTTATCTTAATGAGAATGTACTTGTGAACATGCAATATTGTATTAAGAGATAAATTTATTGAGAAGCAGACCCTAATCCAAACTTGGATTACCCCTCTTAACAGCCTTTACTTACTATCTTCGACCCTATAAATCAGGAAGCAAGACCGTGGAAGCAAGAAGTGAATTTTTTGAAATATTGGGTTCACGGCAATCGCTTAGTATGCAGTAGATACAGCGGAATCAAAGAAGAAAAATGGAAGCAAGAGGAAGCAGGAAAAAAGGATTTAATTACCTAAATATATATTACTTACAATGGGAGCTACCCTAGGATTGCCGAAGACTTAACATTCTGAGAAATGTATGACCATAAGATATGATCCATCATAGTTATAGAAGGTTCTGATGTTTATCTATTCTGTACACTAATAAAATAACCGACTCAAGTAAATCTATCTCTGATAAAGTCTGGACGATTCAATCTACAATAGAACTGGAATCAAAACCATGGAATTAAGAAGATTTGGAATCAAAAAACGTATTCTTTAAAATATTGGAATCACGGCAATCGCTTGTCTTGTAATGGATACAGCGTAATCAGAGGAGAAAAAAGGAATCAAGAGGAAGCAGAAATTGGTAATCGGGTTATCTCTTTAATTCTTGAGATTTTTTTCAGTTAACTAGAAATTTTTTCTAAAATTCACGTTTTGGGGGGAGATTCAACTTTTATTACTCGTTAATATAATGGTTATAGGCAGTAAGTAACTGGCTATACAAACTAAATCTTTAACGGAGTAATAACTATGAAAGTTTATATGAATAATGGCGGTCAAGGTGCAGGCTGGCCAAGCCAGACAGGTAATCCATCAGGTGGTGGACGAGATAATAATCCGCCGAGTAAATAATAGTCTTAATTGATGGCACGAAAATCAAGTCATGCGTTCAATACATGTGGCTTGTTTTTTTAAATAATCTGGCCACTCAGTACGTTCTACTTTTAAGCCTTCACTTACCTTAGACTCATAATATGCAGTCATAGACTCCCACAAGTCGTAATAATCATAATGGATAATGCATCTTCGTTTATTATGCTTTTTATTTTGCTTATCTGTTTTCTCAAATGTGTTCTGGAAAAAGGCATAGACAAACCAGATGATGGCTTCAGCACTAGGCGGTAGTCCTTTCAGGTCATCAATATCTTCAGTCTTTATGTGCTTAACAAATGATTGTTGCCAGTTAATCAACACTTCATTCGGTTCATCCTTTGCAGAATCCTTCATACCAACTAACCAAAAGACGTCTTCAAGACTGAGCCAATTACGTTTACTATCGCGCTCACTTTTTTTATAGATAAACTCATCTAGCTTACCCTCCTCATCTTCTACCCTCCAGTCAATCTTGCCTCGAATACCATATAGACTTGTAGGCATTGTGCCATGCTTTTGAAAATACAAGACCGTAAGTAATAAATGAATAAAAGAGCGCGAAGTGCAAGTAAACGGGCTACCATTTTTATTGATTAAGTTATATTTTTTACTCGTTGAGTCATAATGCCACTTATCTGGATTTAGCTTCTGCATAAATAACCAGCCTAAACTAATAGGTTTAATAACCTTTGAATAGGCCGCATGGTGAATACATGCATCCAGATGAGCAATAAAACTCAAAACCAAATATAAATAGAACTCCTCTACTGGCATATCGACGTTGAGAGCGTCATCCTCGTAATTGAATGTATCAGACAAATAGGTTTTGAAATTTATAATAAGTTGATCATTAAGCTTTAGGTTTAGACACGAGTCTACGACCTTAGCATGCTCAAGTAAGTAGGTAGATGTTTCAGCACCAAGCATACGTACCAATGACTCATATGGATGTTCAGATAGCTCTCCATCCTCTAAGCTTATATCTTCTGGTTTAACACTTCCTTTTTCCTGCGTCGTAGCTAAATTATCAAATATATTCGCAATCTGTACCTTCTGCTTTTTAGGTATCTTAGAAAGCCCTTTTGTCAGCTTTCTCAATAAAATTTTGCCTTCAGGTAAACCTTTCATCAACAAATGGGTTGGCAGCATACTCACGTTATAACGTAGCTGTTCCTCTTCAGTATCATAAAGATTGATATTCTTATCCGTCATGCCATGTAACCTATATTATCTGTATAACCTAGCCTGAAACCTCATTACCCAACTTCGTATCAAGCATCAGTCGAATAAACTTCTTAAACTGATCAGGATTAGACAATAAGTGCATAGTCATGCCCTCATACGCCTCTTGGCTCTCAAATAACGCATCCATCGCCGCATCAGGATAACCACCCAGCATAATCTGATCGGTACTGTTATTACTAAACTGCTTTACCACGATCTCATTTTCAGTCACTTTATCCCAAATCGTATTTTGGAAGTTGATCATGTCTTTATCGGTAAAGTCCTCGCCTGCAAACACTTCATTTAATCGATTAATGACCTTTGATAACAGCTCTTCTTTCTGATCCTTTGGCTTTGCTGTACCGCTACCACCGCCAGCTTCTAACTCACCACTACCCTCCTGTAGCTTTAGATCCTGCTGGTGCAGCTTTGAGACGCGGTAATGACTCATAGCGATGTTGGTTAGATCAATATCATCTTCATTGTCCACACTTTCGCGTAATAATGGCCGCAGGTTACGGGCGTATAAGCTCAGCTTTTCCAACTCTTTATCGTCATAGTCCACGATTTGCGACATAAACTCATATTGACGGGTAAATGTACCTAAGTCCTTTTTAAAGATCTCTAACGCATCTTGATCAGCCTTAAAACCTTTATAGTCATTCTCGGCATTGGTCATCAGTACCACATTGCCAGTATCTTTAGTTTGCTCAAGTATCATCTTGGCGTGCTGGGCTTGCTCGCGTGCTAGCTTATAGCGCTTCTGCCAACGCTCAACCGCTGGTTTGCAGATGTTACTAATGGCAGCGTTAGACTTATTCTTGCTGTAGAAAGCATCAACGAACTGCTCGACCTCATGCCATAAGAAGATACCACTGGCGCGTAGCTTCTCATACAGATCATACACCTGATCAGGATCAGACACATCCACTAAGGTTGCGGTCTCATAGTATGGCTGGAAGGCATCAAGAATATCTTCAGGATCATTAAAGAAGTCGAGCACAAAGGTACCGCTCTCTGCTTTGCCCTTATAGGTACGATTCAGCCGTGAGAGGGTCTGTACGCAGTCCACGCCTGTCAGCTTCTTATCGACGTACATGGCGCATAGTTTGGGCTGGTCAAAGCCTGTCTGGAACTTATTGGCCACCAGCATCACTTGATAATCATCAGTGTCAAAGGCTTTACGCATATCACGGCCTTTGAGACCGATATTCATATTATGCTCAGTAAATTTTTCGCCAAGTAATGCGCCGCTATCAGGATCATTATCGTTAAAGGTCACTTCACCTGAGAAGGCGACCATGGCATTGATACCGCGGTAACTGTAATCACTGATATATTTATCAAAGGCCAGCTTGTAGCGTACCGCTTCTTTACGTGAACCTGTCACGACCATGGCTTTGGCTTGGCCGCCGAGTAAGCCTTTTATGTTGTCGTTAAAGTGCTCAATGATGATCTTAACTTTCTGCGCGATATTGTGCTCGTGCAGTCGCACCCAGTTATTCAGCTTAATCTTCGCGCGGCGGGCATCGACTTCATCGTCATCGCTAGCCAGCTTTTGGGTGAGCTGATACATCACTTTGTAGTTGGTGTAGTTCTTCAGTACATCTAAGATAAAGCCTTCTTCAATGGCTTGGCGCATAGAATAGACATGATAAGCGGCTGGCAGGTTATCGCTAGCGGCGGGCAAGTCAGGATTGGGCAGACGGCCAAACAGCTCGATGGTTTTTGGCTTAGGCGTGGCGGTAAAGGCGTAATAGCTTAGATTCGGACTGCTACGGCGCGCGGCAAGCGTGGCGTCCAAAACATCCTCACTAGAGAGCGGCTTATCCTCATCTGTATTACTCTCTATATCGCCTGAGACCAGCACTTCTTTGAGCTGACGTGCGGTAGAGCCTGTCTGTGATGAGTGCGCTTCATCGGCGATAATGGCGTAGCGGCGTGATTTTAAGACGCTAGAGTCTTCAATGGCTTTAAGCACAAACGGAAAGGTCTGAATAGTGACGATAATAATCGGCTGGGAGTTGACCAGTGCTTCGGCAAGCTGCTCAGACTTTGAGCCGTCACCTTCTTTACGGTTAATTTTGCCAACTACGCCATCAGCATGTTCAAACTGATAAATAGTATCTTGTAGTTGGTCGTCCAGTACAGTGCGATCGGTAATCACAATGACCGAGTCAAACTGCTTATCGCCGTCACTGTTGTATAAGGTGGATAGCTGGTGCGCTGTCCATGCGATAGAGTTAGACTTACCCGAGCCAGCACTATGCTGAATCAAATACTTTTGACCTGCGCCCTCAGTAATGGCCGCATCGACCAGCTTGGTCACCACATCCCACTGATGATAGCGCGGGAACATCATGGTCTCACGTTTGGACTTGCGCCCGATTGCGTCCTCTTCCTCTTCGATCTGCAAGTGCATAAAGTGGCCGAGAATGGCCAATAGATTATCTGGCGTCAGCACTTCATTCCATAGGTAATCTGTGGCATAGCGATTGGGATCGGCTGGCACGTCATTACCCGCACCGCCCTCGCTGGTGCCTTTGTTAAAGGGTAAGAAGTAAGTACTGTCACCTGCCAGCTTCGTGGTCATATAGACCTCATACTGACTGACGGCAAAATGCACCAATGCGCCGCGTTTAAACGTCAGCAGTGGCTCAGGTTTTTTAGTATCAGGGTCTTTTGGCAGGCGTGTCTTCTTGTACTGAGTAATGGCATTTTGTACCGCTTGCTTAAACTCGGACTTTAGCTCCATCGTGGTGACGGGCAAGCCATTAACGAATAGCACGATATCGATACGGTTACGCTTAGCGACTTTGCCGTTAGTGTCAGCGCCGTCTTTAAGGCTGGTATGAGGGCTATACACCACTTCAGGCACCACACGGCAGATATTGGCCTTATAGCGTGCCATGGTCTCAGGGTTGAGGCTATGCTCAGGTTTGAACTGACATAAGCTAAAACGTGCGTTACGAATCTTAAGCCCATGACGCAATACACCTAAGGTGCCATAAGTGCGCGAGGCTCTATCGGTGGCGTGCGCGTCTGCCTTATTAAGCTGCTTAACTAGGGCTTCGATAAAGTGACGCTCTGAGTCGATAGGAAAGGTACGGCAGAACTTCTCCCATTCCTGCGGCTGGGTGGTCTGCACAAAGTCTAGTACGTCTTGCTCATATAGCGCAGTCTCAGCCGTATAGTCGCTAGGACTGCCTAATTGCCAGCCGTGCGCCTGCATCTGATTGACAATATCGGCTTGGAAGACAGATTCGTAGGTGACGTTGTGTGCGTTAGTAGCAGTGCTGGTCTGAGTCATAGTGTTATTCTTATTAGTGATTTGATTTATTTGCTTAGGGGGTATTTTATGCACCCTAAAGCTATAATAGTTCCTGCTGTATCTTGCAAACCGAAATCTTATTGGTCATTATTAATCTATACTTTGAAATTATACTTATGTAAAGAGAGTTTTATGAGCCAGTACATAGTTCAATCACTACCTGAATATAAAGGCATAAAGCCTAGAATGTTCCCTAATCCACATAAACTTTCAGATAAACGTATGATATTTCATGCTGACTTGAATAAAATCATTACTTTCTGGAGGTTTCAAACAGGGTGCATACCTTCATTTATCGATAAGAATGAAATGCATACTGGCATGAACCCGAAAGAAAAAAAAGAATTCAATCAATTCAGCCTTTGGGAATTTATACGTTCTATATTTCGTAGAACACGCCTAAAAAAGTACGAAATAACTGAGATCAAAAAAGATTTTCATAAAAAGTATAAAGCAGGCGAAGAGTTCAAAAACTCAACTCAATACACTGACAGACATATTTGGTTGTATCACGATCATAACTCTAGTAAAGACCCAACTCCTATGATGATGCCTGTGATTGGCTTTAATAAATCTGACAGTTCTAAAGGATTCGAGATAACAACTCTTATCAATGATAATGAATTGAAAGTTTTCGACTCATCTGAATTTAATATTGATTTTGAAAACGGGCGTCATAGAACTAGATTCTTGGAATTTATTGGTGCTAAAGATATTTATGTGATAATTGAAAAAGAACAGTTTGAGTGGTTCAATGAGCATTGTGCTTATAAATCAGAATAACTTTAAAAACTTGCTAACTTAACAATACTCAAACTTATCACCTTGCAGTTGCGATTTAGCCCCATTATCAAAGCTAAACAATACCATTTTAAGAGTTTATGTATGCTTATGCTGTAGCTTATATCTTTCAAACCTAAATAGTGAATTAGTGTGATGGAACAGAGCCTACTCAGGCGCAACCCAGCCCCGAACATTAATCTTACCCGTGACAGCAGCAGAGATTAAAGCGGTGCGACGTTCTTGCATGAGTTGAATGGCTTTTTTAGCATTTAGCTCAATATCGTCAAAGCTTAATTTCAACTTCTCTATATGATTATGAATTTGTGCAATCTCATCTAAGGGAGGAACTAGCACAGGAATGTTTTGAACTTGTTCAACTCTCAAATGGCTTACAGTACTTCCATGTGAGACGCTATTAATATACCTATCAAGACAATCTGAAATTAAATAATCGAAAAGGTAGTTTGTATAGCTTTTATCATGAGCAATGAAGTTCATCATTCTCTGACCCATACAAAACTTCAAATTTTCTGGTACTAGACAAACTTCACCCGTAGGTGCTTCACGAGTGAAAAAAATAGAGCCAGCTGGCGGTACTCCTCTTTGTGTCCATATATCAAAATTCTTTTTATCTGTGTACAAAGCGCCATTAAAATTTAACTTTTGATGCCTCACATTAGTTGTTCTAACTACAAAGTACTCACCATTTTCAAAATACTCAGGAGTCTTATTACGGCAGTCAATAATCTCACTTTCAAATTTAAGCTTTGAAACCTCCCAATGCTCTGGCACTTCCCCCAACCATTCAACGCCCGAATCTTTCATCGGTGCATTAGGGTTTAAGCCTTTAGTGACCGCATGACTAATCACCGCTTGGCGCTTTTCTTTTAGCAGCTGGATAAGGGTTTGCTGCTTTTCGATTAAGGTATCGATTTGGGCGGTTTCGTGGTCGAGAAATTTGGCGATTTGGTTTGCTTGATATAAATCAACTTTTGGAATAGATAATTGCCCTAATCTTTCCGAGTTTAGAATTTTAACTACATTACCAGTAGCCATCTGCTCTAGTTCGTTTCTAGCTGCAAGTAATAAATAATAATTATATTTTGAATTATCTTTAAAGCTGACAGCGGTAATTTGCTGATTAGTCGTAACAGTTTTAGATGCATATCCAGCCTTACCAATCGTCCCGATACAGCACAATAAGACAGAGTTTTTAGCAACTTTTCTTTGTGTTTGCCAACCAAGTTCAGTTAAATATTTTGTTCCGCAAACTTTTTCGGTGTTTTCTTTTATATCTTCTGGTCGCACCCATTCATATATCGTCACATCATCAGAGTAATATGCGCTAATAGCTGTAGATGGTGTCATTCCAGTAATGAATGAAGCTTTTCTTTTTAAACTTATAGTAGACCAATCTTTAGGAACTTTCCCCAACCACTCAACCCCTGAATCCTTATATTCTGCATATTGCTGATACTTCATTATCAATTCAGCCATTACGAATGCACCTCACCCAATAACTTCATAATCTCAGTGCTAACAGCATCCAAGTCTGCATCGATATCAGCAAGCGGACGCGGTGGCTCATACACATAGAAATGACGGTTAAACGGTATCTCAAAGCCCACGATGCCAATCTCTTCATCTATAGCATCTTTCTTGTCGCTATTAATCCACGCATCAGGCACATGCGGCTGCACTTCGCGGGCGAAGTAACTTTCAATCAGCTCAGTCGTCGTTGCTTTAGGATTCAGCGGTACGTTTTCATAATCACGTAAATCACTATCGGTTTGAAACTCTACTATTTTGGTCTTGCTGGCAGGGTCAGTATAACTAAACGCACCATAGAGCGGATTGGCAACCTTGATCGCTTTTTTGATGACGGGTTCTGCTTCAGGATTTTTCCATGTGATGGCATCCATCAGCTGCTTTTTCTCTTTAGTATCTAAGCTGACATCAGCGTCTTTTAACGCTTGTTTGAGCACTTTTTCAAACTCATTAAAATCATCGAATTGGTTTTCTCCGATAGCCGCCTGCAAGGCTTTGGCTTTATTCATAATCTCAAGCTGATCCTGCCAAAGTTTGGCATCAAGCACGTCTTTGATTTGCTTTTCTTTTAGCTCGCTAAAGTCGGCCTTGATCATAGCGCGCGCTTCTAAGGTGACCGCTGATAAGTCGCCATAGCTTTTACTGCTGTCATTACTGTCGCTATCAGTCGTCCAGTTACTACCAAACTTCTCATACAGCGCTGGCATGACCATATCAAAAGGCTTAGGTGCATAACGTAGGGTTTCGATAGAATCGTCAGATAGCTGAGCCGATAGACGAAGCGGACGCTCAATCGTGATACGGCGATAGCCAAACTCATGGGTGGCAAATATCTTACTGGCAAAGGTTTTAGCAGGTTCGGCTTTAGGATTAGCCGACTGACGGCCACGGTTAGACTTTGCCTCTTCAGGCTTATCGAGCACGCGCGCGTCAACCACTTCGAAGTCACCAAAGCTGCGAATAATGGTCTTGATATCGTCATCGCTCATCTCATTACGTTTTGAGCCAAGCGATTTACGCATCTTGCTATATAGGTTACTACCATCGATTAATTGCACCTTGCCACGGCGCTCATCCGCTTTTTTATTGCTGAGTACCCAGACATAGGTCGCAATACCCGTGTTATAGAACATATCAGTAGGCAGGGCGATAATGGCCTCTAGTAAATCGGCCTCAAGGATATAACGGCGGATCTCACTCTCACCACTACCTGCGCCGCCCGTGAACAACGGTGAACCATTTAGGATGATGCCGATACGGCTACCCTGATTGCTATTGGCTGTCGCTTGCTCATAATTCTGCTCATTATTAACGATAGGACGCATCTTGCTTAATAAGTGCATCAAGAATAACAGCGAGCCGTCAGACACCCGTGGCAAGCCCGCGCCAAAGCGACCATCAAAGCCTTTTTGCTCGTGCTCGTCTTTGATCTCACCTGATATCTTTTTCCAGTCCACTCCAAACGGCGGATTCGATAGCATATAGTCGAACTGCTCACCTGCCAGCTGATCACTGGATAAGGTATTGCCCAGCTTAATGTTGTTCACCTCTTGCCCTTTGATCAGCATATCGGCTTTACAGATGGCATAAGACTCAGGGTTGAGCTCTTGTCCATAGGTACGCATCACGGCGTCAGGGTTGAGCTCTAACACGTATTCCATACCAGAGGATAGGAAGCCGCCCGTCCCCGCTGTCGGGTCATAAATGGTGCGAATAATGCCGTCTTTGGTTAGGGCATCATCATCTTCCATAAATACGAGTGAGGTTGTCAGACGTACGATATCGCGCGGGGTAAAATGCTCCCCTGCAGTCTCGTTCGAGCTTTCAGCAAAGCGGCGAATCAACTCTTCAAAGACAAAGCCCATTTCATGATTGGATATCGCCTCGGGGCTAAGATCCGTATTGGAAAATCTCTGCACTACTTTATATAGCAGGTTGGCATCAGCCAACTGACCGACAAACTCTTCAAATTTGAAATGCTCAAATATCTCACGCGCGTCTTTAGAGAAGGATTGCACATAAGTGTTTAAGTTATCTTTGATATCGCTTTGACCCATCTTGCTGAGATCCATCGGCGAGGTATTGTAAAAAGGTCGTTTGCTGGCACGTATCAAGAACTTCTCTTGCGCCTCCTCAAACAGACCCATATCAGCGATACGCTGGTTTTCCGCAACGACAGCGGCTTTGGTCTCTTCTAACACACACTCTAAGCGGCGCAGTAGCGTAAATGGCAGAATGATGCGGCCATATTGAGATTGCTTAAAGTCGCCGCGTAATAGATCAGCGACAGACCAGATGAAAGCCGCTGTTTGAGAGAAGTTTTTGGTCATGGGAGTATCTTTTGGTTATTGAGCAGGGATATAAGGTGTAGATCGTCTATCAACGATGAGGTGATGACTCATCTTAGACAAAGTACAACCATCATAAGGGTATTCGACATTACTCGGCAAGTCTGAATGTGAGATTTGTTGGAAGGCTAATGAATTTCATCGTATAAAAGCTTACTGTACGACGCGCTCCGCAATTCAACCCCATGGAAGAAAATTGCAAGTTGATTTTAGTATCAGTAGATAGCAGGAAATGAAAACTTAGGAATAGGGTAATTTTAAAGTTACCATTTAAAGATAAAATTAATTGACTATTTTGATTACCGACAATGATACAATTAATCAAATTTTATCGAGTTAGAGGTTTGCACATGCGGTTATATGCAGGTTTGGTTAATATAGGTATTGGAGTTAGTTTGCTGGTAGGCGCTATCGGTAATGTTAGCGCTGCACCTATCGAATTTTGCGATGGTGAATATACAACCATTGATTTGAATAACTGTACCAGTAAGAACTTAGATTATGAGGACAGTAAACTTAACAGTACATATAAAACGCTAAGAGGTATGCTCGATAGAACCGAAAAAAACAATCTCAAGCAAGCTCAGTTAGCATGGATTGATTTTAGGGATAAATCCTGCAATTTTACCTCCCGTGAGTTGGTAGGCGGTAGTATGCACGCTATTGAACACACCTCGTGCTTAACGAATTACACTTATCAGAGGCGTATTGAGCTGCAAAAAGAGATTTACAATATCCAAAGATAGAATCACCCCCGCCAGCCACAAAAAAATTCGTAAAAAACGCTTAACTTAGTACAGCATTATTTGAACACGTGCAGTCAATAGCAATTCAACTCTATGCAAAAAAGTATCAGATAGAAAAAATTATTAGTGATTGGCTGGCACGTTGAGCATAATCTTTGTAACCAAACTTGCTTTGCATAAACAGCGAAAAACAATCTTAGCGATAACGAAATGTTGTTAAATCTGTTGTTAAATTAATTTACAACATTGTTATAAACCTTGATATTAAAGGATTAGGTCTATTTGATTGACTCCCGCCGAGCGCACCAATCATTGTAATCAATCTATTACTTTAAAGTATATCCCACTGAGCCAACTTATCTATTTTGGTTTAGCTATAATGCTGTGTCTGGCATTTCCAAAACTTTCTTATCAAATAACTGTTTACTCTAAACCTACCCTTCTCTTTTATCACTCCTAAACCTTTCTTTTGAGCAAGCTACTTTATGGCAAAAATACGCCTTTTTGCTTTCTTCGCTTAATCTTTACAAAAAAACTACTTTTATCAAAAATAATACTTACATTTTAAAAGCAACATAAGTATTATTGCTTATTAGGTATTTATGTAACTATATGTAATTAAGTGAATATATAGCAATATTCTAGTAACCAAATATAGATTCAAGTACAGAATGTTTTTGGCTCGTTAATTGCATGTTTAAGATAGGTTCAAACGAGCCAGCGGTTTATAACTTTTAATATAGTATGAGTTAAGTCTAGGAGACGTAATGAGTGTATTTTATATGGCAGCATTATCAGTAGGGTCTGTATTCTGGGGAATGGTTGTTGTTTGGCTGATGGCAACGCGATAAGTAGCTGGTTTGTTGAACTCAACATACTTTTTGCAAGTCAGTACTAAGCTGGGCTCGACTCGGTACTCGATGATAATTGATAATAGGCACCTCTCCTAAGCGGCGCTCACCAGCTGCGATACTATTATCTATGGTAATTATTGCAATCTTTTTATTCTCTTTGGTAATTAGCAAATGCTTAGCTCTTCTGCTGGTACTATAATTAGGAAAGTGTTTTTTAATTAAAACAGCTGTCTTTTGTAAGCTATCATTTGTTAATGGCTTCTTACCCGCTGATACGTGTGCTCCATTTTTGGGATCAACTTTATTACTACGTAAATGTGCTATCAGCCATAGTACTGTAATGACTGCTAGCAATATGACAAGCCACCAAATTCCGTCTATCATAGAAAAGTATATCCATTATTAGCAAGGGTTAAGTCATGGTAGCAGAATTATCGCCAAAACTAATAGCAGAAGTACATCGGGCTGCTAAATTGCTAGCGGTTCGACCACAGATCTGTATTCTAACTGGTGCAGGCGTATCAGCAGAAAGTGGCATTCCAACTTTCCGTGATAAGCAAACTGGTCTCTGGGAACATTATCGAGCAGAGGATTTGGCAAGCCCCACTGCCTTTGCTCGAGACCCACATTTGGTATGGTCGTGGTATCAATGGCGCAGACAACTGGTGCATGACAAAAAACCCAATCCTGCTCACTATGCGCTTGCCCAATGGCAACAAGACGCCAAAAACCACAAACAGCACTTTACGTTGGTCACACAAAACGTCGATGATTTACATGAGCAAGCTGGTAGTGAGGCCATTCATCTACATGGTCATCTGTGGCGTAATCGCTGTCACGACTGTGGTACACCTTATCAAAATGAATCAGCAGCTTTAGATAGTAGTAAAAAAGCCATCAGTTTCGATGATAGATTAATAACATGCCAACAGTGTGATGGTTATATCAGACCTGATATCGTCTGGTTTGGTGAGGCGCTACCTATAGGAGCATGGCAAACGGCTGAAGATGCTGCCGCCAATTGCGATGTATTCATCAGTATTGGTACGTCAAGCTTGGTATACCCTGCTGCAGGTCTGGCACAATTAGCTCAGCAAAATGGTGCAACAGTCATTGAGATAAACCCAAATCCAACGCCTAATACCATCGTGGATATCACATTGGCTGCAAACGCCGGCATGATAATGCCTTTATTAATGCAAAAAGTGACTGCTCTCACGTAATCGCTGTACAAAAGGCAAAGCATTTATCTAAAGCAAAGCGTTCATTTACTGACAAAATACGTGCGGTATCAATAATAGCCAAATGCTTTATATAGGTAATTAAGTTTTGAGCTGCCCCTGAACAATTACTACAATTAAAAAATTACTGCAATGCACGATCCACTTTAGCCAAGTATGCTTGTTTTAGGTCATCATCTATGAAAGATGATCTAAAAGAGTTTTTTACCAAAGTGACAATATCGTTTTCTGTTAATGGTAAGTTGTCACACAAGTTGATAAAATTTTGGTTAATATAACCTTTAAAATAGGCTGGGTCATCTGAATTGACGCTCACATTTAGACCATAATCTAAAAGCTCTTTGATATTGTGCGCTTTGTAGTCCTCAAACACTTTTAATTCAATATTTGAGTTTGGGCAAACCGTAAGCGGTATTTGCTCTTCTTTTAGCCGCTGCATAAGCGTATCACTATGAATCGACTGCACGCCGTGGTCTATTCTATCGATACCTAGTAAATCTAAAGCCTCATAAATATAAGAAAAGTCACCTTCTTCGCCTGCATGGGCGACTAACCTAAACCCCGCTTCTTTTGCCTTTTCAAATACTTCTGTAAATTTCGATGGCGGGTTACCAAGCTCTGAAGAATCAAGACCAACGCCAATGATATCCTCCTTAAATGCCATCGCCTCCTCTAACGTATCAAAAGCATCTTGCTGTGATAAATGACGTAAAAAACACATGATAATACCAGAAGTAATGCCGTATCTTTCTTTGGCATCAGCCAGCGCTTCTTTTATGCCAGTGATTACAGTTTCAAAAGCGATGCCCCTTGCCGTATGCGTCTGAGGGTCAAAGAATATCTCAGTATGAATAACATTGTCTTCAACACATTTTAAAATATACTCCCAAGTCAAATCATAAAAATCGTCTCTTGTGATAAGTACATTGGCACCAGCGTAATAAATATCTAAAAAAGTCTGTAGATTGGTGAAATTATAAGCGTTACGTACGTCCTCTATGTCTTTATAAGGAATATCTATGTTGTTTTTTTTAGCCAGCCTAAACATAAGCTCAGGCTCTAATGAACCTTCAATATGTAGATGCAATTCAGCCTTTGGTAGTTTTTTTATGAGATCAATCATAGTATTTCCTTATCTTTAATTGCTTATCTATAACTTTGTGGAAGCTACTTTAAAAAGACTACCGTATCAGACAGCTCATTACCTGCTGGGTCATGCTCTAAGTGGTAATACTGACGCAATAGTTGTCCTATCTCGTCTAGTAGATCACTTAAGCTTTCTTCTGACTTTTTGTTGGCAATGCCCGTCACTGCTTTGTCACACATCGCACGCCATACTGTAGGACTGACATGAGCGCTAATACCACGATCTGCGACAATTTCCAGCTTATGCTCACAGATGTTGACATAAACCAAGACCCCCGTGTTTTCTTCAGTATCCCATACACGGTATTCGCTAAACAAATCGATAGCACGCTCACGGCAGTTGATGCTGTAAGCTTCTTGAATGGGTAGATGGTTTTCTATAACCAAAAAAACTTCGCCACGATGACCTTGCTCTGCTTCTGTCACTTTCGCTGTTAAACGGGCCTTAACCTCTGCTGTTAGCCATTTGCTGTTTAGCATCGGAACAAACAAGACTTGACGCCACCAGCGAGCAAAACTTGCCTCTGATGAAGGTAAGTTGTTTTGTGCCATAATGTTTCCTCAAGTAGGCGATTGCTCATTGTCGTCTAATACATTATCAAACAAATTATAAAAGCAATGTTCTTAATATTTAATTCTACGAATCGATTGTTATGATGATGGTTGGCTTACCACGATCCACCAGCACCGCCACCACCAAAGCCGCCACCGCCGCCGCCGAAGCCGCCACCACCAAAGCCACCGCCGCCGCCGCCACCAAGTCCAGGTAAGAAAATTAAACCGCCGCCGCCGCGTCCACCACGACCACCGCCGCCTGAACCTCTAGCAATTAAGAACATCCAGATAAAGATGGCCATAATGACAGTCATAAAGAATCCGCCACCCAATGCTAAAGAACCAGCAAAGAAACCACCAGCCGTTAAGATAGAGCCAAATACTCGTCCAAAAATACTAGTAATAAACTTACCAAAAATCATCGCCATGATGAACAAAAAGACAGGTGTTGATGGTTCATCTGAACCTTGTTGAGCGGTACGTTCTGCGGCTTGGGCATCGGCACGAGCCAGCACTTCAGGATCAGCAGTGAGTCGAGCTTCAAGTGCACCAACACCTGCCAATAACCCAGATCCATAGTTGTTTTGCTTGAATAGTGGCGTAACATCCTCACGGATAATACGATTGACCGCCGCATCGGGCAACACGCCTTCTAACCCATAACCCGTTAAGATATACATGTCACGATCATTGACTGCTACCACAATCAGTAAGCCGTCATCAATGTCCTCCTCCCCAAGCTCCCACTTATTAGCAACCTGTAAAGCATAATCAAATATCGGCAAGCCATTCGTGCTAGGCACGATGACGATTGCTGCTTGAGCTAGACCTTGCTGGTAGATATTCCTAAGCTGGGTCTCTAAACGCTGTTTCTCTTGCGGATTTAGTATATTTGCTTGATCAACGACTGGTTGATTTAATATGAGCTTATCAGCATCAACATTAGCCGCATCAGATTGCACAGGTGGCTGTGCAGTGGCCTGAGACTCTGCTATGGCTTCATCATTGGCAGCATTTGGATTGATAGCCTCATTACCAAGTATGGTGCCTCCAATAGCGTCGTTACCAAGTACCGCATCATTGATGGCTTCATTCGCCTCGCCAGCTTTAGCGATCGCTACTAAGTCCTCAACGCTACGGTTCTGCATTTGCGCATCGGTCGCACTCTCAGCTGTCGCAACATTAGCATCATCCGGCGCAGCATGCAGCAGCGTTGTATTGCCCGCGCTGAGTGTTAATAATAATGCCGAGACGATTGCTTTTGAATTCTTCATCTAATCTATACCACCTTTAGTGACACGCTTGCTGAACGAAATTATGACTTATTATAAATAGGAGTCTTTTTTCACGCCTTTGTTAGTAGCGACTAATCATAGATAGCGAGTAAAGCTACTACTAAACGCCGCTTTTTGACCCAAAACGCTGGCTTTATTGTGCAGTAGCTTCATCATCTCCAAAATCAACCGTAGGTGCGGTCGAGATCTCTTCTTCATTAGCAACAGTAAAGTTCGGCTTAGTATCCATACCGAACACTTTGGCTGTGATATTAGTTGGGAATTGTCGTACCGTTGTATTGTAGCCTTGCACTTCTTGAATATAACGATTACGAGCTACTGTAATACGGTTTTCAGTCCCTTCTAACTGTGCCTGCAAGTCTTGAAACAAAGCGTCGGATTTGAGCTCAGGGTAACGTTCGGACACTGCCATCAGACGTGACAATGCTCCCCCCATCTGAGCTTGGGCTTCAGCATAACGTTCCATCGCTTGTGGGTCATTGAGTACTTCTGGCGTTATATTAATGCTACCTGCACGCGAACGCGCTTCTGCCACCTGAGTGAACACCTCTTGCTCTTGGTCTGCATATTGTTGCACAACTTTCACCAAGTTTGGCACCAGATCCGAACGGCGCTGATATTGGTTGACTACTTCTGACCAAGCTGCTGTGACTTGCTCATCTTGTGATTGCAAATTGTTATAACCACAGCCTGACAAACCTACGGTTGAGGTTGCCAATACTGCTGATAACAACATAGGTTTTATAATAGATTTACGCGTCATCTCTAATTCTCCTAATAATAATTAACTGCTTAGCCATTTATGCTAAATAATAACTTGTAATGTCACAGACAAAGGATTGTCTTTAATTGTGCTGCTAATAATGGCGACATAGCCGCTTTTTTACAATTCATCGTTACTAAAACACAACCGCAAAATAGGACTGCTGACTTTTTTATTATGCGTCAATTTACTATTCTACCTTTATTTTTATTACGACCTAATCAATTTCTACAATATCGATAACAGTATGTAAGCAGTTGATAAAAGGTCCTCAAATCCTAGTATGACACTATCTAACAATACATTTAATAGACTTATATCGATTTAGCAAACAATTATTGAAAATTACATACACGGACAATTCAAAAAAAAATCTAGTAATTATAAAGAAATTGTGGCAAATTGCAGTTACTTAACCGTATGGTTTGCATACATTCGGTAGTGGAGTTGTTATTTATTTGATATTAGCGCAGTATAAAACAAAAAATCGTTTTTATTTTGGTGACAAATATTATAGCTATTGAACGGCTCTCTTACTGTTATCATTTAGCATTTACTAAAATGTCTAACGATAATCTAAGGTTCATGTTCGTGTACTATAAGTTTGTAAGCTGTTAGCAAACAAGAATAACGTAAATGGTTGAATACCATCAGATTATTAATTGATACGTATTTGATTATAATAATTATTTGTTTTATCCGCTGGTCTATTCTTTACCTACCTATTCTTACTGCGTTATATGTCATAATATTGTGACAACCAGAAAGGCAAAAGGACTTGCGACCGCAGCTAGGATCTATTAACACTGTTTGTGTTACTTGATAAGCCAAGCGGATAAATACAGACATTTACAATCCATCCTAAGCGGTTAAAAAGATATTAAGCCTTAGTTTAGTACAATGTTTAATATCCTTTATCGCTATTTTAAGGACGTTTGAGGAAGACATAATATGGAAAGTTTAGTCAATTTAGTAAACGGAATTATTTGGAGCCCGGCTCTGATCTACTTGTGTTTGGGCGCAGGTCTGTTTTATTCTATTATGACGCGCTTTGTACAAGTGCGTTTGTTCAGTGAAATGATAAAACTACTGTTTACGGGTAAATCTAGTGAACAGGGTATCTCATCTTTTCAGGCGTTAGCTGTCTCACTCGCAGGCCGCGTGGGTATGGGTAACATCGCAGGTGTTGCTGCTGCCATTGGCTTCGGTGGTCCTGGTGCCGTATTTTGGATGTGGATTGTGGCGTTCTTAGGAGCATCTACTGCTTATGTTGAATCGACACTCGCGCAGATCTATAAAGAAAAAGATGTGGTGACTGGCGAATATCGCGGTGGCCCGGCGTATTACTTTGAGCGTGCACTTGGTCAAAAATGGTACGGAATCCTTTTTGCAATCTCTTCTATCTTAGCTTGCGGTATGTTTTTACCGGGTGTACAAGCAAACGGTGTTATCAGTGCATTTGCACAGGTAATGGGTGAAGGCACTATCATGAACATCGGGAGCCTAGAAGTTGGCTCTATGCGTTTGGTAGCGTTAGTAATCATCCTAATCGTACTAGGTATTATCATTTTTGGTGGTATTAAGCGTATTGCAACCTTTACTGAGTTTGCAGTTCCTTTCATGGCACTAGGTTATATTGTCTTAGCCTTGATTATCATGTTTACAAACTTTGATATGATTCCTCAAGTCTTTGGTATGATCGTCGGTGACGCCTTTACCGCTCAAGCAGGTTTTGGTGCCGCAATCGGTTGGGGGGTTAAGCGTGGTATTTACTCAAACGAAGCAGGTCAAGGTACCGGTCCTCATGCAGCAGCGGCAGCTGAAGTTCAGCATCCATCACAGCAAGGTTTGGTACAGGCATTCTCAGTCTATGTCGATACTATCTTAGTATGTTCTGCTACGGCCTTTATGATTCTCACGATGGGTACTTATAATATCCAAGGTACGCTACCTGATGGTCAGTTCATCGTTCAAAACGTAGCAGCGACTACTGAAATTAACGCGCCTGCCTTTACGCAAATGGCGATGGAATCAGTATACGGCTCATTCGGTGATACTTTCATTGCTGTCGCAGTATTCTTCTTTGCCTTTACCACTATTTTGGCTTACTACTATATTGCTGAAGTAAACGTGGCTTATTTGACTCGCTTTTTGGGTCGTAACGCAAACAGAACGGGTTTATTCTTAGTTAAAATCCTCATCATGGCAATGGTTGCTTATGGTGGTCTAAACTCAGCTGGTTATATTTGGGCTATCGGTGATATCGGTGTTGGTCTGATGGCATGGCTTAATATCGTTGGTATTCTTGTTATCTTTATCGTTGCACGTCCAACACTTACCATGCTCAAAGACTATGAAGCACAGCGTAAAGCGGGTGTTAAGCGCTATAGCTTTGATCCTGCAAAATACGGTATTAAGAATGCGCCATATTGGGAAGCACGCCATTTAAAAGAGCAACAAAGAATGGCTGAAAGTCCTCTACATAAAGAGCCTAAATAAGACTCTTTAGAGCAGTTATAGTTATAGTGTACTAATATAATATAAAAAGCCTGAGGCAATGGTCTCAGGCTTTTTTATGCGCTTCATTATGCCCTATCAATTACTGGCAATTACTAGCGTTGATAATATGCACAGACAGTCTTTAATCCAATAAAAACCCAGCACGCTTGGCTGGGTTTTAGTCTTAAACATTAAAGGGGGTTCAAATCATACTATTTTTAATAACAACCTGTTATTTAGGCATTAATACTGTATCAACCACATGAACAACCCCATTGGTTGCCATTACGTCTGGTTGAGTAATATTGGACGTGTTGCCGCTAGCATCTGTGATAACATTGGCTTCGCTAATAGAAAACGCTTGGCCATTTACTGTCTCGATATCTGTACCGTAAGGAATATCGGCAGATTTTACTATCATACTTGGAATAACATGATATGACAGTACATTGGTCAACATGTCTTTATCAGCCAATAGCTCTTCTTTGGTGACATCAAGCTTCGTCAATGCATCAGCGAATGCAGCGTCTGTAGGCGCGAATACAGTGAACTCACTGCCTGAATCCATTAGAGTTTGATCCAGACCAGAAGCTTCAAGTGCTGCTGTTAAAATGGTTAAATCATTGTTGTCAGAAGCAAGTTCAACGATATTTTGCGTGGCAGTACTTTCTTCAGTCGTTACCTCAGGATCCGCGATGACTTCAGGCTCTTCCATTGTCTCAGTTTCAACCATTGGTTCAGGTTCAACCATCGGTTCAGTTGTCATTTCGGCCTCAGTAGGTTCTGCAACTGTCTCTGCATCATTACAAGCTACCAAAGATACGGCCGATGCGGCGATTGCTAGAGATAATAAAGTCTTTTTTAACATGGGTCTATCCTTATAAAAATTAAGCAGATGGTTTCTTATTCATTGCTATATGCATTGTATTTAATGCATGGAATAAAGTTTTAAAGCAGGGAATAAAAAAACGAATACGTGTCTTATTTACTGCGGTAACAGTACTTTATCGATAACATGTACGACACCATTGCTAGCTGCGATGTCTGTTTGCAAGATATTAGCAGTACGACCACTCTCATCCATCAGTTTGCCTTCAGGTGTAATCATCAATGTGTCTTTGCTGAGCATCATAACGTTACCTGGCTGCACATCTTTGGCATATACAGGTGCTGGACCATTGATTACGTGGTAGCCCAAAATCTTAGTTAAAGCTGGCTTGTTCGCAAAAAGCTGCTCTTTAGTCATGCCAGTTTCTTGCAAGGCTTCAGCAAACGCTGCATTAGTTGGTGCAAGGATGGTAAGGTTTGCATCGGGATTAGATAACGGACCAGCTATACCAGCAGCTTGTACCGCTTCAACCAAGGTCGAAAATTCAGGACTGCTTTGAGCCACTTGTACCACATTCATTGCAGCTACCGCTTCACTTTGAGTAGTTGCTTGCTGAGCTTGTTGTGCCTGTGCCTGTTTTGCTGGCATCGTTGCTTCTTTAGCTGGCATCATGTTGTTACAAGCGCTTAAGCCAGCAATTGATACAGCTAATGTGCCGATAGTAGCAAGTTTAGTAAGTTTCATATTCATATCCTTGATATTGAAGTCTATCCTGATTGCGAATTTAAAAATTATGAATGGTGCTTTTTAAAGGTAAGGTTTTGATAAATCAACTTATACATGATGACTTACTATCTACACAGTTTAACCATCTATTTAACTAACTCTTTAAAGAATCACGCTATACAGTCATGTATTAATACACGTATACATGCGTCTGAATGTTAGAAATAATATGTACACCGCTTAGTATAATAGTTCACCATTATCATCCGAGAGCTTATAGGCTATACTTACGGGCAACCAAACCTTACGAAGCTAAAGTTAGCATGGCATACAACTTTAACTATCTGCATTTGCGCTATTTTTTGTCATCCCCTTGTAAGTTTTGTCAGTTTTCTTGCATGGCTTATTTTTTAATTTAGTGATGGAATACTTTACAGAATCAATAGATAGTAAAGCTGCCTTGTATTCATACAAAAGGATATAAGATGACCTTTAAGCATGACTTTGGTGTGATAAACACTCTTAGATTTAGCTGACAAAACCCTCATTTTTATTGTTGAATATCAATAAAAACATACTGATAGGCGCCATATTTTTCATGCTAGAATATTGCAGATTTGTGCTTTCTTATTTTCTATAGTTTATGAATTTTTCTTTTTCTCTTTTTTTTATGATAATTACGATACAAGCAGTGTACCTATGACTCAACAGACAGCCTCACAAACTTCTTTGCCAACCAATCACCTACAAGCAGCGGACGGCTTTGTCCTAACACCGCCTGCCAGCTTTCCTTTTAAAGAACAGCAGCTAACCGCTCGCGTACGTATTACTGAGCAAATGAAGTCGCGTATTTTGATGTTAGATGGCGCGATGGGGACACAGATTCAGACCTATAAGCTTGAGGAGGCGGACTATCGCGGTGAGCGCTTCGCTGATATCGAGCAAGACGTACGCGGCAACAATGACCTGCTGGTACTCACGCAGCCGCAGATGATACGTGACATTCATCACGATCATCTTGCAGCGGGCGCTGATATTATCGAGACCAATAGCTTTAACGGCACGCGTTTGTCGATGTCTGACTATGATATGGAATATCTGGTGCCAGAGCTAAACAAGACCGCTGCCAAGATTGCTCGTGAAGCTGCTGATGAATTTACCGCTAAAACCCCTGATAAGCCGCGCTTTGTCGCAGGGGTCATCGGGCCCACCTCTCGCACCTGTTCGCTATCGCCTGATGTCAACGACCCCGCCTTTCGTAACATTACCTTTGATGAGCTGGTACTCAACTACCGTGAAGCGACGCTGACATTAATAGAAGGCGGCGTCGATATCATCTTAATTGAAACCATCTTTGATACGTTAAACGCTAAAGCAGCGATATTTGCCATCACAGGCGTGTTTGACGATATTGGTTTTGAATTACCAATTATGATATCGGGGACGATCACAGATGCCTCAGGCCGTACCCTATCTGGTCAGACGGCTGAGGCGTTTTATAACTCTATCCGTCACGCCAAGCCGTTATCTGTTGGCTTTAACTGCGCGCTCGGTGCTGATGCGCTGCGCCCGCATATTCAGACGCTCTCAAACATCGCTGACACTTATGTCTCAGCGCATCCAAATGCAGGCTTGCCCAATGAGTTTGGTGAATATGATGAAACTGCTAAAGAAACCGCCGCTCTGCTAGAAGGTTTTGCGAAAGCGGGCATCTTAAACATCGTCGGCGGCTGCTGCGGTACCACACCTGAGCATATTCGCCAAATCGCTAATATGGTGGCAAACTACTCGCCGCGCAAGATACCAGAGATTGTGCCTGCCTGCCGTCTGTCTGGACTTGAGCCGTTTACCATCACCGCTGACAGTCTGTTTGTCAACGTCGGTGAGCGTACCAACGTCACTGGCTCCAAGAAATTTTTGCGCCTAATCAAAACCGAAGCTTATACCGAAGCCCTCGATGTCGCGCGCGATCAGGTCGAGGGCGGCGCGCAAATCGTCGATATTAATATGGACGAAGGCATGCTCGACTCCAAACAGGCGATGATTCATTTTGTCAATTTGGTCTCAGGTGAGCCAGATATCAGCCGTGTACCGCTCATGATGGACTCCTCAAAATGGGACATCATCGAAGAAGGGCTTAAACGTATTCAGGGCAAATCGGTCGTCAACTCTATCTCCCTAAAAGAAGGCTACGATGAGTTCGTGCGTCATGCCAAGCTCTGTATGCGCTACGGGGCAGCAGTCATCGTTATGGCGTTTGATGAAGATGGGCAAGCTGACACCTATGAGCGCAAAATTCAGATCTGTCAGCGCAGCTATGACGTACTCGTTGATGAGGTCGGCTTCCCATCTGAGGACATTATCTTTGACCCCAATATCTTTGCAGTCGCAACTGGTATCACCGAGCACAACAATTACGGCGCTGACTTTATTAACGCGACGAAATGGATAACCGAAAATCTGCCCAATGCCATGGTGTCAGGCGGCGTCTCCAACGTCTCATTTAGCTTCCGTGGTAACCCGATTCGTGAAGCGATTAACTCAGTATTTCTTTATCATGCGATCAAAAACGGCTTAACCATGGGTATCGTCAACCCGTCGATGCTTGAAGTCTATGATGACATCCCTGTCGAGGCGCGCGAGGCGATCGAGGATGTCATGCTTAATCGCAATCAAGGCGAGACAGGTCAGGATGCTACCGAACGCCTGATGACTATCGCTGAGAGTTATCAAGATGGCGGCAAGAAAAAAGACAGCACCGTCGATATGAGCTGGCGTGAGGGCACGGTTGAAGAGCGCATCGCCCATGCACTGGTCAAAGGCATCACCACCTTTATCGAAGCCGATACCAAAGAAGCATGGGAGAAATATCCCAAACCACTAGAGGTCATCGAAGGGCCACTGATGGATGGCATGAACATCGTCGGTGACTTATTTGGCTCGGGTAAAATGTTTTTACCGCAAGTGGTCAAGTCGGCACGCGTCATGAAACAATCGGTCGCTTGGCTCAATCCGTATATCGAAGCAGAAAAGGTCGAGGGCGAAGTCAAAGGTAAGATCCTGATGGCAACCGTTAAGGGGGATGTACATGACATCGGCAAAAACATCGTCGGCGTGGTACTTGGCTGTAATGGCTATGACATCCTTGACCTTGGCGTGATGGTGCCGTGCGAAAAAATCCTCGATACCGCTATTAGCGAGAAAGTCGATATTATCGGCTTATCAGGACTGATTACCCCTAGCCTTGATGAGATGGTCTATGTCGCCAAACAGATGCAAGAGCGCGGCATAACGCTGCCACTGATGATCGGCGGTGCCACCACCTCCAAGGCGCATACGGCGGTAAAAGTCGAACCGCAGTATCAAAACAATGCGGTCATCTATGTCTCGGACGCCTCACGCTCGGTCGGCGTGGTCACCAAACTGCTCTCTAAGGAAAATCGTCAAGGTCTTATCGATGAGACCCGCGAAGAGTATATCAAGGTACGCGAGCGTCTGGCCAAGCGTCAGCCCAAAGCGGCCAAGATATCTTATGCGGATGCTATCAAGCTTGGCTTTGACTATGACTGGGACAACTATGTGCCGCCTGCGCCCAGTAAACTTGGCCAAGTGATACTTGATGATTATCCGATCGCAACCTTGCTGCCTTATATCGACTGGACGCCGTTCTTTATCTCTTGGGGACTGACAGGCAAATACCCTAAAATCTTGCAAGATGAGGTCGTTGGCGAAGCGGCGCGCGATTTGTTTGACAATGCCAATGACTTAATGCAAAAAATGATCGATGAGAAGTTAATCGTCGCTAAAGGCGTGTTTAAAATCATGCCAGCCAAGCGTACTGGTGCAGATACTGTCACCGTTTATGATAAAGCGCTGGAAGACGGCGGACAGCCAACGCATACCTTTGAGCACTTGCGCCAACAGTCGGACAAAGCCAGCGGTAAGCCAAACTTTAGCTTGGCGGACTTTATCTCACCATCAGACACGCACACCGATCATATCGGCGGCTTTACCGTTTCCATCGTCGGTACTGAAGCACTCGCTGAAAAGTACAAAGCCGCAGGCGATGACTATAACGCTATCATGGTGCAGGCACTATCTGATCGCTTGGCCGAAGCCTTTGCTGAGCACTTGCACGAGCGGATCCGTAAAGACTATTGGGGCTATCAGGCTGATGAGACGCTCAGTAATGAGGAGCTGATTAAAGAAAAATACGTTGGTATCCGTCCTGCTCCCGGCTATCCTGCCTGCCCTGAACATACCGAAAAAGGCAAACTGTTTGATTGGCTGGGTACAGTGGACGCTATCGGCACAACGCTAACTGAAAGCTTTGCAATGTGGCCTGCTTCCTCGGTCAGTGGCTTTTATTACTCGCATCCTGACAGTGAGTACTTTAACGTCGGTAAAATCGACCGCGACCAGTTGGAGGATTATGCTATCCGTAAGAATTGGGATATCAAGACTGCTGAGAAGTGGTTAAATCCGAATTTGTAGAGTTGGTTAGATTTTTTAGAGAAAATTTTATGCGGGATTGATTTTTATAATTGATTCCGCTTTTGCTTCTATCTGCTTATACATTCGAGACAATTGTGTTTAACCGTCACATCTCTTTCTTGCTGCTAAAAATCTACCTAGCTGATTTTTTTAGCGAAAGAATTCAGCAATATTAGAAGTTACCTACTCTTCTGCAGCGCAGTAAATTGAAGTAATTCCTGTATTTGATGCGAGTTGGGGTTATATATAAACTCATTATCAAAATAATTTTCTACGCGGTTATACATAAAAAGATTACCTATCACTAATGAATTAAACTGATTGCCATTCAATTTTTGTTGCTCTAAATCTTTCAATAAGCTTTCTGGCAAGTCGCTCATCACGAAATCAGATATTACTAATACATCTGATTTTTCATACTTTTCAGTTTCTAATAGTTTTATCGCATAACGAAGTGCTGGAGCAACATCCGTACCCCCGTGAAATGATTGACTAAGGAAACCTGTCAATTCAGCTATACCTGTTGCACCAGTTACTTCAAACGTTTCTATATTAGTAGAAAAATTAATAACAAAACATGGTCTATTTTGGTTTTTAGCTTTAATCCCCAAGAAAAGAGTAACTGCTTTTGCAATGCTTTCTGGTGTACCTTGCATGGAACCACTTGTATCAACACATAGTATCATCGGACCTAGCTTTTCTTCTGTCTCTTTTTCTACTTCAACAGTTATTTCTACTTCTGTATTCTGATATGTCAGCCCTTGTAACTCAAAGCAAAGCAATTTCGCTTCTAGATACTTTAAATCAAAAAGAATTGCTGTATCTGGGTCTGACATTAAAGCAAGTTCAGACGGTAGTGCATGCTCTAAATCTTTGGCTAGACGTAAACCAATAATCTCTTCTTTCGAATTGGTATCGACGACTGGTGTTTGTAACTCGATAGTTTGCTGTACACGCTCTATTTCACTTGTGTGTTCTATTTGGCGCATTTTACCCAATAAGTCCGCTATTTTCTTAACGCCACCATCATTTTGTAAGTAACTTAACCAACGCTTGAGAACATCAATATTCTGTTTACTTAAGCTACCTAAACTATCATCAAACCAAATACCTAATTCAAATCCGAATTCACATAGGTTTTGGTCCAGCTGTTTTATTAACTCCATCCATTCAATTAACTGCTCTAAAAACTGGTCGCGGCGTGCTTGCAGTTCTTCTAATTGCCAACGTGCTTGGGCAACATCGAGGTGCTTTTGCCATTCATTTAAAAGGAGTTGAAAATGGGGCTTTTTGTCACTTATTTGCTTTGAAGTCTCTTTGTTCTCTTTTAAAGCTTTCTTCCAATAAGATAAGTTTGCGGGAACACCTACTTCTGAGCAGAAACTTAGATACTCTTCGACAGCTTTCGGGTTCAACTCATCTGAATCTTTGGCATAATAGTCAATCCACTGGGTTAATTTGCTCTGATGTTCAGAAAATATGTCTCGTTGTAAAATTTCTAATTTAGCTTTATATTGCCAATCCTCTATTTGGGTAGTGACCTGTCGGGATATATTATCCTGACTGTATAAATGTTCATATTGCTTTTTGACAGCTTCTTCAATGACATTTTTACCGTAGGTCGAGAAGTTTAGCGACATAGCGCCTCCAGACGTTCACAGTCCGCAATTCGCAACTGAATTTGGTCTTTCTGTTTGGTAACACCTGTTATAGCAACGCTAATTTCTTCCTTGGTAACAAATGGACTGGCAAGGTGTTGCTTATATTCAGTAGATTTTCCTTCAACTTGTTTTGAAACTTCGATTAGTTGTTGGCGAATATCTTTTATAGAATCTGCTAGTGAGCTAACTAGCCTTTCGTTTATGTCTTTCTTTTTATCACCTTTATTAAATAAAACATTCGGTCTAAAGGTTACATTGTTATGAACATTTGAACTTAGAGTTACCTCACAACTACCTTGGCCTTTAAATGAACCTTGAATACTACTCTGTATATTTCCGGCTTTGTCAACTAAATGAAAAATGTCTTTTGTTTTAAAATTCTCAAAAGGTATATAAAGTTCAAATTCTTTATCATAGTCAGAATAATTTTCATATCCTCTTCGTTTAAATACTGCGTTAAACTTAAAATAATCTCTACCATCATTTAGCTGTATGACATCATAAATATCTTCTGAATGATAAAGCTCTTCATTTATTTCAAGGTCAAGTTTATCCTTTTCTTTATCTAGTTTGGCTAGATTAATATCAGTATCAAAACCACAATTTTCAATTGCACTCGTCACAATCTCTTGTACCGCTTCTCGATTTTCAGTAGTCGTCCACAGACAATATTTAAGCAGTAGCGCGTCGCTATGGTTCGTTTCAGTACGCCCATTACAAAAAGCAGAAGCTTTAAGCAGTATTGCTGCTCGTTGCCAACGTCGATCAGATACATAAACGTCTAGCTTTTTTGACTGCGAGATTAGTTGTTGCCGTATGTATTTGATCACTAACAAGGTATCATCGCTTAAAGTTACTAAGTGTAGCTTGTCACGCCATTCCTGCATTTCATCATAGTTAATAATTAACTCCGGACTAATACATGAATTTTCCGAACTAGGTTTGCTATTAATTAGATGATTAAAGTTCTCTTCTTGTTCGATAGGTGGTACAAATAACCGAATCACAAAACGGTCATAAAGTGCTTCTAACCCTTGGTTTGGTGGCGGTACTTCGTTAGAGGCGGCAATCAAAGACTTTAAGGGTACTTGGATTATCTCTTTACCATTTCTAAAAGTATGCTCATTAATAATAGTCAATAAATTATTCAAAATTGCTGGGCTAGACTTCCAAATTTCATCTAGGAATGCGAAGTCTGCGGTTGGTAAATAGTCATCAACTTGACGAATATAACGATCTTCCTTTAACTCTTTGATAGACACAGGACCAAATATCTCTTCTGGTGTGCTGAAACGATTCATTAAGTATTCAAAATATTTAGGAGATTCAAAAGCAGCTATCAATCTTCTTGATATTAGACTTTTTGCTGTACCAGGCGGACCTAATAAGAAGGTGTTGTGTCCTGTAATAGCACCTAGCAGTGCAATTGCCATGGTTTGATTACGCTCATACATATCAGCAGTTAATTCTTCCAATAACTGTGATATACGTGCCTGGATATTCAAATTTACATCTTTTGGTTTTTGAGTCTTATTCGCCATATTTATTCAATGTCTCATTAATTGAGTTAAAAGGTTATTTAAAGTTATAGTTGCGATCAAATATACAAACATAATTGATAAGTTCAGACTTGACCACACGAGTGAGTGGGCCCTGATTACCATTTGTATGCTTGGTTAACTACCAATTTTTTCTTAAGCCATGTGAAGGAGTGCTGACAGATAGATTTTCAGCGATCAGTTTTCTTTTATGCGAAAAATAAAACATTGTACAAAACTTCAATACTATCGTGGCGAGCAAAATGTCCTTTATTAAGCATACAGATATTAGGTCGCTCATACTTCACACCTTCTGCATTGCCTTTAGCGTATTTAGCAGTTCTAGCATTTTTTATGCCACTTAATGGCTTTCCTGCTTCAGATCCGAAAAAGTAAAACGAGTATAGCTCTAAAGTATCTTCATCAAATATTATCCAAATAACACATCCTGAAGGCTTGGTTGCTAGACGGGTATGAATGTTCTGTCTTGAAGTTTTACCACCTAATTTTGAAGCTTTAAGCTGAATATGCCGAATAACATTATTGAGCTCTAAAAAAACATAGACTTCAAAAGTTACATGTGTTTTTAATCCACTCTATTGCAAGACTCATTGACAGTTAAATAGTAGCAGCTGCTGTTAAGTTCTTGCCCATATTCAATCAGTACTAAACTTAAAGCCTAACCTTTAGGACTTAAATTTTAATAAATATGTAACAAAAACAGCTGTTTGATTAGATTAACTTAAAGATATTTGGTATATTTATAATTAAGAATATATTTAAATTGTTTAGTAATATTACTATATAGTATGAGCCTTACAAACTGTTAAAAACAAGGAGGTATATCGGCATAATAGTTGTAAAAATTGAGATTTTACATTTTTAAATCAAGGAGAGATAAAAATGAAATCGTTCAAATTAACGCTACTAGCCATGACAGCTATATTCTTTTTACAAGGATGTGATGATGACTCTGATGAGTCGACCTCACCACTACCCAATCAGCCAAATATCGACACTGAAATCGTTGGAACGTGGAGTAATGACGATAGTAGTAGTGGATTATCAACGATTGTCTTTATGAATGACGAGACTTATGTACAGGTCCAAGTCAATAGTAGTCAGTCTACAAGTGACCCTGAAAATGGTATGGAATGGGGTAATTACAATATCAATAATAGTACAGGCAAACTAACTGCTACGCCTATTTTTGATAAAAATGGTAGCTCTGGATTGTCAGATTCTGTCAATCGCCATGCTCAGGTATCTAACGGCAAGCTGATCCTCGAAGTAGACGAAAACAATGATGGCATTATCGACAGTGATGAAAGCCATGAGTTTTCAAAAACCCAACCTGAAGGGATCTTAGGGTCTTGGAGTTTCGATGATACTGATGACGATGAGCTAATCGGATTAGCATTCTTCGATAATGGGACTTATGTCCATGTCCAAGTGGATAAAGCTGGCTCAGTAAATAACTCCGAAAATGGTATGGAATGGGGTAACTACACTGTTGATCCCACGACTGGACGGTTAGCAACCTCTATGCTCTATGATGATAACGGTGGCACTGGATTATCACAACCGCGTACGCGTTACGCGCGAGTGACTGGTGACACTGCCCTCACTATTGAAGCTGATAACGATCAGAACGGCTCAATAGATAGCGGTGAGTCTTTTGCTTTTTCGAGACCATCTTGAGAAAGTTTAGCAAAGCCTAACTTGTTAACTGCAAAAAAGTTGTACTACAGTTTTGACTTCGTAAAAGAAAACTCCTTAAAAGGAGTTTTTTTTGATGATTATCTTGTATAGCTAACTAAGTCTATGACGACTTGAGAGTAGCAACCGTCGCCTCGCCCCAATAGTGATAACCCACGATATTGACGCCCTGCGTAAATCCTTGCTGACCCGAGACCTCAAACCCCGCTTGCGCGATCAGCTGTTCGATATCCCTATCCAGATGACAGCCGCCCGCTATTGGCTTCCATGCTGGAGTGATGAGCTGTTGCATTTTGCTCACCCATTTAGGCTGCGGCGCTAAGCCGTGCTCGGCATAATATAGCGTGCCAGTCGGTTTTAGCACGCGCCTCATCTCGTGTAGCGCTTGGATAGGATTAGGGATGGAACATAGGGTAAAGGTCATGACGACACTGTCAACGCTATTGTCCTCAAGGGGTAAGATCTCGGCGGACAGCGGCTGCGAGATAAAGTCGATGCCTGCGCTAGAAAAGCGCTTGGCTGCCAATGGATGCAGGTGCGGATCGACGCCTATCACTTCTTTGACGGTTTGAGGGTTGTAAAACTCAGCATTGAGCCCACTGCCAACACCGACTTCTAGCACGATGCCGTGGGCTTTTGGGACGACAAGCGCTCTTTGCTCGCTCACAACATCTAATGCACAGGCTTTGTCGATTAGGACAGGCAAGACTTTATTATTATAGACGTTTTTGAGACTGCTGAGCTTAGAGGTCGGCTTTGATTTCATGATGATTCCTTTATAATTAAAATATGAACATCTTTGTATTTTAGTCGCTCTTTTTAGTCCGCCGACACTTCTCAGAACAGTAAATCACCTGCTCCCAATCTTTCTCCCACTTCTTACGCCACGTAAATGGCCGCAGGCAGACGGGGCATATTTTCTGTGGTAAGTTTACTTTTTTATGTGCCATCGTCTGCTCCTTCGTTCTTCTATACTTCTCATTTTCTATTAACGCCTACTTATCTTCTTTTTGATGCTCTAGCCCTTCATATTTCTTCACTCGGCGACACTGGTCTGAGCAATAGACCATACTATCCCAGTTTTTATCCAGTTTTTTAGTCCAGCTAAACTCGCGCTCGCAAACAGGACATTCTTTTTTACGTACGTTTTTCTTTTTGTGCGCCATAGCCTCTACCCTAAAGTTAATAATGAATGATTACTGACCCCAGATAGGTGAACGTACAACCCCGCCAGCCTTACTACTAATGGCATAGCTTGTCTGACCCGCTAGCGAATGTATAACTATGCTACCACCGCTTTGTCCGTCCACTCGTGAGGTGCGCGTAGGATAAACACTATACTGTCCAGAGGGTGAAAAACGTGCTGGCTCATCTAGACCCGTCTCTGCAAGTTTAACAATCTCTCCAGTTGCTAGCGTCAAAATCGCCGCTTGACGGTCGTTTAGATAGGCTAGGCGCTGGCCATCAAAGCTGAGCTGCGGACTGGCAGCATAATCTTTCATCGTTATTTGAGTGGCGTTACGAGTTGCAAAGTCATAGCGATATATTCTCGGTCGTCCAGCGTTTTTCTTATCACTGGTGTAAACGAAGCTTTGGCCATCACTGGCATAGCTTGGCTGCACCTCGGTGCTAGGCAGTGTGGTCAGCTGTTTGGTTTTACCACTATCTAAATGCATCTCATAAATGTCTGCGTCACCGCCAACGGTTGAGCTATAGAGCAGCTTTTTGCCATCTGGTGAGAATGACGGTGATAGGTTGCTACCCTCAGTACCCACCACCAGATTGTGCGTTTGGCGACTCACATCATATATATAGATTTTTGGGTTTTGTCGCGGGGTTTGCTTACTATAAGCCAATAACTGCCCATCAGCTGACCATGCTGGTGCATATATATAGCCGCTTAGCTCATCTATGAGTTGTCTATCGCTACCGTCAGGATAAATGCTGTACAGACTAGAGACTTTTGTAGACCCTGCGCCTTGTTCTTCCACGTAGGCAATGCGACCTGCACGATCTACCGCTGGCATTTTCGCTGTTAGTGGACTTGTCATCGTACTGCTAGTAAGCGTGTGCGCGCCTTTGTCTATCGGCAACGTGCTACAAGCCGTTAAAAAAACGCTGAGTACAATACCCGCCGTAATATTGCAAGTGATATTCGTCTGAGTTATAGAAAGGTATTTTGTGTGTAGAAGTTGAGGAATACTAGAGGTAGGCATAAAGAGGTACTCAGTTAGGTTCTGGCTAGAAGCAATAAATTAAAAGACGAAAAACGCGTTTGAGTAGCTAAGCGTGTCATGTATCTGCTATGAAAAATACCCGTTGATGAAATAATAAGACAATAGGTAAAATAATTAGGACACATAATTAGGTCACAGAAAAACGCCTCACTACATTATATAGTGAGGCGCGCTATGATTAACAATTATTCGTCTTTTTTTTATAGTAATAACAATAATTTATACAAACCATGTCAAACCATTTTAGGTACTTAGTTATTACCTATTTAGCGATGGCTTTAAAGTGAGCCACCTGGTTTGCATTGCGAATAGTCAAGATAGGTACATTGTTTGCGTTATTGTTGATGCTGTACTTGCCTTGTACTGTTGCAAGTGTCGCTGTATCAAAGCTTGCTTGTGGCTCAGGGCATGCCATCATAGTAGATAAGACATTACCTAGGACAACGTTACCATCTACCACACTATAGTCAGAACCCATGTTGTTACAAGTGTTGACAAAAGTGACACGGTCATTGCCCTCGTTTTCAAAAAACTTTAAGGTCAAAGGTTTAGACGGATCAAAGAATAGCTGAGTGACTTTCTCACCATTGCTACGTTTGGCATCAACGAGTTGCCAATCATGTGCTTGTAGCGCATTAGTAGTAATTGGTTGCGTGACTGGTGCAGTGACACTAGGGGTTGTCTGGCAACCAGCAGCAAGTGTACCTACTGTAAGCGTTGCCGCCATCATTACTTTTGTCATACTGTTCATAGAAGCTCCTATAATAGATAAATTTAAACCTTTGTATAATCAATATATTTTTATTGGTTATTTGAGGCTAGCACTTTTGTAATAGCTCTTATTTAATTTGCTAGATAGATGTGCTGAACATCAACACTATTATGCACGACGAGCAGATTATTGTCATGAAAGATTGCGTACACCCTTGCTTTTAGATTTGTTTCACTGTATAGCTATTTTGCTAATACACCTTGTCAAGACATACCCTACCTGCTAACTGCTGATTTAGTCTTAATTATTCTAAATCAGTACTCGCTTGGCATTTTATATAAAGCTGTCAAGCGTTTATCAGTGCAAGACCGTGACCGCTCGCGTCTATGGTAGGGCCGTTAACCATGTATTTATGCTATAATGCCCCTACTTTCATTCTATAACTATAAGTACGACAATGATGACTAAAAAATCCCTTATCCAGTTCCCTGAAGCCATAGAAAAAATGCGCGTTGCCGGTAAGCTTGCCAGCGATGTACTCGTGATGCTTGATGAGCACGTGAGAGTCGGTATCAGTACCGAGGCGCTCAATCAAATTGCTCACGATTATATCGTTAATGAGCAACAAGCTATTCCAGCGCCGCTTAATTATAATGGCTTCCCGAAATCAATCTGCACCTCAGTGAATCATGTGGTGTGCCACGGTATCCCAACCGAAAACAAATTGCTTAAAGACGGCGACATTATTAATATCGATGTGACTGTCATTAAAGATGGCTACTATGGCGATACCTCAAAAATGTGGATCGTTGGTAATGGCTCCATCATGGCGCAGCGTATCTGTAAAGTGGCACAAGACGCGCTTTATGCAGGCATGAGTGTCGTCAAAGATGGCGCGCGCTTGGGTGATGTTGGTGCTGCTATCCAAGAAGTGGTCGAGCCTGAACGCTTTAGTATCGTGCGTGAGTTCTGTGGTCACGGTATCAGTAATGAGTTTCACCATGAGCCACAAGTCATGCATTATGGCAAAAAAGGCACAGGCTTTGAGCTTAGGACTGGCATGACCTTTACTATCGAACCAATGATTAACCAAGGCACGTGGCAGACCAAGATCCTACCGGATGAGTGGACGGCGATTACTAAAGATCGTAAGCTGTCTGCCCAATGGGAGCATACCATGGTCGTGACTGATAATGGCTGTGAAGTCTTTACCACGCGTCCTGAAGAAGATTTGAGCTTTTTGACCCAATGATATAAATAAAGATCGCTTAGGCGGTCTTTTTTTTTGGACTATTATTATCGGCTTTAGGCTATCATCGGCTTTAGGCTATCATCGTCTTTAGGCTATCATCGTCTTTAGGCTATCATCGTCTTTAGGCTATCATCGTCTTTAGGCTATTATCATTGTTAGTCGATGGATACACGTTGAACATCATGCTTGCTGCTTTTTTACCTTTATACTTTTATTTGCTTTTCATTTCTAATAATCTCTATTTCTGAATTCTTGATTGGATAACGCTCATGTTCTCTTTCGATGCTGCTTCTATTAACCTAACTCCGCTACCCTCTTTTCCTGCGTCAGATACGGTCTCATCATCTGATACGGAGAAGTCTTTACTTGGTATACCCAAATGGTTGACCCAAATTAATACTGATATTAACCGCGCCCTTGAGCGTGGAGCGAATATTCGTCAATTGGTTGGCGCTCGTAGCGATGCTATTGATGGTTTGCTGATGGCGTTGTTTACGTGGTTTGATTTAGACAAGACAGATTTGGCATTATTTGCAACTGGCGGCTATGGACGCGGTGAGCTTTCTCTGTATTCAGATATCGATATTTTATTGCTAGCACCTGATAAGTTACAGACCGATGTTAGCAGTAAAATTGATAGACTGGTGGCGATGTTATGGGATATTGGTCTTGAGCCTGCGCTATCGGTACGTAGTGTCGATGACTGCTTGGAAGCGGCCACGGATCATACGGTTGCCAGTACGTTACTAGAGGCTCGATTGTTAATCGGTAATGAAGCGCTACAGAGCATTCCTGTCGATGTCGTTAACAAATTATGGTCACAAAAAGATTTTTATGAAGTAAAAATCAATGAGGCTAAGGTGCGTTATATTCGGCATAACGCCACCGAGTATAATCTTGAGCCTAATATCAAAACCGCACCTGGCGGACTACGTGATATTCATATCGTCGGCTGGGTGACCAAGCGCTACTTTCGAGTCAGCAAACTCTATGATTTGGTACAACAAGGCTTTGTGACCGAAAAAGAGTTCGATGAGCTAAGCTTTGCTGAAAGTTACTTATGGCAGATACGCCATTATTTACATGAGCTGACAGGCCGTAACGAAAACAAGCTGCTGTTTGACTATCAGCGCGATATCGCGCAGCGGATGGGTTATGAGTCGCAGCCAGATGATCAGCCTAACGCCGCGGTTGAACGCTTTATGCGCGACTACTATCGCTGTGCAATGCAAATATCAACGTTGTCTGAGATGCTTATCAATCATTACTATGAGACCATCATAGAGCCGCATCTGCCGGATGATGAGCAGCCGACTAAGCGTCCATTAAACGCGCTTTTTAATCAGGTTGGCGAGCAGATTGCCGTTTCCCATCATCGTGTGTTTTCTCAGCATCCTGAAGCGATTTTGGAGATGTTTTTACTTATGGGACAATACGGGATAAAGAGCATCCGAACCCGAACTCTGCGCGCACTAAAAATTGCCGCGCGCGGTATCGATCAGATTTACCGTGACAATCCTGAACATCAAGCGTTGTTTTTAGAAAATATCAAAGAGCAAAACTATTTGTTCCATCGGTTGCGTGCGATGAATCGCTATGGGGTACTGGGTAACTATATTCCTGCCTTTGCGCAAGTGACCGGTCTTATGCAGTACGACTTATTTCATCGTTATACGGTCGATGCGCACACGCTATTTTTGATTCGAATTTTACACCGCTTTACCGACGCGCGTTTTTATGAAGACTTTCCGTTGGTTAGTGCTATCTTTCAGCGCATTGAGCGTAAAGAGATTTTGGTCTTGGCAGCGATGTTCCATGATATTGCCAAAGGTCGCGGCGGCAATCATAGTCAACTTGGAGAGACTGAGTCGATTGAGTTTTGTTTGGCACATGGTATGAGTAAAGCCGATGCTCATCTGGTAGGCTGGCTCACACGCTATCATTTATTAATGTCTATGACTGCACAAAAAAAGGACATCTCAGACCCTGAAGTGGTGACTATCTTTGCTGATTTGGTCGGTAATGTCACTCATCTTAATCATTTGTATGTATTGACGGTGGCAGATATGAACGCTACCAATCCTCAGCTTTGGAACAGCTGGCGGGCAACTTTGATGAAACAACTATACTCACAGACGCGCCGCATCTTACGTGCTGATATCGACGCACCGACCAACCGTCAAGATATGATTCGTGCAACGCGTAAGCAAGCGCTAACGATGCTTGATAATGCCAACAATCAGCATATGAATCGTGATGAGGTGCTTAGGTTATGGGATGAGTTGGGTGATGAATACTTTTTACGTGAGATTGCAGAAGACATCTTATGGCATACTGAAGCCATCTTAAACCATCCCCCTATCGGCTATGCGTCTAATGCTGATAGTATGCCACTAGTTGTATTACGTGAGCATCGGGAGTTGGCGCTAGATGCTGTACAAGTCTTTGTATATACCCAAGATCAGGCCAACTTATTTGCGGTCACCATGGCAGTATTTGATCAGATGAGTCTTGATGTACTGGACGCACGAATCATCACCGCGACCCGTGACTTTGCTTTAGACTCTTATGTGCTACTTGATCGTAGCGGTACATTATTAAAAGATGAGGACAGTCAACAAGAGCTAAAGCAGCGTTTAGTAGATGCTTTTAAAAACCCTACAACACCCAAACTTGCGCAAAAACGTATCCCGCGCCAGCTTAGACATTTCGATGTACCGACTATTATTGATTTTGAGTTTAATGAGGCTTCAGGTCAACATGTCATGAGCT
The DNA here is from genome assembly GCF_052259005.1 of Psychrobacter sp. 1Y10. Lineage (NCBI taxonomy): Bacteria > Pseudomonadati > Pseudomonadota > Gammaproteobacteria > Moraxellales > Moraxellaceae > Psychrobacter > Psychrobacter sp. 1Y10. Next base: position 19,248 of record NZ_JBQQES010000009.1, on the reverse strand, counting down.
TACAGACACTTGATCAGCCAGGGTTACTGGCACGAGTGGGACAGGTATTTTTGCAGCAAGGAATTGAAGTGCATGCGGCTCGTATTACGACCTTAGGTGAGCGCGCAGAAGACATGTTTTATCTCAGTGATCAAAACGATGCGCCATTATCTATAGACAAACTTGATACGTTAAAAGCGGCTTTGATTGCTAGTATTAGCGTCTTACCAGATAGCAGTCACGCTTAGCCTAGCGTGACTGCTATTAACCGATTTAAATGCTATGGTTCTAATGAAATAGCATGGTTCTAAGACATATGAATCAGGCTTTTATAAATCATTTTGTCGGCATAAGGTGACAACTCTTCGTCAGCAATCTCTGGTGGCAATACTTCTGCTTCTATCTGATATTGCCCTAATATCAAACGTCCAGCTTCGACTTCTTTTTGTAGCAGACGTTGCAAGCTAGCCAGTTTTAGATGGGACTTATAACGCTCACAAATCGTTTGTAAAGAGATAGGCGCGCTAGCATGAATAGCAGGTAAAATAATATCTGATGCCAATATATACATCTCATTTAACGCCTGTTCTCGTACAAGGTCTGCAATATCAATTCGATTTTGCAAACGATTTGCCAAACGCCCTTTAGACGATAACATCACTACAAACAATGCAGTCTGTACACCAAATACAGCCATATACATCCAAAAATACAGCTCTACGTTTAATAGACTGCTAAGTAGCATCAGAACGATAGCGACGACTACATAGCTGACTACTTGCCATAATAGCCACATAATTAGGCTATTATCTCCAAACCAAAACATCCAGCGCTCTTCGAGCATTATAAGGCGCTGACGTGCCAGCCACCATTGCTGTTCACGCAGTTTCAATTGTTCACAAAAACCAGCATGCTGCACATTATTATCACTAGTGTTATCAACATCGCTAGCATTATCAGTATTGTTATTACTGGCATTGATAACTTCGATATTAAGGTGGTCGGCCTTAGAAGCTTTAAGCATATCAATCATCCTAACAACAACTTACCAAAGTTAATGGCAGTCATTGCTTATATCATTATTATTTATAAGCTATGAGTGATAAGACAAACAGCTAAAACATTAAACTGCTATTAAGTATTTCGTTAGTAAATAGCAGTAAACATGAGCGAGAAGCAAAAGACAAAAAATAGGAGAAGTGCTACACTGCCTAAATGTAATTTTTCTTTATATATTTATTATCAACTGCCTATTATAGTTACCAAACTTATGAATAACAACTTAAAGCATTTGCACCCATATCCGTTTGCCAAAATGGCGACTCTGTTAGCTAACAGCATACCAGCCAACGACTATTCTGAGATTAAGCTTGGAATTGGTGAGCCAAAACACGAACCGCCAACTTTTGTGCTGGACGTATTACAAGAAAACTTAGACAAACTATGTCGTTATCCGACCACTAACGGCAGCTTTGAGCTGCGTCAGACCATCGCTCATTGGCTTGAGAAGCGGTTTTTTTTGCATCATGTTGACGCCAATACCGAAGTACTGCCGGTCATGGGCACACGTGAAGCGATTTTTAGTTTTGTACAAGCGGTAGTGAATCATAATGACAATACTACTCATCAAGCTATGGACAATGCAGATAACAAGCCCTATGATCCTATCGTCGTCATGCCCAACCCTTTTTATCAAATTTATGAAGGCGCTGCGATACTCGCTCAAGCAACGCCATACTTTGTACCTTGCGTATTAGGCAATGACTTTAAAGGCAATTACCGCGCCGTACCTAAAGCTGTCTGGCAACAAACGCAGCTGTTATTTATCTGTAGTCCAAATAATCCGACTGGATCAGTGATGACCATGGAGGACTGGGAGTTTCTCATTCGCCTATCAGATCAATATAACTTTATTATTGCCAGCGACGAATGCTATAGCGAATTATATTTTGATAAAGCGCCTATTGGTCTGCTGCAAGCATGTGCCGAACTTGGTCGCAATGATTTTAAAAACTGCGTCGTATTTCATTCGCTATCTAAGCGCTCAAACCTCCCCGGCCTGCGCTCAGGGTTTATCGCAGGCGACCAATCTATTCTAAAATCTTATTTACAATATCGCACCTATCAAGGCTGTGCGATGCCTATACCTCATCAGTTGGCATCGATTGCCGCTTGGCAAGATGAGAAGCATGTGGCGCACAATCGGGCGCTATATCAAGAAAAGTTTGCGCTGTGGATGACAGAGTTAGGCGAGCTACTAGATTTACGTATGCCTGAGGCTGGATTTTATTTTTGGGTAAAAGTTCCTGAGCTGTTTGATGGTGATGATGAAGTCTTTGTCAAAGCACTGTACGAACAAGCCAATATTCATGCACTGGCTGGGCGATACTTGTCACGTGAAGTTGATGGTAAAAATCCCGGTCAAGGTTATGTCCGTATCGCTCTCGTTGCTAGTGTTGACGAGAGCCGCGAGGCCATTGAGCGTATTCGCAAGTTGTTAACGGCGCAAGCCAAACTGGTGAGTTAACGGTTGATGTGCTAAGTATGAAAAGATAAAAGACTAGAAATTTTAAGTTAAATATATCCTTATTAACAACAATGTTATGAATGGCAGGATAGTGCTATAGTAAGACAATATCGTTTTACTATAGTCGCCTACGCAGAGTAGCATTTTTATAGTTTTGACTTAATCATTAAACTCACGATGATAAACTGCTTTTGTTGGCGACGCTATCAAGGATGATGCCATGCCCCATCTTGATTTTACCCAGCCTCCATTTGATGTATTGCGTTCAACTGAACGTCAAAGCCTCAAAAAAAACACCCAAGTCCGCTATCTTGGCGCAAATGAATCTTTAACTAGTGACGACTTACACAATTTTTTTGTGGTATTAAAAGGACAAGTTGATCAAACGCTAGCTGGCGAATTTGTCGCTTCTTATTTTGGTAGTAATCACTCCGACCAACTAAATAGCAACGACTGGTTCGATAGTCGCCGCACGCCCGAATCGCAAGGCCGTATTGTCAAAGCACAAAACGATGGCAGTACTGAGCCTTATCAATATACGGCTCACGAAGATACTTTATTGCTGCAAATTGATGGTGCTGCTATCGATAAAATTAGCGCGCAAAATCATCTAGTTCGCCAACTACTATCAGACAAATTGCCTGAGCGGCTAAAGGCACTACAACAAAGGCGTAGTACGCAAGGTCAAGCATTAGGATTGCATGCAGAAAGCTATACGGCGCAGCAAGAAGTGCAGCAAATCATGCTACAACCAGTCACTGATGTAACCCTATTGCCCGTACATATTGTTGATGCCAATAATAGCCTACATGAGGCGGCACGTATCATGACCGAAGCTGGATTGAAGCATGTGCTGGTACGTCCAATCAATCATTTATTAGAGCAATCCATAAACACGCTTAACAATGCTGAAAATATTTCTAAGCCCGAAACTGAAACTGAAACTGAACATAGCATTACCCGCCGTTCAGATCATGAGCTAGGTATCTTGACTGATACTGATATCTGCCGTGCGGTCAGCGAACAGCAAGACCCTGCTACCACTCCCTGCCAGCATTTTACCAGCTTCAACCTACGCACTATCGATGCTGACAATGAGATTGGCGATGCGCTAATGACCATGACTCGCTACCGTATCCACCGCTTACCCGTTATTGATAATAAAGATCAGGTCATCGGTGTACTGGGGCAAAGCGATGTCTTGGCTTATCTCGGTCACCACTCACAGCTTATTAGTGTTCAAATTGAGCAAGCAAAAGACTTAAACAGCCTAGATACAGCGGTCGAGCTCATTGGTCGCTATATTCGCTCGCAGCACCAAAACGGTGTCAAAATCGGCGTCGTTAGCCGCATGGTGCAAACGCTAAACGCGCAAGTCTTTACTAAGCTTTGGAAGCTCATCGTTCCTAATGAGGTCGTAGAAAATACCTGCGTTATCGTAATGGGCTCAGAAGGTCGCGGTGAGCAAATCATGCGTACCGACCAAGACAATGCATTAATCATTCGTGATGGCTTTACTCATCCTAAGTTGGCGCAGTTTGCTGATATCTTTAACAATCATTTAGCAGATCTTGGTTATCCGCTGTGTGATGGCAATATCATGATGAATAACTCAATGTGGCGGCAACCACTAAAACCGTTTAAAGCCCAGATCAGTTTATGGTTTAAAAATACCGATCCGATGCACAGTATTTACTTATCCGCCATACTTGATGGTGAGTACGTCTGCGGCGATGAGTCCCTGCTAAACGATATACGTGACCATTTAAAAACGGCGCATCGTCAATCAGATCGGATGTTCGTACGGCAGTTTGTACGGGCAGCGCTCCAGTTCGGTGATGTCAATCAATGGTGGCAAAAGTTTGTACCGTTATTAAGCGGTAAACCCAGCTCACATGATATTGATCTTAAAAAAGCCGGTATCTTTCCACTGGTTCACGGTATCCGTACCTTAGCATTAGAAAATGATATTTTAGAAGTGCCTAGCACTAAAGGTCGCCTTAAAGGTTTAGTACAAGCTGGCACTTTAAACCAAGAGCGTGCTGACACCTTATCGGAAGCCTTAGAGTTTTTTATGGCGCAGCGTCTGTCCGTCGCACTCTCTACAAATGATAAGTATGCCCGGCACGTCGACCCGACTACCTTATCAGCGCTTGAGCGTGACTTATTAAAAGAGTGTCTAGCCGTGGTCAAAAGCTTCAAAACGCAGCTGCGGCAACACTATCAATTAGAGGCATCATAAATGCATGTTAGACTGATATGAGTTGGTTAAAGCAGTTATCTTCTACGTGGCAAAAGTCGCAATTGCAGCGTCCTGAGCTGGCATCGATGTTTGACAAACCTATAGCTGAGCAATGGGTCGCGATAGACTGTGAGATGACGGGGCTCAATCCAAAAAGGCATCACCTATTATCGGTAGCAGCGATTCATATCAACGGTAATATTATCGATACAGGCAATGGTATGCATCTGGTTTGCAGGCCACCTGTGATGCCTGATCGTGATACCATTGTCATTCATGGTCTGCGTACTGCTGACGTTGAAAACGGGATGAGCTACGATGAGATGCTCGAGTTACTATTACCGTTTATTGATAATCGGCCGATAGTTGGATTCTGCCCAAAGATAGATACTGGCTTCTTAAACCCTTTGGTAAAGCGCTATATGGGTACTACTTTACCCAATGACGTCATTGATGTGCGGCATTTATATAGTCGGCGTATGAGCGGCCAAACCCAAGGTCTCTCTGGTCAATCGCAGCATCTGACCAGTATCTTAGCGCATTATGATATTCCTGAGCTTGGTACTCACGATGCTTATAACGATGCCATCATGACGGCCATGGCATTTTTACATGTACGCTAAAGATTGCCACCGATTCATGTTACTATAGGCGGTTTTTGCCACCTGATGGTAGACCATTCATGCAACTCACCTCCAAACTTTGCACGCCTCCTACAACGATTGCCAAACTGAAAATTTTTTGCACTTATTTGCGACCGCTTAATCAGTCTAGCAAACGCTTATCAACGCTTGCACTATTTGCCACAGCTATCATAACGCCACTTCACGCACAAGCAGCACTACCAGACGCTATCCAAGCAGCACTATCGCGAGCAGAGTTAACAGCTGCTGACATCAGTATTATTATCACCCCAGTGGGTGACAAAAACGCCAGCCGACTACCTCCTCCGATACAGGTTGTTGACAGCAATATTGATACTCAGACTCAGCTTGCAAGCAACACTTCTGAGGCTAATAGCACCAGTCAGAAAACGGCGCAAACCAATAACCATAATGGCAAAAATAATGCTGATAGCCATGCTACAAACTATGTTAAAAACGATCCTAGTCAGCAGATTACATTGACTACTATTGAGAAGCGCACGATTAAAAAGCATGAGCAAAAAATACACGCTTATACGGATGACCCCTATACTTATCAAAGCCTAGAAAGCATTCCAACAGTACTCCCAGACGATGTAAACTCAACGTCTATTAATAATGCTAATAGCGATGAAGATGCCAATGTAAGTACTGATGTAAGTACTGATAAAGACAGTAGTGCTAACGCTGCTACGCCCGCGATCAAAATTTCATTTTCACCTTTATTAAGTCATCAACCAGATATCGCGCGCACGCCAGCCAGTACGATGAAACTGGTGCCCAGCTTTATTGCTTTAGATACGCTAGGCGCTAACTTTGTCTGGCAGACACGCGTCTATCATACCGGTATTATTATCGGCGATCGTCTACTCGGTGACTTGGTTATTCAAGGAAGTGGCGATCCCAAAATGACCCATGAGCGTTTGCAGCAGCTACTCTATAAAGTGCAAGCAGCAGGTATTCGTCATATCAGCGGTGATATTATTATCGATAGCGGGGTTTTTAAAAATGTTGGCAAAGATCCTGCGGCCTTTGATAACGCACCATTGCGACCTTATAATGCCAGTCCTGATGGTTTTTTGGTAAACTTTAGCACTATCGGCATCAAAAGCTATCCCTTAAATGAGGGACAAGCGCAGCTGACTTATAAACCGCAACTGGCAAATTACCAACTGCCTAATACGATAAATACGCGCTCAGCTTACTGTGGTCAAGCCCGTTATAGCCTAGCGCCGCAGTGGCAATCCCAACAGCTAATCTTAAATACCACTCTACCAACTAGCTGTAAAGAGCATGTTTTTTATGTCGCGTATCCTGATGCCAAAGATTTTTCGGCACGCGTCATTGCTGCCAAATGGCAAGAGCTAGGCAATACGCTAAGCGGGAACGTCATTACTCAAGAAACCCCTTTTGATGCGGCAAAAAATACAAAACCAACACGTGGTCTAGCAGCGCTGCCCATATCACCGCTCCCTCTTGTTAGTTATCCATCGTTAAATTTAACTCAGCAAATTTATGACATCAATCACTTCTCTAATAATGTTATGACTGAGCAAGTAGCACTATCAATAGGAGCTTATGATGAGACAGCTAATAATAAAATAATAAACAGTCAAACAAGCAGCTTATACCAGTTTGGTAAGCCTACTGCTACAGACTATTCTGTTGCCTTACAAACCATGAGCCAGTGGTGGCAAACTCATCTAAGTACGCCGCCGCCATACTTGACCAATGGCTCAGGACTCTGCCGCGACTGTACAATCACAGCGGCCAACTTAAGCGAGCTGTTAACATACGCTTATAGTCATCCAAGCTTTGACGCCTATGTCAACTCTCTAGGTATCGCGGGTGTCAGCGGTACTATTGCCGCTCATAGCGAGCGTTTACCTGAGTCGGCAGCTATTGGTCGTGCATGGATAAAAACGGGCACTTTAAATAATGTCACCTCGATGGCAGGTTATGTCAAAGGAGCGTCCGGACAAGATTATGTCGTCGTCGGTCTTATCAATACCGAGCAGGCACTAAACGCTTATAATGCTAGAACGGTGTTGGACACCATGCTCGACTGGACTGCGCAGCACTGATTTTCTATCAAAAAAGTAGCTCTACAGCATCTATTTGAGAGCGCTGGTTTTGCTTTTATCGACTACTTACTACATTTATATCCATTATACGTTTTTATTTTTATAAAGGTCAGCTTATGTCACGCAAGACAACCAATCTTAGCAAGTCTACTGCCCAGACAGGTCGCAATGATCAACTGCCAAACTCTCAATCAGACTCACCTAAGCTGGCTCAATATATCGGTTTTTTCGCGATTGGTTATATTCTTACCAGTACGGTATTTATGATGATCCAAACTCAAGTTACTCTCAACTCGCACTTGGTCACTGTGCTCTCTATCATCATCGGTGCTTATATTGCGGTATATAAATTTATCAAGCATCATAAGCGGGCGCTAGGTAGAGATGAGATCAATCGTTTAGTGTTTGGCGGAGTGGCTGTCGTTTGGCTGCTGACTGCCGTTTATTTTTTGGGCATATGGTTCTTGCTGTTTGATGAGGTGAGCCGTGAGGTATTATTTGAGATGACTATACAGCAGCCCCTGCCTCTACTCTCTGCGTTAATCATGATATTGGTGCTCACCTTCATCAGTGCGCGAATCAGTATCCTACTCTTAAATCGTCTACTGGATCCAAAACGAAAATCATCTTAAAGACTGACAATCTATCTATAACGTACTACAAATTTTCTGCATTATTTATACTTAAATTCCGTTACGCTGGATTAAACTGCCTTTATTAATCTAAGAATTTGAAATATTTTGTATTATAGATAGGAGTAAATACGATGGACATGCTCTTTTTTGACAGTATAGATAAGCTTGGACGTATTGTTTTAACCACAGCCATGGTTTATATATTAGTTGTGATAACAACCAAAGTCTCAGGCAAACGCTCTACCTCACAGCTAAATAACTTTGATTGGATCGTCACCGTGATGATCGGCTCGCTGGGTGCGAGTACTATCTTACTCAAAGAGATTCCGCTTATCGAAGGCTTTAGCTCAATCTTGGTACTTTATGTACTACAATTTTTGGTGACCAAATATGCGGCGATTTCACCACAATTTAGTAACGTTATTTTGTCCGAACCCCGTATTGTTTTTTATCAAGGACAATACTTACCAGAGGCTATGCGTACTGAACGCTTAACCCGTCAAGAGCTTGAGTGTGCCATGCGCTCTGAAGGTGTAAGGAGCTTGGATGATGTTGAAGCGATTGTCTTTGAATCTGATGCCAAGCTGACTGTCATCACTAAAGACAGTAGTAACCAAGATACAGATAGTATCTCTGAGACACTATCTCCGTTGACTGATTAACAAGAGACGATTGAATAAATTATATTTAGTCGTTATAAAATAAATCAAAAAACTAAGGAGCAAGCGGCAATGAAAGTAAGGCTCTTAACCGTTGGTAATAAAATGCCCAATTGGGTACAAAGCGGCTTTAATGAATATTATAAACGTATCCAGCCTATGCTCAGCACCGAAATCGTTGAGCTGGCCGCAGCCAAACGAGCCAAGAACCCTTCTGATGCCAATTTGGCGCAGTATCGCGAGCAAGAAGGACAGACAATCTTGGCAGCTCACACAACTGCTACCCGTGAACAGCTTTGGGTACTGGATGTTAAAGGTAAAATGCTATCGACAGAAGGTCTGGCAGAAAAACTCGCGGATGCTATGCAGCAAGGCGATGATATTGCGTTCGTAATCGGCGGGGCAGATGGCGTCTCGCAAGACGTGTTGGCGCAGGCGGATGTAAAATGGTCATTGTCAGCGCTGACGTTACCGCACCCTTTGGTAAGAGTAGTATTGATGGAGCAGTTATATCGAGCGATGAGCATCAACCACAATCATCCTTATCACCGTGGTAACTAAAGACGCTTATACAAGCGTCGTAAAACTAATCTATCAGAAAATTCAGCGCAAGATTGAAAAACCCATACGTGCCCTAATAAACGGTACATGAGCTATCCGAAACTTGCAAAACCTATGCCGTCTAACCATCTTTATGATCATGCTAAAGCGATCGAGCCCATCAGTGCGGCTATCGCTTGGGCAGATGCACCTGCAGGACTCAATAATGCAGCAAGACTGCCAGCGTTATTTATATCTCATGGTGCACCGACGCTTGCTATCGAGCAGTCTGCGACCACGAACGCCCTTGCTCGAATAGGACAGAACTTACCCAAACCTCGTGCTATCGTTATTATGTCTGCGCATTGGCTGTCTGCCAAGCTTGAGATTAGCAGCAATCCCAAACCTAAGACCTGGCATGATTTTTCTGGGTTTGATCCTAAATTGCACGAATTACAGTATCCTGCTCAAGGTCATGCTGAGCTAGCTGAGTCTTTAGCGCAGCAGCTAACAGCACGCGGTATCATTTGTAGTGCCAATCCAATGCGAGTCTGTGATCATGGTGTTTGGGCCCCGCTCAAACATCTGTATCCAGAAGCAGATGTCCCTATCGTACAGATATCTTTGCCGCAGCACTATGATAGTATGTCTCTTTATCAGCTGGGTGCGCAGCTTGCTTGTCTGCGCGAACAACAAATACTTATTATCGGCTCAGGTAATATCACTCATAATTTGCAAGCGCTACGCTGGCAGGCTGATAGCATTGATCCTGCCGCCAAAGATTTTAAGCTATGGTTGTTACAACAGCTCAAAACAGACATTCCATCGGCGCTAGATTGGCAACAGTATCCTGATTATAAAAACATCCATCCAAGCGATGAGCACCTGTTACCGATATTTTTTGCACTAGGCGCAGCGCAGCGCGTGTCTGTTGTGCATGAAAGTATGGCGCATCATAGCCTTGGGATGGATATCTATCGCTTTGACTAGATCAATTCTACAACCCTATTACTTGGTATAGTTACTTCTCAAAAGCCGCCTTAGTAAATAATCCTGCGCGCTCAATCTCTCCTGCCAAACTTAGTAGTGTGGTCTCATCATTCATACGACCGATCAATTGCATGCCAATTGGCAGACCCTTTTTACTCATTCCAAGTGGCAGTGACATGGCAGGTAAGCCTGTGACATTACCGAGCAAAGTAAACGCCATTTTGCTCAGTACAGGATGGCTAAGCTTCTCAATCATCCCTGAGCTAAAGGTATATTTACCCATATTAATACCTTTATTTAATAGACCTGAGGTGCTCATTAATATCTCGTCTACTCGGCTTGGTGGCAACACTCCATGCTTCACCGCTGTCGTTGGTACTGTGGGACATAAGATCATATCGTATTGCTCAAGTAGCCTACCCGTCTGGTATTGGCTATTATGCCAGCCGTGTTTTGCATGTACTAAATCGACAGCAGACAATGAGCGGCCAAGCATCGCCATATTGTAAGTTTGCGGCTCAAGGTTTTGCACATGCTGTTTGCCATGGCAGCGCTCAATATCGTCGATAGTAAAAGCCGTATGGGCACACACCACTACGATAAAATCATGCCAAAATTTCTCGATATTAATGTTTGGTTCAGCTGGCACAACGCGGTGCCCCATAGCCTCCAATTGCTTAGCGGTTTTTTCCAGAGTAGCCAACACCTCTTTATCCACTACAGTATCGGCAATGAGTGGCCGCTGATGTAAAGCAATCGTCAGCGGACGAGGTGCACGCATTGCTGCTTGCAAAAATGTGCCATTGGGCGGAGCAATCACATAAGGTGCACCCACCTCAGTACCACTCGTCGCATCAAGCATCGCTGCACTATCACGCACCGTGCGCGTGATGGCATGATCGGCGATCGCGCCATCCCAGCCTTCACCAAATGCAGGACCAATTGGATTGCGGCCGCGACTAGGTTTAAGGCCAAATGCACCGCACCATGCTGCAGGAAAGCGTATCGAGCCGCCGCCATCTCCTGCGCCTGCCATCGGTACAATACCGCTGGCGACTACCGCTGCACTACCGCCCGATGAGCCACCAGAGCTATAGCCCTTTTTGAATGGATTGTGGGTAGCTCCATGTGCTTTGGGCTCAGTAGTAATGATTAGACCAAACTCGGGAGTATTAGTCTTGCCAAAGGTATTAACGCCACTGGCTTTCATGCGTTTGACAATTTCGCTGTCGTAATCGGTCATGATATTGACACTGCGACTGCCCATCGTTAATGGCTCATCAGAGAAATAGAAAGACAAATCTTTGAGAAGATAAGGGACACCAGTAAATGCACCTTTCGGTAATCCTGCTTGCGCGGCATCATAGGCACGCTCATCAAAGCGGTGAATAATGGCATTAAGCTTTGGATTGAGTTTGTTGGCTTGATTGACGGCAGCATCTAACAACTCTTTAGCGCTGACTTGTCCTGAATTGACCAATTCTGCTAATCCTAGCGCGTCGTACTGAGTATATTCTTTAAACATTTTTGCATCCTTGCTTAGAAATAATTTTACTTATGATCATCAAACCTATTGAGTATATCGGTTTAGATAGCAGACGAATAGACACCTATCAGTACTGCTCTGTTCATTACTCTATTTATTAAAACGAAAAAGCGAGCCACTATTGCGACTCGCTTTTTCTTTTATTAGCCAGATTTACCTGTATTTACATAAGCAACTCACGCTTACCACTTTTACCCATGGAGCTGACCAGTCCAGCCTCCTCCATAGAGTCGACGATGCGCGCCGCGCGGTTATAACCGATACTAAATTTGCGTTGAATGCTAGAAGCAGATACTTTACGAGTCTCCATAATAAAGGCGACTGCATCATTATAAAGATCGTCGTCTTCACCAGATGCACTACCAGCACCACCACCGCCAGGGCTCGACAATTCAAAATTGCCCGCCATGTTGTCGATATAGTCTGGTGCACCGCGTTCACGCCATGCATCGCACACACGGTTGACCTCTTCGTCACTAACGTACGCCCCGTGGACGCGATCTGGCTCAATCTGTCCTGGCCCCAAGAACAACATATCACCGTTGCCAAGCATGTCTTCTGCCCCGCCGCTATCCAAAATTGTCCGTGAATCGACTTTTGAATTAACCCGTAATGCCGCACGTACTGGAATGTTGGCTTTAATCAAACCAGTAATGACATCGACCGATGGACGCTGAGTGGCGAGCATAAGATGAATACCTGCCGCCCGCGATTTTTGAGCCAAACGCGTGATAAGCTCTTCTGCTTGCTTACCGACCTGCATAATCATATCGGCAAACTCATCCGCAACAATGACAATCATCGGCAAGGTTTTAAGCTTCGGTGCTTGGTCAATGCTTACACTGTCGTTAGGTCGCCATAATGGATCAAGCATCGGTTTGCCAGCTTTTTCAGCAGCTATTACCTTTTTGTTAAACTCATTAAGTTTACGCACTTTTAGCAAGCTCATTAATTGATAACGGCGCTCCATCTCAGCCACACACCAAGATAAGCTACTAGCCGCTTCTGTCATATCGGTGACGACAGGCGTTAATAGATGTGGAATGTCATTATAGTTGGCCAGCTCAAGCTGCTTTGGATCAATGAGAATCAGGCGCAAATCATTTGGCGTATATTTAAGTAGCATCGAGAGCAGCATTGAGTTTACCAATACTGACTTACCAGAACCTGTTGTACCTGCAACCAACATATGCGGTGCACGAGCAAGATCAGTAATAATAGGATTGCCACCGATATCTTTACCCATTGCCATGCTGATTTGCGCTTTAGGGTCTTTGTATTTTTCAGTATTTAAAAGCTCAATCAGACGCACCATTTCGCGTTTTTTATTCGGCACTTCGATGCCGATATAAGGCTTACCTGGAATGACTTCGACCACACGTAATGACGCCATAGACAAGGAGCGCGCAAGATCACGTGAAATACCCGTAACCTTACTGGCTTTTACCCCAGCGGCCAAATCTACTTCAAAGCGCGTGACGACTGGTCCTGGAATCGCATTTACGACCGAGGCTTTGACATTAAACTCCTGTAGTTTAATCTCCAATAGCTCTGATAACTGCTCAAGCTCTTGAATGGTATAGCTTGGCTTACGATCAGGATCTGGTTTATCTAAGATAGACAGCTCTGGAATGGGGGTCAGCTGCGCACGATATTGAGCGGTTTGCATTGAGCGTGACTTTTGACTAAACGCTGCATCATCACTGATATCAGGCATGACTGGCGCATCTGTATCGCCCAAACGACTATCGTCTTCTGGCATCATATCGGTAATATGATTACTACTATCACCCTTGGGGACGGCAAAGCTCATCGTTGGTTTGGACGCTGCTATCGGCTCAACACTTACGCTTGGATTAACGCTTTCTACCGCCGGCTCAGCTTTTGACGCCGTCTTTGGATTGGCAGGTGGCGTATTGGTCGGGGTCATATCTTTCGATATCACCGGCTCTTGTACGTTTAACTTTCGTTTAACCTCAACGTTGTCAGTTTCCGCCGCTCTCTCTTTTATTATAAGCTCTTCAGCTACAGTCTCTTTGGATATAGGTTTTTTCTCTACAGCTTCTTTAGCGACAGACTCTGTAACTATAGGCTGCTCGTCAACCACTGGTGAAGCTTGATGTTCAGCCCTCTTCGTGGCTTCGCGTATTGGATTTTGATGGTCGGTGACGACGTTATCAGCAGAGGTGGTATGCTCAAACGAAGATGCTTTATCTGCCTTTGCAGGCTCGTTCTCAGCTAGCCAAGTATTTGCCAACGCATCTAAATTGGGTGTTTGTTCAATAGCAGCAGTCGTATCTATTTGTTCAGATTTGATTGCATCAGATTGGTTATTTTCAAACGCTCTATCGTCATATTCTACTGCTTGCTCAAAATCTACATGAGTTTCTACAGGTGCAGATATAACAGGATCTGTAGCGGGCATCGGCGTTGATACGTATTGATCTTTCTCAGATTCAGTGGCCAATAAATCATCGACCGTACCAGCATCATTCCATGCAAAGCTAGGTTCAACTTTACGAGTAGGCATAGTGGGTGCTACTACTTGTGTCTTATTATTAGCGTTTTCAGTATGGTTATTCGATATAGGAGCTGATGCTTGCGAGCTGTCATACATAGTAGCCTGATTTGTAGCAGACTCAGCAGCATTGGCTGCAACAGTCGCCTTGACGCTAGCGCCAAGTCCTGACTTGGCCAAAAAATCCGTTAGCGCATGACTAAAGCGACTATTATTATCTGGCGTATGGCTTACGCCAGCGGTTTGTAGCTCGAGGGGTAGTTGCTCGTAGCCATCGGCACTTTGTTTCGCTTTACGTTCAGTGCTTGTATGGTTGTTAGTACTGGCAGCTAACTTATGAGCTGCGCTGTTTTCCTCGTCGTTAGATGCTGTATTATCAGAGCCTTGCTGACTGTAGATATGCTGAACACTATTATCTTTGACACCTGAGCCAAGCCATGACAAATCGATAAGCTTACCATATAACTTATGCCAATGAATATTGAACGCAAACGTCGCAGTGATACCGACAAACCCTGCCAAAAACAATACACTTCCCCACTGCGATAATAGCTGCGTCAGGCGTGCTTGCAACTCAAGCCCGATGATGCCGCCTGCAACGCCTTCAAGGCCTGATGCAATAGGGTCTGTAACTTGCTGTACTAGAGCAACAATTTGCGCAAACAAGGCACTACTACTTAGTATTAAAAAGACATAAGCCACCAAGCGTAGCAACCAAAACGTCGGCTTATTGTCCCACCAAATCAAGATAGATTCATAGATTAAAAAAGCCAGTAGCCACCAAGCGCCAAAGCCAAAAAAGCTATAGAACAGATCAGACAACCATGCGCCTGTTGAGCCGCCCATATTATTAATCGTCGTCATATCACTGCTAATATGCGACCAGCTAGGATCATTGCCGGTATAGGTCGATAAAATAACGAACAAATAAACGGCCAAAATTATCCCAAGAAAGGTAAATATCCCTTTTTTTAAATACTCAATAAGCGGTGCTGATATCACGTAAAATCTGCCTTGTTATCCATACTAAATAGTCGTCAGTCCATGATTAAGCTGAATCATGCTGACATAAAGTGCTGACATAGATTGACGTAGCCAAATACTTATAAACAGTCTTTATAAACGGGGTCTATAAAAAGCATCTATAATAAAACAGCTATTATAAGGTATCTTATTGCTATACATGACGTAAAAGTCGTCGTTTAACATTTAAAATAGGTACTTAGCACTCTATGTTAGTAATATGCTTGCCTATCGCTAGCCGATGTTACTCACACTCTAGGCGTTTAGCATAACTTCTTATAATAACAAATACATAGCTCGATTGGGGACGATGTTATGAATAAAACGTGCAAGAAAACACACCGATAACGAATTTATAAATAAGTAGAGACCTCAACAAAATAGCGAAGGCAATCTCATTGAAAAATATAGCTATGAACACTATTGATTGACTATAATTAACCTTCAACAAAAGAGGTAAAAAATTATAACGCTCTACTCAGATAAATCTTGTGCAAAATTGAGCTGCACAAACACAGCGAGCATACTTTAATTGTAATAATATCCATATTAGTTTTAGCAAACTTGCACTTCTTAGTAACGGCCCTTATGTTAGTATCACATATCATTAAAATCACTCAATCATTTCTAGTTTTTTATAATCATCGTTTATCAAATTTAGCAAGGAAAAAGTATGTCAACTGAAAACAACACTGCTACTCAAGAAACGCGTCACGAAAAACTTATCATTTTAGGCTCAGGTCCAGCAGGTTACTCTGCCGCCGTCTATGCTGCACGTGCCAACCTAAAGCCAGTAATGGTTACTGGTATGGAAGTAGGCGGACAATTAACCACCACCACTGAAGTCGATAATTGGCCAGGTGATGCTTATGATTTGACAGGCCCTGTACTGATGGATCGTATGAAGGCACACGCTGAGCGCTTCGGTACCGAACTGGTCTACGATCATATCAATGCTGTTGATCTAAGTACGCGTCCTTTCAAGTTGACTGGCGACAACGGCAGCTATAGCTGCGATGCTCTTATTATCTCAACAGGTGCATCAGCGCAGTATTTAGGTTTAGAATCAGAACAAAAATTTAAAGGTTTGGGCGTGTCCGCTTGTGCAACCTGCGATGGGTTCTTTTATAAAGATCAAAAAGTTGCGGTGATTGGTGGTGGTAACACCGCTGTTGAAGAAGCGTTATATCTATCAAATATTGCCTCTGAAGTCACATTAGTGCATCGCCGTGATAGCTTACGTTCTGAAAAAATTCTACAAGACAAACTGTTTGAAAAAGCCAAAAATGGTAATGTGAAAATCGAATGGAACCATAAAGTCCAAGAAGTGGTTGGTGATGATATGGGTGTCAACGGCATTATCATTGAATCTATGATTGATGGTAGTACCAAACAGTTAGATAGTCATGGTATGTTTGTAGCAATCGGTCATAAGCCTAATACTGATTTATTCAAAAATCAGTTGGACATGAAAGATGGCTATCTTATCGTCAATAGCGGCTTGAATGGTAATGCTACACAAACCAGTATCGAAGGGGTGTTTGCAGCAGGTGACGTCGCTGATCACGTCTATCGTCAAGCCATTACTTCTGCTGGTACTGGTTGTATGGCAGCGCTCGATGCCGAAAAGTATTTGGATGCTATCGGAGAAGCGACCGCCACCGATCATACATATGCGTCGACATTAATTGCTGATAAAGAAGCCTAAATGGGCAACTTCTCTCAACAAAATGATAGTCATATCACGCCTGAGACTTTAAAAAGTCTTGGGCGTTATGACTTTCCTGACCCTATTTCTATCGATCCAGATGGTATCGGTATCGTGGCGATAGGTGGCGATCTAGCACCTCAAACGCTGATTTCCGCCTACGCGCAGGGATTATTCCCTTGGTTTAACGAAGATGAGCCTATCGCTTGGTGGTGTCCTGAGCCGCGTTGCGTCATAGTGCCGACCGATTATAAGCCAAGCAAATCGCTACGCAAGCAAGCAGACCGTACTCGTTGGCAGCTGACGCTCAATCAGGCGTTTGATGATGTGATTCATGCCTGTAGTTTACCGCGCAGTGATGGTTTGCCTGAAGGTGAGCATACTTGGATACATGAGGAAATGATCGAGGCTTACACAGCACTTCATGCTCATGGATTTGCCCACAGTATTGAAGTTTGGGATGAGAAAGGCGCGCTCATTGGTGGACTTTATGGGTTAAAAATAGGCCGTATTTATTTTGGTGAGTCGATGTTTCACCGTGCCTCTAATGCCTCAAAAATTGCATTCTGGGGCTTGATGCGTTTGTGCGAACAAAGCAATGTCGCACTTGTAGACTGTCAGTTGCCAAATGATCATTTAATAAGCTTAGGCGCAACGACTTTACCGCGCCCTAATTTTTTAGCGCAGCTAGATACGCTGATTGGCAGTGGTTCAACCACATGGCGAAAAGATTCTCACAAATCCTTATCCGTATCGCTAATTGATACAATAGAGCCATGGCAACTTAAGTGAGAACAAATGCTATTGTAATAACAAACCTTTTATAATTGTTGGTCAACGAGGTTAGTATGGCACCTGATACATCGTTTTTACTGATTGGAAAATTGGCAACACAGGCCAATACGACCAAGGACACCATACGCCATTATGATCAATTGGGGCTGCTAAAATCACGTAAGCGTCAAGCTGGATCTCGTCTCTATACTGAGTTTCATTCAGAGTGTATTGAACGTATCGAGCTGATCAAAAGCGCTCAAGCTATTGGCTTTACGCTCACTGAAATCAAAGACAGCCTTAATGACTATTATGATGGGCATCTCAACCTTGATGATCAACTGATGCTGACGCAGCAAAAGCTTACGCAAGTGAAAAAGCAACAGGCGAATATAAATCGTATGGTCGAGTTACTCACTGAGCGTATTGAAGTACTTGAACGTATGAAAGCAGACAGTACTTATAACATTGATGGCGCAGACTGTAAAATACCTAACGCTGCCCCTCCTCTATAACCTCTTCAAAAAATGCGAAACTCACAATACTAAATCACAGTGCTATAGCAAACGTTGCATGATGAGCGCATCAATTGCTGGCTGATTCGGTATACGATAATAGCCCTGACGCTTATAAATCATTGAAAACCCTTGCTGTTCATACAAAGCTATCGCAGGAGCATTGTCCGCCCGTACTTCTAACAGTAGCGTCTCCACATCTTTATTTATCAATTCAGTATTTAATTTATCAAAAATCTGCGAGGCGATACCTTGGCGTTGACACTTAGGACGAGTACCAATTCGTAGAATTTCTGCCTGCTCAAATACTATCTGATACAGACAATAACCCACTATTTTATGGCTAGCAATTTTTTCTTCTTTGCCTTTATCATAAGCAATCAGGATATGATTGTTATCTTGCTCTAGCAAATCAACCATTGCTTGACACGACCACGCCTCTTGCGCCTGCACCATAGCTTCAATATTCGCTACCATTTGTATTATTGTGACAAAATCTAAATCGTGATTTGACAGACTTTTTATAGTAGCCATTATGCTTCCTCGTCTTACTCTTCATCAAAAAAAAGCCACCCTTATATAAGGATGGCTTTTTAACTAAAGGCTTCACACTCATCAGACTAAGCTGAATGCAGCAAACCTTGCAATGTCTTCTTAGTCATTAACGTTAGCAACAACACCAGCGCCTACTGTACGGCCGCCTTCACGAATTGCAAAGCGAAGACCTTTGTCCATAGCGATTGGGTGGATAAGCTCGACGCCCATCTCAACGTTGTCACCAGGCATAACCATTTCAGTACCGTCTTGTAACTGGATTGCGCCAGTGACGTCAGTGGTACGGAAGTAGAACTGTGGACGATAGCC